>JANXUT010000081.1 GCA_025356075.1 Pseudomonadota bacterium | reverse complement strand
CCGCCGAGGCAGCCCGCCGCGGCGCGCGCGGCCCCGGCTCCGCCGCCACCGCGCGCCGCCGGCAAGCGCGAAGGCCGCAGCGGCGCGAGCAAGGCGCCGAAGCCGCCGCCGCCCGGTAGCATCGACGGACAGGTGCTGGCGGATGCAGTCCGCCTGATCAAGTGGGGCCGCGCCTGGCACGAACTCGCCGAAGCCATCGCCCGCATCGCCGATCGGCCGGGCGTGGTTGAAGTCCGCAAGATCCTGCGCACGCACAAGATCGAGATCGAGCGGCAGAGCGCCGAGTAGCTCTCGCCGTCACGACGGCGATTGGCACTCAGGCGGGCGCCGAAGTAGTCTCCCTCCTCCCGGCCGCAGCCGAGCCGCGAGGTATCCCATGAAAGTCGTCCGTCTGTATTTTTCAGGGCTTGTTGCGATCGTGCTCGGCGCAACCGTCCTCGCCGCGCGCGCCGATCCGCACAGCCCGGCCGAGCGCGCGATCCACTACCGCCATTCGCTCTACCACGTGATCGAGTGGAACGTGACCGCGATGGGCGAGGTCGTGAAGGGCAAGGCAGCCTACGACCCGGCCGCGTTCTCGCTGCACGCGAACCGCGTCGCGGGCCTGGTGCCGATGATCCTCGAGGGCTTTCCGCCGGGCTCCTACATCGAGGGCCACACGGCAGCGAAGGAAAGCGTGTGGACCGACCGCGCGACCTTCGAGGAACTCTTGCGCAAGCTTGGCACCCGCAGCACCACGCTCGCGAGCGTCGCCGCCGGCAATGACCTTGGCGCCATCAAGCCCGCGTTCAGTGCACTCGTCGATACGTGCGAGGAGTGCCACAAGAAGTTCAAGAACAAGAGCGACCACTGAGGCCGCTCCGCTAAAGCTCGAGCGGCTCCGGCGCGAGCCACAGGACGAGCGCGAGGACGAGTGCGATGAGAAGCACGAGGGCAAGCGCGAGCAAACGGTGCTCGCTCCCGATCGCGCTTCCCGGCGGCAAGTCGCGGCGATAGCCTGTCACGAGCGGCGTGATCCGATCGTCGCGGCGCGCGATGCGATAGAAGAGCGCCGCCGCGAGGTGCAGCGCAATCGCCCCGATCAGCACGCTCGAGAGGACTTCGTGGCAGGTGCTGAGCGCATTGCTGAGGCCGCGCGCGACCCAGCCGCTCAAGGGGCCGGCGTCGAGGATCTCGTCGTTGGCAAAGAGGCCACTGACTGCCTGCCCGAGCAGGAGCGCCAGGAGTGCCAGCGCCATCCAGCCGCCCGCCCGCGTGAGGGTCGCAGGCGAATCGGGCGCACCGGCGCCGAACGGCGCGCGCAGGAACGACCCAAAGCGCGCATAGCGCGAGCCGACGAAGCCCCAGCTGATCCGAAAGACGACGAGGCCGAGCGTCGATGCGCCGAAGCGCACGTGCCAGGCGAAGGCGGCAGTGCCGGCGTAATGGCTCGCGAAGGAGCCCGTGACCGTCATCGCGAGCCCCCAGTGCGCGAGTCGCACCGGCAGGTCGCGGATCAGCTGCGGGGAGCCCGTGGCGGCAACGGGTGATGAGGCGTCTGGCATGCGGTTCTCGCGCGAGGCGTCGATGATGCCCGACCCGGGGGGCGCGCCGCACGTTGCGTCGGCGACGCCTCTTCCGCAGAATCGCGGCCCGAGCCCCGGATTGGGAACTCCGCGGCGCCCGCGCGAGTCACACGCCATCTATGATTGAAGTCAGCGGCCTCAGCAAAACCTACGGCGACGTCCATGCCGTCCGGGAGCTCAGCTTTCGGGTCGGGGCGGGTGAGATTCTCGGCTTCCTCGGGCCGAACGGCGCCGGCAAGTCGACCACGATGCGGATCATCGCCGGCTTCATCGCGCCGACCGCGGGCACCGCCGCGGTGCTTGGCCACGATGTCGCGCGCGAACCGCAGGCCGCGCGGCGCGCGCTCGGCTACCTGCCGGAGGGCGCGCCGAGCTGGCCGGAGATGACGCCACGCTCGTTCCTGCGCTTCATCGCGGACGTCCGCGGCCTCGCGGGCGAGCACCGCACGCGGCGCATCGATGACACCGTCGCACGCCTGGGCCTCGGTCCCGTGCTCGACCAAACGATCGAGACGCTGTCGAAGGGCTTCAAGCGCCGGGTCGGCCTCGCCCAGGCAATCCTGCACGACCCGCCGGTGCTCGTGCTCGATGAGCCGACCGACGGGCTCGATCCGAACCAGAAGCACGAGGTCCGCGCACTGATCCGCGAGATGGCCCCCGGCAAGACCATCGTGATCTCGACCCATATCCTCGAGGAGGTCGACGCGGTCTGCACGCGCGCGATCATCATCGCCGCCGGGCGCCTGCTCGCCGATGACACGCCCGCCGCGCTCGAGGCGCGCTCGCGCTACCACAATGCGGTCACGCTCGCGCCGACGCTCGCCGCGGACTCGGCGCGCATCGAGGCGGCGCTGCGCGAGGTCGTCGGCGTCGCCGCGGTCGAGCCCGGCGAGCGTCCGGGGCAGCTGACCGCGCTCGCGACGCCTGGCGCACAGCCACTCGCCGCGATCAGCGCCCTCGCCGCGCGCGAGGGCTGGAGCCTCAACGAGCTCAGGCTCGAGGCGGGGCGCCTCGACGAGGTGTTCCGCACGGTCACCGCGAGCGGAGTGGCGCCGTGAACGGCATCGGCCCCATCTACCGGCGCGAGCTCGCGAGCTACTTCGCGACGCCGCTCGCCTACGTGTTCATTGTGATCTTCCTGCTGCTCGCCGGCAGCTTCACGTTCTCGCTCGGCGGCTTCTACGAGCGCGGCCAGGCGGACCTCGCGCCCTTCTTCGGCTTCCTGCCGTGGCTCTACCTGTTCCTGGTGCCGGCGGTCGCGATGCGCCTCTGGGCCGAGGAGCGCCGGAGCGGCAGCATCGAGCTCCTGCTGACGCTGCCGGTGCAGCCGGGCGCCGCGGTCGCCGCGAAGTTCCTCGCCGGCCTCACGTTCATCGGTCTCGCGCTCGCGCTCACCTTCCCGATCTGGATTACCGTCAACTATCTCGGCTCCCCCGACAATGGCGCGATCGTCGCGGGCTACCTCGGCAGCCTGCTGATGGCGGGCGGCTTCCTCGCGGTCGGCTCGTGCCTCTCGGCGGCGACCAGGAGCCAGGTCATCGCGTTCATCCTCACGGTGGTCGTCTGCTTCTTGCTGCTGCTGGCGGGGTTCCCGCTCGTGCTCGATGCGTTCCGGGGCTGGGCGGCGCCGGGCGTCCTCGATGCGATCGCCTCGCTCAGCTTCCTGACGCACTTCCAGGCGATCTCGAAGGGCGTCCTCGACCTCCGGGATATCCTCTACTTCGCGATGACGATTGCCGCGTGGCTGTACGCGACGACACTCGTCCTCGAAATGCGCAAGGCCGACTAGGCGTGACACCACTCAGCAAGAAAGGCCTTGGCGTCGCCACCTTCCTCGCGCTCGCGGCGCTGTTCGTCGGGCTCACCGTGCTCGCGAACGCGACGCTCAAGGGCGCGAGGCTCGACCTCACCGAGAACCGCCTCTACACCCTGAGCGCCGGCACCGAACACCTGGTCGGAACGCTGAAAGAGCCGCTCAACCTCTACTTCTACTTCTCGCAGAAGGCCTCCGCCTCAGCGCCGCCGCTCAGAGCCTACGCGACGCGGGTGCGCGAGCTCCTAGAGGAACTCGCGGCGCGCTCAGGCGGCAAGCTGTCGCTACACGTCATCGATCCGGAGCCCTACTCGGAGGACGAGGATCGCGCGACCGAGTTTGGCTTGAAGGCGGTGCCGGTCGGCAACGGCGGGGATTCAATCTGGTTCGGGCTCGCCGCGACCAACTCGACCGACGGCCGCGCCGTCATCGAGTTCTTCCAGCCGCAGAAGGAAGAGTTCCTGGAGTACGACGTCGCGCGAGTGATCCACCAGCTCGCGGAACCCAAGCGCAAGGTCGTGGGCCTCCTGACGACGCTACCGATGACCGGCAACTTCGACCCGAACGGCGGCGGCGCCCGCCCGCCCTGGGTCGTCGAGGCGGAACTCGCCGAGCTCTTCGACGTGAAGACGATCGCGACCACCGCGACCGCGCTCCCGGCCGGGCTCGATGCGCTGCTGATCGTGCAGCCGAAAGGGCTCAACCCCTCGCTCAGCTACGCGATCGACCAGTACGTCGTCGGCGGCGGCCACCTCTTCCTGTCGGTCGACCCCGATGCACAGTTCGATGCGAGCGCCGAAGCCGGTGGCTACGCGGGCGGTGACAAGAGCTCGACGCTCGAGCCCATGCTCGCGGCGTGGGGCGTGGGCTTTGACCCGCACGTCGCCTTCGGCGACCTCGAGCACGCGCTCCTCGTCGGCAACCGCGCGGGCGGCGACCCGATCCGCCACCTCGGCTTTGCGGGCTTCGGCCCCGACAGCCTCGCCAAGCGCGACGTGATCACGACCGGACTCGACACGCTCAACTTCGGCACGCCCGGTTTCCTGGTCGCGCACGTGGTCCAGGGCGTCACGTTCGAGGCGCTCGTCACCTCGGGCAAGCAGTCGGCACCGATCCCGGTCGAACGACTCGCCTCGGGCGCGACCCCGGAGATGCTGCGCCAGGGGTTCACGGCGACCGGCACGAGCTACGTGGTCGCCGCGCGCCTCGCGGGCCTGTTCCCGAGCGCCTACCCGGGCGGCGCGCCCGCCGGGATCGCCGCGCAGGGTCCGCACCTCGCCAAGGGCACGACGCCCGCCAATGTCGTCGTCGTCGCCGATACGGACTTTCTCTCCGACATGCTGTGGGTCCGAAGTGGCGGGGCCTCCGGCCAGCAGTTCCTGGAGCCCTGGGCGAGCAACGGCGACTTCGTGCTGAATGCGATCGACAACCTCACTGGCAGCGCCGATCTCATCGGCATCCGCGGCCGGGCGAGCTACTCGAGGCCATTCACGCGCGTCGATGGCTTGCGGGCGCGCGCGGACGAGCGGCTGCGCGCGACCGAAGTCGACCTCGAGCGCGAGCTCGCCTCGACCGAGAAGAAGCTCGCTGACCTTCAGACCCACCGCGCCGACCGCTCCTCGCTCGTGCTGACCCCTGAGCAGGGCAAGGAACTCGAGCGCTTCCAGGAAGACCGCACGCGGATCCGCAAGCAATTGCGCAGTGTCCGCCGCGGGCTCGACCAGGAAATCGAGCGGCTCGGCACGACGCTCAAGATCGTCAACATCGCCGCGGTTCCGGCGCTTCTCTCGATCGTGACGCTCATCGTCCTGTGGGTGCGCCGCCGCCGGCGCCGGCAGCGCGCGGCCCACGCATGAACCCGCGGCGGCTCGGCATCCTGCTCGCGCTGGCGCTGCTGGTGGGCGCGGCGGCGTTCTGGCTGAACCGCCCGCCGGCGCCGAAGAGCGATGCCGCCATCGGGCGCAGCGTGCTGCCAGCGCTCGCCGGCGAGCTCGATGCCGTGACCGGCATCCGGCTGGTCGGTCAAGGCGCGAAACCCATCATCACGCTCGAGCGCGTCGAGGGGCGCTGGCAGGTGCGCGAGGCCTCCTACCCCGCCGACGCGCAGCGCGTCCGCCGCCTGCTCGTCGCGCTCGGCGAGCTGAAGGTCGTCGAGACGAAGACCTCCGAGCCCGCGCGCTACGCCCTGCTCGGCGTCGAGGATCCGTCCGCCGCCGATGCGAAGTCCGTGCGGCTCGAACTCACCGGACCGAAGGCTCCGGTCGCGCTGATCGTTGGCCGCGCCGCGGGCATGCAGGGCGTCTTCGTGCGCCTGCCAGGCCAGGCGAACGCCGTCGAGGCGCGCCCGGGCGTCGACCTTGCGCGCACGCCGCACGACTGGCTCGCGCGCGGCTTCCTCGACCTTGCGGCGACGCGTATCGCCGCCGTGCGCATCGAGCGCGCCGACGGTCCCGCCTGGGCGGCGGAGCGCCCTGAGCGCGGCGCCGCCCACTTCACCGTCCCGAACCTGCCACGCGGGCTTGAGCTCACGAACTCAGGCGCCGCGGACTCCTCCGCGAGCGCCTTCGGCAACCTCGAGTTTGACGAGGTCCGGAATGCGGTGGCGCCTCCCCCGGGCGAGAAGCGCCACCGCGCGACGGTGGAGTGCTACGACGGCTTGGTTTTGAGCTTGAGCGCGAGCGGCGCGGGCGCCGAGCACTGGCTCAGCGTCTCCGCGCACTTCGATGCCGCGCTCGCCGCCCGTCATGCGAAGGGCGCGCCGCCCGATGCGCCGACGCCCGAGCGCCTCGCGCAGGACGCGGCCGAGATCGAGGCGGTGACGAGGGGCCACGAGTACCGCCTGCCGCCCTATCGCTTCGATGCGATCTTCCGTCCGCGCCAAGAACTGCTGAGGCACTGACTTGGCGGGCGCAAGCGCGGGGACGTTCCGTCGCCTCGCCGCGGCAACCTACGATGGGCTCCTGCTGCTCGCGGTGCTGATGCTCGTGACCGCGCTCCTGCAGGTCTTCACGCACGGCGAGGCGATCACGCGCGCGAGCGTCGGGCGCTACGAGTATGCGTACTGCGCGCTGCTGCTTGCCTGCGTTGCGGGATTCTACGTGCCGGCCTGGACGCGCCGCGGCCAGACTCTCGGCATGAAGGCCTGGAACATCCGGCTCGAGACGGTGGCGGGCGCGCTCGCGACGCCGGCACGCGCGCTCCTCAGGCTCGCGATCGCTGCGCCCCTCTACGTGCTCGCGATCACCGGCGTCCTCGTGATGATCGCGCATCGCGGTGGGCCGCTCACGCTCATCGCCTGCCTCGCGCCGGTGAGCGCGAGCTTCACGTGGCACGCGCTCACCGGCGCGGGCACGCTCGATGACCGGCTGTCGGGCACGCGCGTCCGCCGCGCGGCGCCGGCCGGCTAGCGGGTGCGCACGACCGCGACGCCCGCGGCGAGCGCGAGCGCCGCCGCCGGCGCCCAGGCGATGAGGAGCGGGTTCAAGCCATAGATGTCGCCGCCGTTCTCGAGCAGGCGGTTGATGAGGAAGTAAACGACACCGACGACGATGCCGATGACGGTGCGCGAACCGGCACCCGCCGACCTCAGCGGCCCGAACACGAACGGCACCGCCAGCACGCACATGAGGATCGTCGAGAGGCTCCGCGCGATTCGCGCCCAGAGGGCGACCTCCCACGAGCGCGTCTCGAGGCCGTTGGCCTTCAGGTGCTGCACGTAGCGATAAAGGCCGCGCAGCGGCAGCTCGCCGGGATTGACTACCGCGATGCCAAGGAACTCGGGGCTCACCGCGCTCTCGACGTCGAACTCGGGCAGGTGGCGCGTCGCGACGCCCTCGTCGCCCAGCAGCGAATCGGCGTAGTTCCTGAGCCGCCAGGTGCGCCCCTTCACGAGCTCGGCGCTGTCGGCGTGCGCGAGCGCTGCAAGCCGCTGCCGTCCGTCGGCGCCGTCGGTGACGATGTACACGTACACGCCGCCGAAGCTGTTGTCGGAAGCCTGCTGCGCGATGCTGACGATGCGATCGCCATCCTTGACCCAGATCCCGGCGCGGCCGGCGAAGCTGAACTTGTCGTACTTGGCGAAGGTGGTGATCTGGTTCGCATACGTCTCGAGCGGCGGCGCGAGCACCTCGCCCACGACCGCGCCGCCAAGGAAGAGCACGAACCCGGCACCGGCCGCCGTCAAGGCGACCCGCGCGACCGAGACACCGGCGGCGCGGATCACGATGAGCTCGCTGCCGCGGGCGAGATTGCCAAGCCCGACGAGGGCACCGATTAGCGCGCCGACCGGCAGGAGCTGGAAGGCCTGGGCGGGGAGCCTCAGCAGCGTCACGAACACCGCATCCAGCATGCCGAAGGAGCCGGTGCCGATGCCGTCCTGCTCCTGGATGAAGAGGAAGAGCGCGGCGAGGCAGACCAGCACCGCCATGACGAGGAGCGTGAACCAGAGGATCTGGCGGCCGAGGTAGCGGTCGAGCTGCTTCATGCGCTCCCCCAGCGCGGCGGCGAGTGCCGCAGCCACAGGTACGCGGCGAGCGCGAGCACGAGCGCGTGCGTCCACCACACGCCGATGGCGGGGCTGAGCCACCCCTTCTCGATCCAGGTCCGCGCCGCCGACAAGACGTTCACGTAGATGAAGAAGACGAGGATCACGACGCCGATCCGCCCGTAGCGGCCCTGCCGGGGACGCAGCTCCGAGAGCGGCACCGCGAGGAGCGCTACGATCACCGCCATCAGCGGCAGCGAGACGCGCCACTGGAACTCGGCCTGAGCCTCGGCGGACGGGTCACGCCACAGATCAAGCGTCGGGCGCGTCTCGACCCTGAGCGGCCCTGAGCTCCCGGCGCCGAGGCGGACCGGCACGCCGTGCTCCTGGAAACGCACGCGCCTGAGCACCGGCATGCCGGGACTCCCCTCGTAGCGCGAGCCGTCGTAGAGGACGAGCACGTGCAGCGCCCCGTCCTCCTCCACGAGGTGCTTCGCGCGGTCGGCAAGCACGACCTCGATCGTGTCGGCGGCGCGCCGCTGCAGGAACACCCGGTGGAGCGTGCCGTCGGGGTCGGCGGACTCGGCGTAGAAGACGGCACTGCCGCCCGCGAAGGTGTGAAACTTGCCGGGCTCGAGCAGCCCGAACTCGGCCGTGCGCAGCGCCTCGCGCTTGATCCCCTCGGCCCGGCCGAAGGCGGCGGGGGCCGCGATCAGCACCGTCCAGGCCAGGATCGCGGTCACCACCACCGTCAGGATCCCGATCGGCCGGAGCAGCCGGCCGGGCCCGATGCCGCAGGCACGAATCGCCGCCATCTCGCTCTCGTGGTACAGCCGCCCGAGAGCCAGCACGATCCCGATCAGCAGGCCGACCGGCACGAGCACCGTCAGGTTCTGGACGGAGGTCAGCCAGATGAGCTCGAGGAGGACGGCGCGGGGGTAGCCCCGCTCCGCGGCTTGCCCGAGGATCTGCGCGAGTTCGTTGCTGACCAGGATCACGAGAAGCACGCCCGTGACCGCGAACCAGGCCTGGGCCACCTCGCGCAGCACGTACCGGTCCAGCGTACTCAACCAGCCTCCGCGCGGCGCTAGAGCGCTCGTCTGCAGGCGCTTTCGCGAGCCCATGAAGTACACTCTCGTCACGGACGGGAGCGGCGGCCGCGGCGCGGCCATGCCCTGTAACTTTAACCGAAAGCAGCGCGCGTAGAAGGGCACTCGACGGGACCCGACCGGTTCGTCCGATGGCCGAGCGACGGAGAGACGCATGGAATTTACGGTTGAGGCTGGCGGCGCGCGCCGCGCGCGTACTGATTGTGCGATCGTCGGCGTGCACGAGCGCTCCGAGCTCGGCTCCGCGGCCCGCGAGCTCGACGTGAGGCTCGGCGGGCGACTCAGCCGGATCCTGAAGGCCGGCGATTTCTCCGGCCGCAGTGCCGAGACGCTGCTCGTGCCAGACCTCGGACCCGGCCCCGCCGCGCGCGTCCTCCTGGTCGGTCTCGGCCCGCGCAAGTCCTGGAACCGCCGCAGCTACCGCCGCGCCGTGCTCACCGCCGCGCAGGCGGTACTTCGGTCGGGCGCGCGCGAGGCGCGCCTGCTGCTGACCACGGAGTCCGTGCCCGAGGTGGATGCGTACTACCGCGCTCGCCTCGCAATCGAGTCGTTCGGCCTCGCCCGCTACCGGGTCCCCGACTTGAAGTCGAGCCGCAAGCCCTCCCCCGCGCGCCTCGCGCACGTACGGGTCGTCGCCGCCTCCAAGGACGAGCTCAGCGCGATGAAGCGCGGCGTGCTGCACGGCGCCGCGATCGCCTCGGGCAGCACGCTCACGCGCGACCTCGCGAACCTGCCGGCGAACGTCTGCACGCCGAGCTACCTCGGCACCGTCGCCAAGCGCCTCGCGCGCGAGCACCGCTCGATCCGCGTGCGGGTACTCGCTGAACCCGAGCTCAAGCGCCTCGGCATGGGCTCGTTCCTGTCGGTCACCCGCGGCACGCATGAGCCCGCGCGCCTCATCGTCATGGAGTACCGCGGCGGCCGGCCGGGAGCGGCGCCCGTCGCGCTCGTCGGCAAGGGCGTGACGTTCGACTCGGGCGGCATCTCGCTCAAGGACCCGGGCGGGATGGACGAGATGAAGTTCGACATGACCGGCGCCGCCTCGGTGTTCGGGACGCTGAAGGCGCTCGCCGCGCTCGGCTCGCCCATCAACGTCGTCGGCATCGTGCCCGCCTGCGAGAACATGCCGGGCGGCAGCGCCACCAAGCCCGGCGACATCGTCACCTCGATGTCGGGACAGACGATCGAGGTGCTGAACACCGACGCCGAGGGGCGCCTGATCCTCTGCGATGCGCTCACCTACAGCCGTCGCTTCAAGCCCTCCGTCGTCATCGACATCGCGACACTGACCGGCGCCTGCGTCGTCGCGCTCGGCCAGCACATGAGCGCGGTGATGAGCAACACCCAGACACTCGCCGATGCGCTCCTCGCCTCCGGCCGCCGCGCCGGCGACCCGTGCTGGCAGATGCCGCTCGGCGAGGAGTACCAGGAGCAGCTGAAGAGCAACTTCGCCGACTTCGCCAACGTCGCCGGTCGCGAAGGCGGGGCGATCACCGCGGCCTGCTTCCTGTGGAAGTTCGTCGATGGCCTCAACTGGGCGCACCTCGACATCGCCGGCACCGCCTACGTCTCTGGCGCGAACAAGGGCAGTACCGGCAGGCCGGTGCCGCTGCTGGTCGATTTCCTGCTGTCGCGGACCTGATGGCGCCGCGCATCGACTTCTATGTGCTGGAGGGCGCCGAGGATCGCGCGCGGCTCGTGTACGCGTGCCGGGTCATCGAGAAGGCGTTCCTGCAGAACCTGACGGTGTGCGTGAACCTCGCGACCGAGGCGGAGGCGGAGAGTTTCGACACGCTCCTCTGGACCTTCGCCGACCGCGCCTTCGTCCCACACGCGCTCGCGCGCGAGCCGGGAAGCCTCGCAGGCGCGCCGCCGGCGACGCCGGTGTGGGTCGGCTGCCAGCAGCCGGTTGCCGCGGACCTCCTCGTGAATCTTGCCACCGACGTGCCCGCGTTCTACGAAAGCTACGGCCGCGTCGCCGAGTTCGTCGACGCCGAACCCGCCCGCCGCGACGCCGGGCGCAAGCGGTTCACGCACTACCGCGACCGCGGCCACCCGCCCGACACCCACAAGCTCCCGAACTGACGCCGCGATGGACAAGACCTACGCACCGCAAGACATTGAGGCGCGCCGCTACGCGATCTGGGAAGCCGCCGGCTACTTCGCGCCGAGCGGCGCAGGGGCTCCCTACTCGATCGTGATCCCGCCGCCGAACGTGACCGGGACGCTGCACATGGGGCACGCGTTCCAGGACACGATCATGGACGCGCTGACGCGCCTGCACCGAATGCTCGGGGACTCGACGCTCTGGCAACCCGGCACGGACCACGCCGGCATCGCGACGCAGATGGTCGTCGAACGGCAGCTGAATGCGGCCGGCCAGACCCGCCACGACCTCGGTCGCGAGGCGTTCGTCGCGCGGGTCTGGGAGTGGAAGGAGACTTCCGGCGGCATGATCACCCGGCAGATGCGGCGCCTCGGCGCCAGCGTTGACTGGAGCCGCGACCGGTTCACGATGGACCCCGGGCTATCGGCGGCGGTGACCGAGACCTTCGTGCGGCTGCACGAGGAAGGACTCATCTACCGCGGCAAGCGCCTGGTCAACTGGGACCCCGTGCTGCACACGGCGCTCTCGGACCTCGAGGTGCTGTCACAGGAGGAGCAGGGCAGCCTCTGGCACCTGAGCTACCCGCTCGTCGACGGCTCAGGGACGCTCACCATCGCGACGACCCGGCCGGAGACGATGCTCGGCGACACGGCGGTCGCGGTGCATCCGCAGGATGAGCGCTACCGCCACCTCGTCGGCCGGCGCCTGCGCCTGCCGCTCGCCGAGCGCGAGATCCCGATCGTCGCGGACAGCTACGTCGATCCCGCCTTCGGCACGGGCTGCGTGAAGATAACGCCCGCGCACGACTTCAACGACTACGAGCTCGGGATGCGGCACAACCTGCCGCTGCTGAACATCTTCGATGCGAATGCCGCGCTCAACGACGGCGTGCCGGAGCGCTTTCGTGGACTTGATCGCTTCGAGGCGCGTCGCCTGGTCGTCGCCGAGCTCGAGGCCGAGGGCCGCGTCGCGAAGATCGAGCCGCACAAGATCATGGTGCCGCGCGGCGATCGCAGCAATGCCATCCTCGAGCCCTGGCTCACCGACCAGTGGTACGTGCGCGTCCAGCCGCTCGCGGCGCCGGCGATCGAGGCGGTCGAGAACGGCCGCATCCGCTTCGTGCCGGCCAACTGGGACCGCACGTACTTCGAGTGGATGCGCAACATCAAGGACTGGTGCATCAGCCGGCAGTTGTGGTGGGGCCACCGCATCCCGGCGTGGTATGCCGACGACGGCACCATCTACGTCGGGCGCAGCGAAGCGGAGGTCCGCGCCGCCAACGATCTCGGCACGCGCGCGCTCCGCCAGGACGAGGACGTGCTCGACACGTGGTTCTCCTCGGCCCTCTGGCCCTACTCGACGCTCGGCTGGCCCGAGGCGACGCCGGAGCTCACGAAGTTCTACCCGACCGCGGTGCTGGTAACGGGCTTCGACATCATCTTCTTCTGGGTCGCCCGGATGATCATGCTGGGGCTCAAGTTCATGGACGAGGTGCCGTTCCGAGAGGTCTACATCCACGGCCTCATTCGCGACGGCGAAGGCCAGAAGATGTCGAAGTCGAAGGGCAACGTGCTCGACCCGCTCGATCTCATCGACGGCATCGGCCTCGAGGCGCTCATCGCCAAGCGCACCACCGGCCTCATGCAGCCGCACCTCGCCGCCGGCATCGAGAAGGCAACGCGCAAGCAGTTCCCGGACGGCATCGCCGCCTACGGCACCGATGCGCTCCGATTCACCTTCGCCTCGCTCGCGACGCTCTCGCGCGACATCCGCTTCGACGTCGGGCGGATCGAGGGCTACCGGAACTTCTGCAACAAGCTCTGGAACGCGGCCCGCTTCGTGCTGATGAGCGTCGAGGGCGAGGACCTGGGTCCCGGCCCCGAGAGCCCATCGCTCGCGGATCGCTGGATCCGCTCGCGCAGCACCGCCGCGTTCGCCACCGCGCACGAGGCGTTCATCGCCTACCGGCTCGACCTCGCGAGCCAGGCGCTCTACGAGTTCACCTGGTACGAGTTCTGCGACTGGTACCTCGAGCTCAGCAAGGCGGTGCTGAACTCGGAGACCGCCACGGCCGAGGAGCGGCGCGCGACGCGCCGGACGCTCATCGAGACGCTCGAGGTGCTGTTGCGGGCGCTGCATCCGCTCATGCCGTTCATCACCGAGGAGATCTGGCAGCGCGTCGGCCCCCTCGCGGGACGGACTGGCCCCACGATCATGCGCGAGCCCTGGCCGGTCGCGGCCGCGCGGCCGCGGGAACCTGCCATCGAGACGGAGATGCGCTGGGTCATGGACTTCATCCTCGCCGTGCGGCAGATCCGCGGCGAGATGGACATCGCCCCGTCGCGGCGCGTCGAGGTGCTCCTCGCCGGCGCCGCGGGCGCGACGCTTGAGCGAATCGAGCGCACGCGCCAGTGGCTCGAGCGCCTGGCCGGCATCGGGAGCCTGGGGGCTCTCGCGGCGGGTGCGGCGGAACCTGAGTCCGCGATCGCGGTGCTCGGGGAGATGCGCATCCTCCTGCCGATGGCGGGACTCATCGATGTCGGGGCCGAGACCCAGCGCCTCGAGAAGCGCATCGGCAAGCTCAACCAGGAGCTAGGAAAGACCCGCGCCAAGCTCGGCAACGAAAGCTTCGTCGGCAACGCGCCGGCCGCGGTCGTCCTGCAGGAGCGCGGCCGGCTCGCGGAGTTCGAGGCCGAGCTCGGCCAGCTTACGCAGCAGCTGGAGCGCGTGCGGCGGCTCGGGGCTGCCCCGTGAGCCACGGCGCCGAGGCGAGGCGCGCGCTCGAGCCCGTCGTCGCGGCGCTCAACTCCATCGTGCTCGGCAAGGACCGGCAGGTGCGGCTCGCCGTCAGCTGCCTCCTGGCGCGCGGCCACCTCCTCATCGAGGACCTGCCGGGCGTCGGCAAGACGACGCTCGCCCAGGCGCTCGCGCGGGTGCTCGGCTTGAGCTACCAGCGCATCCAGTTCACGAGCGACCTCTTGCCGGCGGACGTCCTCGGCGTCTCCGTCTACGATCGCGAGCACGGCCGCTTCGAGTTCCACAAGGGACCGGTGTTCACGCAGCTGCTGCTCGCCGATGAGGTCAACCGCGCGACGCCGAAGGCGCAGAGCGCGCTCCTCGAGGCGATGGAGGAGCGGCAGGTGACGGTCGATGGCCAGACGCACGCGCTCCCCGATCCCTTCTTCGTCGTCGCGACGCAGAACCCGAGCTACCAGCTCGGCACTTACCCGCTGCCCGAATCCCAGCTCGACCGCTTCCTGATGCGGATCGAGCTTGGCTATCCCGCTGCTGCGCTCGAGCGCGAGCTCCTGCGCGGGCGCGACCGGCGCGGCCTGCTCGCCGAACTTAAGCCGCAGCTTCCCGCGAGCGCGCTGGCGCAGCTGCAGCAGTACGTCGCGCCGGTACACGTCGCCGAGCCGCTGCTCGACTACGTCCAGGCGCTCGTCGAGCACAGCCGTGCGTCCGGCCACTTCGACGCCGGGCTCTCGCCGCGTGCGGCGATCGCGCTGTTGCGGGCGGCGCAGGCCTGGGCGCTCCTGCACGGGCGCGCGGGTGTGCTGCCCGAGGACGTGCAGGCGGTCGTGCGCGCGGTGGCGGGCCATCGGCTGCAACGCCGCGCCGCGGTCGATGGCAGCGCCGATGCCGATCTCGATGAGCTCCTGCTCGCTGCGGTCGCGGTGCCTTGAGCTGACGCGTGAGTAACGCAGGCGCAGCGCGTCGGCGACTCCGGGCGTTGCAGCACGCGCTCGGCGAGCGTGTCGTCGCCTGGTCGCGCCGCCGGCATGGCGCGGACTTGGGCGCCGTCACGATCTCGCGCCGGCGCGTCTACATCCTGCCGACCGGGCTCGGCCTTGCCTTCGCCGCGATGCTCTTCGCGATGCTGCTCGGCGGCCTCAACTACGGCAACAACCTCGCGCTCGCGCTCACCTTCCTGCTCGCCGCCGCCGGCTGGGTCGCGATGCACCAGTGCCACCGGAACCTCGCCGGGCTCACCGTTGCGCCTGCCGGCACGCGTGCGCCCTACGCGGGCGAGGCCGCCGAGTTCAGCTTCGCGCTCACCGCGCCCTATGCGCGCACCGACCTCCTCTTGAAGTCCGCGACGCACTCTGCGCATGCAGCCTCGCCCGTCAGCGTCGCGGACGGCGCGACGGCGACTGCGCACGTGCAGGTGGCGACCGAGCGCCGCGGCCGCATCCGCCTCGAGCGACTGAAAGTCGAGTCGACATTCCCGCTCGGACTCTTCACGGCGTGGACCTGGATCCACCCGGCGATCGACTGCCTCGTGTACCCGCGCCCAGCGCCGCGCGATCGCGAGGGGCCGCCGCCGGAGACCGAGTCGGGCTCAGCGCACGACGGCCGCGCGCGTGGCGAGGAGGACTTCGCGGGCCTGCGGGCATTTCGGCCCGGCGACCCGCCGCGGCGCATCGCGTGGAAGGCGTGGGCGCGCGGCGGCGAGATGGTCGTGAAGGAGTTCGTCGGCGCCGCGCGGGCGCCGATCGTGCTCGACCTCGCCTCGACGCCCGGCGCGAACCTCGAGGCGCGGCTCGAGCGGCTCGCGCGCTGGGTGGTCGATGCGGAGGAGCGCGGCGATCGCTACGGCGTGCGGCTCGAGGCGAGCGAGGTGCCGCCGGGTGCCGGGCTCGCACACCGCAACCGCTGCCTCGCGCAGCTTGCGACGTTCAGGCTCGGCGCATGAGCCGGCTCGCGCCCGCGTTCGTCCGGCTCCTCGTCACCTGCGGCGCGCTTGGCCTCGCGCTCCTGCCGCACGTCAGCCACTTCCCGCCGTGGGTGAGCGCGGCCGTCGCCGGAGCGATCGCCTGGCGGCTCGCCGCCGAACACCGCGGCTGGGCGCTGCCGCCGCGGGTGGTGAAGCTCGCCGTCGCACTCGCCGCGACGCTCGCGATCCTCGCGGGCTATCGCACCTTCAACGGGCTCGACGCGGGCACCGCGCTCTTGGCGGTCATGGCCGCGCTCAAGCTCACCGAGACTCGCCTGCCGCGCGACCACGCGGTGCTCGTCTTCATCGGCTACTTCCTCTGCCTTGCGACCCTCCTCTACCAGGAATCGTTCGGGCGCCTCGCCTACACGCTCCTCGTCGCCTGGCTCCTGACCGCGGCGCTCGCGCGCGTGCATCGCCCCGCCGAGGCCAACACGCCCGTGAGGCCCTTCCACCTCGCGGCGCGCACGCTCCTCCTCGGCCTGCCGCTCGCGGCGGTGCTGTTCCTGTTCGTGCCGAGGATCGAGGGCCGGTTCTGGGCGGTGCCGGCGCGCGCCGCCGCTCACACGACCGGCATCAGCGACTCGATGAGCCCGGGGGACGTCGCGGAGCTGTCGCGCTCGGACGACCCGGCATTCCGGGTCTGGTTCGAGGGCGCGCTGCCGGCGGCGGAGGCGCGCTACTTCCGCATGCTCGTGCTCGAGGAGTTCGACGGTCGCGGCTGGCATCGCCAGAGCACCTTCGCCGACACGCGCGCGCCCGAGATCGTGCCGCGGGGGCCTGAGTTCGCCTACCGGATCGCGCTCGAGCCGACCGAGCGCGAGTGGCTGCCCGGCCTCGACACGGTAACGACGTGGCCCGCCGAGCTCGCCGCGCGCGGCCGCGCGACCCAGCTTGTGTACTTCGACCGGACCATCCTCGAGCGCCGGCCCGTGACCGCCCGCTTGAGCTACTCGCTCCGCTCAGTTCCGGCGGCGAGCGTGATGCCCTCCTCGCTGCCGCGCGACCTTCGCTACCGCGACCTCGCGCTCCCGCCCGGCCGCGCGCCGCGCGCGGTCGCCTACGCCTTGGCGCTGCGTGCCGGCAATTCCGCCGACGCCGCGCTCATCGAGCGCGTACTCGACCTCTTCCGCCAGGCGCCCTTCGCCTACACCCTCGAGCCGCCGACGCTCGGGGCGGAGCCGGTCGATGAGTTCCTGTTCGGTACGCGCGAGGGGTTCTGCGAGCACTACGCCTCGGCGTTCGCGGTGCTGATGCGCGCGGCCGGGATACCGGCCCGCGTCGTCATCGGCTACCAGGGCGGCGACTTCAACAGCTACGGCGGCTACCTCCTCGTGCGCCAGTCGCACGCGCACGCCTGGAACGAGGTCTGGCTCGAGGGCCGCGGCTGGGTGCGCGTCGACCCGACGGCGGCGGTGGCGCCCGAGCGCGTCAGGAACGGCAGCCTCTCGCCGAGCGAACGCGCGCAAGCCGCCGCGCCCTGGTACGAGCCCGACTACGGCTGGATCCGGAAACTCGGGTCGGCGCTCGATGCGGCGCGCACCGCCTGGTACGAGGGCATCGTCAGCTTCAATCCCGAGCGGCAGGCGCGGCTGCTCGCGGCGCTCGGGCTTGGCTCCGCCGGCTGGGCGGGGCTTGCGATCGCGCTCGGTGCAGGCTTCGCGCTCGCCGCGCTCGCGCTCGCCGGCTGGCTCGCATGGGAGCTCCGGCCGAAGCGCGGCGATGCGGTGCAGGGCGCCTGGCTCGCCGCGTGCGCGCGGCTCGCGGCGCTCGGCCTTGCGCGGGGGCAGGCCGAGGGGCCGGTTGATTTCGGGCGGCGGGTGGCGCGCCTGAAGCCCGTGCTCGCGCCGCGCTTCGGCGCGCTGGTCGAGGCCTACGTGGCGCTGCGCTACCTGCCGGGCGCCACCGCCCGCGAACGCGCCGAGTTCCTCGCCCTCGCGCGCGAGTTCATCCGCTCGCCCGAGGTCCGCGCCTCCTCCGGATGACCCGGGCGACGGCGACGCATCGCGATCGACCGACAACCCCGCGTGCGCAGCCCTCGCGCGGCCGTCGCCCCGAGACAGGCACTCGCGCAGCCGTTCGCCGATGCCACCGGCGCCCGCAGCCGGCGACCTCGAGCCCCGGCGCTAACCAAGCGGGCCGGAGCTAGAATCGGCCTGCCGCGGGCTTGCACGGCGAAGGAGGCTCATGCATGGGCGGGTCGAGGTCCATCTGCGCGAGTTTCGACCGGCGGCTGTACGCCGGGATGAGCGCGCTTGCGCTCGGCGTCGTGCTGGTCGGGTTTTCGCGCTCCTACTACCTGAAGGCCCTGTTCGGCGCCCCGTCGCTGCCGCTGCTGCTGCACCTGCACGGCTCGGTCATGACGCTGTGGTTCGTGCTGTACGTCGTCCAGGCCGCGTTGATCCGGGCCGGCAGGGCCGACCTGCACCGCGTGCTCGGTGTCGCGGGCGCCGCGCTTGCGCTCGTTCTCGTACCGCTCGGGCTCGCGACGGCGCGCCAGTTCGTCATTCGGTCGCTCGACGACCCCGACGTCCTCCCCATCGCGGCGGCGGTCGCCGGCTTCGACGCGGTCGTACTCGGGGTGTTCGTGATCCTGGTCGCTACCGCGCTCATCTGGCGCCGTCGCACCGATATCCACAAGCGGCTGATGACGCTCGCCGCGCTCAGCCTGCTCGGGCCGCCGCTCGCGCGACTCGTCGACGACGACGTCGTCGCGGTCATTGCCTGCCTGCTGATGGTGCTGGTGCCGGTCGCAATCGACACGCTCGTGCAGCGGCGGCTGCACCCCGCCTTCGGCTGGGGTGCCGCGCTCGTCGTGCTCAGCAACGGCGCGGCGCTTGTGATGATCGCGAAGCCGGCCTGGACCGAATTCGTCGCGCAGCTCGTGGAGTGAACCCGGCGGCTCGCTGAATCCCTCAACCGCCGCGTCGGCGCCCCGCGCTCGGCGGGCAGCAAGACTTGCGAGCGCGGCGTGACCGACGCCGAAGGATCGCGCGGCCGGGCCGCGGCCCCTCCGCCGCCGGACTCAGCCCATGTGCAGGCCGCCGTTCAGCGAGAAGTCGGCGCCGGTCGCGAAGGCGGATTCGGGGGAGGCGAGCCAGGCGACGATCGAGCCGATCTCATCGGGCGTGCCGAGCCGCTTCACCGGGATCGTCGCGACGATGCGCTCGAGCGCATCGGGGCGCATCGCGCGGACCATGTCGGTACCGATGTAGCCGGGCGAGACGGTGTTGACGGTCACGCCCTTGCTCGCCACTTCCTGCGCGAGCGCCATCGTGAAGCCGTGGATGCCGGCCTTGGCGGTCGAATAGTTCACCTGGCCGAACTGGCCCTTCTGGCCGTTTACCGAGGAGATGTTGACGATGCGGCCCCAGCCGCGATCGAGCATGCCGTCGATGACCTGCTTGGTGACGTTGAAGAGGCAGTTGAGGTTCGTCTCGATGACCGCGTTCCAGTCCTCGAGCGACATCTTGCGGAACGTCCCGTCGCGGGTGATGCCGGCGTTGTTGACGAGGATGTCGACGGGACCGATCTCGTTGCGCACCTTCTCGAAGGCCGCGCGGGTCGACTCCCAGTCGCTGACGTTGCCCTCGGAGGCGTGCACGTCAAAGCCGCGCGCGCGCATCTCGCCGAGCCAGCGGTCCTTGCGCGTCGAGCCCGGGCCGCAGCCGGCGACGACGGTGAGTCCGTCCTGGCAGAGGCGCGTCGTGATCGCCGAGCCGATCCCGCCCATGCCACCGGTGACGTATGCGACTCGCTTGGTCATGCAGCTACTCCCGTCGGATTTTTCTTGAAGTCGCCCGCATGATCCGTGATCGCGGGGCGCGAAGACAAGCCGCTTCGGGATTGCGGCCGCGCGGCGCGCGCGTTGCAGCGCACCAAATGGCTCGGCCGCGCCGCCTCAGGCGGCGTTCGAGAGATGCTCGCGCGTTTCGCGGAACGTGATCGAGGGCCAGCGCTCGATCGTGAGCTCGAGGTTGACGCGCGACGGCGCGAGGTAGACGAGGTCGCCCGCGTGATCGACCGCGAGGTTGTCGTAGGCCCGCTCGCGGAATTCCGCGAGCTTGCGCTCATCCTTTGCCGTCACCCAGCGTGCGGTCGCGACGCCGATCGCCTCGAACACGCACTGCACGCTGTACTCGTCCTGCAGCCGGAACGCCACGACCTCGAACTGCAGCTGGCCGACGGCGCCGAGGATCATGTCGTTGTTCCGAAGCGGCCGGAAGAGCTGCGTCGCACCTTCCTCGCAGAGCTGCGCGAGTCCCTTCTGCAGCGCCTTCGCCTTCAAGGGATCCTTGAGCACCGCCCGCCGGAAGAGCTCGGGAGCGAAGTTCGGGATGCCGGTGAAGTTGAGCTTCTCGCCCTCGGTGAACGTGTCGCCGATGTTGATCGTGCCGTGGTTGTGAAGCCCGATGATGTCACCCGCGTAGGCTTCCTCGGCCTGCTGGCGGTCCGCCGCCATGAACGTGAGCGCATCCGCGACCCTGACTTCCTTGCCGAGGCGCACGTGATGCAATCGCATGCCGCGCTGGTAGCGGCCCGAGCAGATCCTGAGGAATGCGATGCGATCGCGGTGGGCCGGGTCCATGTTCGCCTGGATCTTGAACACGAAGCCCGAGAACTTCGGCTCCGTCGCCTCGACCTCGCGGCCCGTCGTCGCGCGCGGCTGGGGACCCGGGGCGTACTCGACGAACGCCGCCAGCAGTTCCTCGACGCCGAAGTTGTTGATGGCAGAGCCGAAGAACACCGGCGTCTGGCGCGCGAGCCGGTAGTCCTCGAGCGAGAACTGCGGGGTCGCGCCTCGCACGAGCTCGATCTCCTCGCGCAAGGCATCCCGCCGCTCGCCGAGGAGCTCGCCCGCCGCCTCGGAGTTGAGCCCCTCGATGACGAGGTTCGTGCCGGCGCGGCCCTTCTCGCCGGCCGAGTAGACGTAGATCCGGTCCTCGCGCAGGTGGTAGATGCCCCTGAGCTCCCGCCCCATGCCGATCGGCCAGGTCGTCGGCGAGCACTTAAGCCCGAGGACCGTCTCGATCTCATCGAGGAGCTCAATCGGCTCGCGCCCGTCGCGGTCGAGCTTGTTGACGAAGGTCATGATGGGCGTGTCCCGGAGCCTGCACACCTCCATGAGCTTGATGGTGCGTTCCTCGACGCCCTTCGCGCAGTCGATGACCATCAGCGCGGAGTCGACCGCGGTCAGCGTCCGGTAGGTGTCCTCGGAGAAGTCCTCGTGACCCGGCGTGTCGAGCAGGTTGACGGCGCGGCCCTGGAACGGGAACTGCATGACGGAGGACGTGACCGAGATGCCGCGCTGCTGCTCGAGGCGCATCCAGTCGGAGGTCGCGTGCCGCGCGGCCTTGCGGCCCTTGACGGTGCCGGCCATCTGGATTGCGCCGCCGAAGAGGAGCAGCTTCTCGGTCAGCGTCGTCTTGCCCGCGTCGGGGTGCGAAATGATCGCAAAGGTTCGACGCCGCTCGATCGCGGCGGTGACATCGGACTCGGTCATGGGAGCGCTACGGCCTCGAGGGGGCGCAAATGGTAGCGGGTTACCGGCCCCGGCGCTGGGCGTTGAGGGCCCGCTCGCGCGCCTCGCCCCAGGCATCGAGATCGAGGCGGTAGACGATCGCATCCTCGCGCCCGCCGACCGCCTGGTAGTAGCCGTGGCGGATGCCGACGGGGGCGAAGCGG
Organism: Pseudomonadota bacterium; assembly: GCA_025356075.1. GTDB lineage: Bacteria > Pseudomonadota > Gammaproteobacteria > Steroidobacterales > Steroidobacteraceae > CAIKZZ01. The sequence continues at coordinate 47,722 of JANXUT010000081.1, read as the reverse complement.
AGTGATTCGTACAGGAGGATCGCGGGGCGGTTCGAGGGCCGGACCTCGAGGAACGCCCAGCCGTGGCCGGCGTTCCTCGACTCATCGAGGAGCCAGGTGATGAGCCGGCGGCCCGTGCCCTGCCCGCGCAGGTCGGCGCGCACGCAGACGTTCAGGATGTGCGCCTCGCCCGCGCCCATCGACATGATGCCGTAGCCGCCGATGTCCTCGCCCGCCGCGAGGACCCGGCAGGTGTAGCCGACCCTGAGGCAATCGCGGAAGATTCCGAGGCTCCACGGGAACATGTACGCGGCGCTCTCGATGTCGATGACCGCCGAGAGGTCCGCCTCGACCATGCGCCGGTGCGTGATGCGCGGCGCCGGGACATCGTCACGCGCGGTCGCCACGCGCCACCCCCATCGCGAACTTGAGGTCCTCCCACGCCTTGCGCTTCTCGCCGGGCGAGCGCAGCAGATACGCCGGGTGGTACGTCACGACGACCGGGATGCCGAAGGGTGCAAGCGTGTGCACGCTGCCGCGGAGCTTGCCGATCGGCGTGTCGGTTCCGAGCAGGTTCTGCGCGGCGATCCGCCCGACGCAGAGGATGAGCGTGGGGTTCACGAGCGCGATCTGCCGGTGCAGGAACGGCATGCAGCAGCGCACTTCCGCGGGGGTCGGATCGCGGTTGCCGGGCGGCCGGCACTTGAGCACGTTGCCGATGTACACCTGCTCGCGCGCAAGCCCGGTGCCCCGCAGCATCGAGTTGAGGAGCTGGCCCGCGCGGCCGACGAACGGCTCGCCCTGCCGGTCCTCGTCCGCGCCCGGCGCCTCGCCGACGACGAACCAGCGCGCGCTGCGATCGCCGACCCCGAACACGGTCCGCGTCCTTGTCGCCGCAAGCGAGCAGCGGGTGCAGCTCGCGACTTCCGTTGCGAGCGAGTCCCAGTCCATCGCTGCGCGCGCATCTGCCGAGCCCGTGGCCGCGCCATCCGTCGCGCCGTCGGCCGCGGCCGCGGCCGCGGCCGCGGCCGCGGGAGCTCCGGCGCGGGCGCGGTAGCGCTCGACGCCGAGCGTGTCGAGGATCGCCGCGCGGCGGGCGTCCATCAGCCGCCCCCGGGCGGCGGAGTCGGCGCGCTGGCGGGACGCCGCAGCCGGCGCCACAGCCACACGCTCGGCGCCGACAGCGCAAACGCGCCGAACAGCGCGAGCAGCACGGCCGGTGGCTCCATGAAGATCACGACGAAGGTCAGCGGTATCAGGATCGCGTAGGTGAAGCGCACGCGCCCGGTCAGCGTCACGCCCTTGAAGCTCGAGTAGTAGAAGCGGCTGACCATGAGGAGGCCCGCGACCGCGGTCACGACGAAGGCGATCACGAGGCCGTTCAGGCCGCCGAGGCCGTAGGCGTGCGCGCACCAGATGAACGCCGCCGGTACCGCCGCCGCCGAGGGCGAGGGCAGCCCCTCGAAGTAGCGTTTGTCGACCGCGGCGGTGCGGGTGTTGAAGCGCGCGAGCCTGAGCGCCGCGGCGACCGCGTAGAAGAACGTCACCAGCCAGCCGATGCGGCCCCACGTCGCGTTGTACTCGGCGAGGCGCGCGACGCCCCACTGGTAGACGACGATGGCGGGCGCGATCCCGAACGAGACCATGTCCGACAGGCTGTCGTATTCCTTGCCGAAGTTCGTCTCGGTGTGGGTCCAGCGCGCGACCCGGCCGTCGAGGCCATCGAACAGCATCGCGCCGAAGATCGCGATGGAGGCCCGGTCGAAGTTGCCGTCGATGGCGGCGACAATGGCGTAGAAGCCCGAAAAGAGCGCCGCCGTCGTCAGCAGGTTCGGCAGCAGGAACACCCCCCGCCGCCGGCTCGGGGCTGAGGAGGTGTCCGTCTCGTGCTCGTCGAGGTCCATGGCGTTGCGATCATAGGGCCTCGCGAGCGCCGGCACCAACCGCCGGGGTTCCGGGGCGGCCTGCTAAGATGCCCTCCGGCGCGGCCTCCCCGCGCCGTCCCCGTCCCCCCAGAGGCCCCGCCCCGCATGCGTCTGTCTGCCTACCCACTGCAAAACCTGAAGGAAGTCCCGGCCGAGGCGGAGGTCATCAGCCACCAGCTGATGCTGCGCGCAGGTCTTATCCGGCGCCTGGCCGCCGGGCTCTACAGCTGGTTGCCGATGGGCTTCCGGGTACTCAAGAAGGCCGAACGCATCATCCGCGAGGAGATGGACCGCGCCGGCGCCCTCGAGATGCTGATGCCGACGATCCAGCCGGCGGAGCTGTGGCAGGAGTCCGGTCGCTGGGAGCAGTACGGACCGGAGCTGCTGCGCATCAAGGACCGGCACGAGCGCGCGTTCGTCTACGGGCCGACGCACGAGGAAGTCATCACCGACATCGCGCGCCGCGAGCTCAAGAGCTACCGCCAGCTGCCGGTGAATTTCTACCACATCCAGCTCAAGTTCCGCGACGAGATCCGGCCGCGCTTCGGCGTGATGCGCGCGCGCGAATTCATCATGAAGGACGCGTACAGCTTTCACGTCGACGAGGCCTCGCTCGACGTCGGCTATCGGCTGATGCACGACGCCTACACGCGCATCTTCACGCGCATGGGACTCAAGTTCCGCGCCGTGCTCGCCGACCCAGGCGCGATCGGCGGCACGGGCTCGCAGGAGTTCCACGTGCTCGCGGCCTCGGGCGAGGACGCGATCGTGTTCTCCAACGGCGATGACTACGCCGCCAACCTCGAGAAGGCCGAGGCACTCGCGCCGACGGCGCCGCGGCCGGCGCCGGGCCAGACGCTCGCGCGCGTGCCGACACCGCACGTACGCACGATCGCCGACGTCGCGGCGCTCCTCAAGGTCGAGCCGGGCGCGTGCCTGAAGACGCTCATCGTCGATGGCACGGACGGCTCGGTCGTCGCGCTCATCCTGCGCGGTGACCACGAACTGAATCCGATCAAGGCGCAGCAGCTGCCTGGCGTCGCCAATCCTCTGCGCATGGCCTCACCCGAGCACATTGCCCGCGAACTCGGCGCGGAGGTGGGCTCCATCGGCCCGGTGGGTCTGAAGTGCCGGATCATCGCCGACCACGCGGCGCTCGCCGTCGCCGACTTCATCTGCGGCGCGAACGCGGGCGGCATGCACCTGACGGGCGTCAATTGGGGGCGCGACCTGCCGGAGCCGACCGCCGCGGACATCCGCAACGTCGTCAGCGGCGACCCGAGCCCGACCGGCAAGGGCACGCTCGAGATCGCGCGCGGCATCGAGGTCGGCCACATCTTCAAGCTCGGCACCAAGTACAGCGATGCGCTCGGCGCGACGGTGCTCGATGAGGGCGGCACCGCGCATGCGATGCTGATGGGCTGCTACGGCATCGGCGTCACGCGCGTGGTGGCGGCGGCGATCGAGCAGAACCACGATGAGCGCGGCATCATCTGGCCGGATGCGCTCGCTCCCTTCGACGTGGTGCTGGTGCCCATGAACCTGCAGAAGTCCCCGCGCGTGCGCGAGGCGAGCGAGCGGCTCTACAGCGAGCTCGGCGCGGCCGGGTTCGAGGTGCTGTTCGACGACCGCGACGCGCGGCCGGGCGTAAAATTCGCGGATGCGGAGCTTTATGGAATACCGCACCGGATCGTCATCGGCGAGCGTGGCCTCGACGCCGGCAAGCTCGAGTACCGCCACCGCCGGGCGAGCGCGAGCGAAGACTTCCCGCTCGGCGATGCGGTTGAATTCCTCAACGGCCGCCGCGGCGCTTAGGCGCCCGCGGCGCGCCGCCGCCCTGCTCCTCGTCCTCGCGGGACTCCTGCTCGCGCCGCTCGCGCGCGCCGACCGGCAGATGGACCCGGGGCTCAAGGCCGTCGTGCAGGCGGCGATCGCGGAGCCGAGTTGCGATCCGCACGACGAGCGATTCGGCGAGGAAGTGTTCAGGAAGCTGCAGGAGCCCAGGCTCGCCCGCCTCGTTGCGGACGAGTCGCTGAGGCTCAAGATCCTCGGCAGCGTCTACTGCGAGACACGCTCGATCGTGCATCGCTATCGCGAGCAGCGCCACATCGAGCTCAAGATGACGCCTGAGCTCGTGCTGGCCGTGATCGACATCGAGAGCCGCTTCGACCGCTACGCGGTCTCCTCCGCCGGCGCCGTCGGGCTCATGCAGGTGATGCCGTTCTGGCCGCGCAGCTTAGGGGTCGAGAACCGGCTCTTCGGCAACGTCGAGTTCAACGTGCGGCTCGGCTGCGAGATCCTCGCGTTCTACATGCTGAACGAGCGCAACGACTACCGGCGCGCGCTGTCGCGCTACAACGGCAGCACCGGGCGGCGGGAGTATCCCGATCTCGTGCTCGGGCGGCTGTCGAGCCGCTGGCGCAGCTGAACGGGACTTCAGCGGGTCGCAGGGACGGGCGAGCTTGCCGCGAGCGCCGCCGCGGCGCGCGCCCGCGCGCCCAAGGCCTCGCGCCTGGCGCTGCGGTAATCACGAGCGCGCAGCAGATCCTCCGCGCGGCGCAGCCCGTCGCGTGCCGCCGCCAGGTCCTCCGGCGCCGCCGTCTGGGCACCGGCCGCCTCGGCGGCCTGGATCGCCTGGCGCGTGTCGCTCATCGCCTGCACGGGCGCATCCGCGCAGCCGGCCAGTGCCAGCACGAGAAGCGCGCCGAGCGCGCAGCGCCTGAGCCCTAGAAACATGCGATCATCCCGCCTCTACTTTCGTTTGAACGACGCTAGCAAGCGCCAGAATCCTCAGTCAAGCAAGGACGTTCTCAGGCGCTGCCGAAGACCCCGATGCCGGAAGTCCTGATTCTGTATTACTCCCGCAACGGCGCCACCGCCGAGCTCGCCCGGCACGTATGCCGCGGCGTCGAAAGCGTCGAGGGCGTCACCGCGCGGCTGCGCACGGTACCCGCGGTTACCACGGTAATCGAAGCCCCGGCGCCACCGGTGCCCGCGAGCGGACCGCCGTACGCGACCCATGCGGAGCTTGCCGCCTGCGACGGCCTCGTGCTCGGCAGCCCGACGCGTTTCGGCAACATGGCGGCGCCGCTCAAATATTTCCTCGACGGGACGGCAAGTACCTGGACGTCCGGGGACCTGGTGGGCAAGCCCGCGGCGGTCTTCACCTCGACCAGCACCGCCCACGGCGGGCAGGAATCGACGCTGCTCTCGATGATGCTGCCGCTCCTGCACCACGGGATGGTGCTGGTCGGCCTCCCCTACACCGAGCCCGCGCTCACGACGACCCGGGGCGGCGGCTCGCCCTACGGCGCGGGCCACGTCGCGCGCGCCGGGGAGACCGGCCTCAGCGCGGATGAGAAGGACCTCGCCCGCCTGCTCGGGCGGCGCGTCGCCGAACTCGCCGCGAGGCTCGCGCCGCGCGCCAAGGCGTGAACGCCCTCTCGCACGCCCGGCGGATCGCGTTCGGGCTCCTCGGTGCGCTGATCGCGCTCTTCATCGCCTGGCACGCGCGCCACTACACGCCATCGACCGCGCTGCTCGCGGCGGCGCTCGGTGTCGCGCCGTGGCTGCTCGCGCTTCGTCCGCTCGTGCGCGGCCGCCCGGATGCCTACCTCGGCGGCCTCATGCTGACGACGCCCTACCTCGGCTACGGACTCATGGAGCTCGTCGCGAACCCGGGCGCGCGCCGGGTGGCAACCGCGCTCGTGTTCGTGTCCTTCGCGCTCGCGGTCGCCTTCACCGCGTGCCTGAGGCTCAGTCGCCAGGCAGCTCGAGCACCGACTTCACGAACGGCACCGTGAGGCGCCGCTGCTGCGCGAGCGCGGCGGCGTCGAGCCGGTCGAGCGCATCGCACAGCACCGAAAGGTCGCGCGGCAGGCGCCGCTGCAGGTACTGGAGCGTCTCCTCGGTGAGCTCGATGCCAAGCGCCCGCGCGCGCACCGTGAGCGCCTCGGCCCTGTCGAACTCATCGAGCGGCCTCAAGTGCCAGACGATCGAGGCCGCGAGGCGGGAGGCAAGGTCGGGGAGCGCAACACCGAGCGATTGCGGCGGTCCCGCCGCGCTCATCACGAGGTTGCCACCACGCTCGGCCAGGTCGTTGTAGAACGCGAAGAGCGTCTGCTGCCACTCATCGCCCTGGACGACGCGGTCGAGGTCGTCGAGGCACACGAGGTCGAGCGACTCAAAGCCGCCGAGGAGCGCCGCGGTCGGCCACGGCGCCGCGAGCGGCAGGTAGCCCGCGCGCCGGCCGAGCTCGCCCGCGCGGGCACAGGCGGCCTGCAGCAGGTGGCTGCGTCCGGCACCGGGCGCGGACCACACCCACAGCGGTGGCAGCCCGGGGTCGCGCGCGCGCGCCTCGAGTGCGGCAATGAGCGCCGCGTTCTCGCCCGGGTGGAAGCTCGCGAAGCTCGAGGTGGTCCTCAAGCGCACGCCGAGGGGCAGCTGCTCCATCAGCGCGCCGCGGCGGCCGGTCGTCGGTGGCTCTCCCGCCAGGCGAGCCTCGCGTAGGTGAGCACGTAGTCGATGCCGCTGACGAGGGTGGTGACGAAGGTCGCGGCGCCGAGCGCCACGACGAGCGGCCGCGGCACCTCGGGCCACGCGGCGGCCGCGATCACGATCAGGACGAACGACAGCTGCACGAGCGTGTTGAGCTTGCTCACGGTCGTCGGGTGCGCATCGAGACGCCCGATCAGGAAGTGGTACGCGGTCGCGCCGCCGACGATGACGACATCGCGCAGCACCACGCTCGCGGCGAGCCACGCGGGCACGAGCCCGCAGACGACGAGCGTGACGATGACGGTCACGAGGAGGAGCTTGTCGGCGATCGGGTCGAGGATCCCGCCGAGCCGCGAGGTCCAGTCGAAGGTCTTGGCGAGCCAGCCGTCGAGGCCGTCGGAGGCGGCGGCGAGCGCAAAGAGCATCAGCGTTGTCGTGTAGTCACCGTGCAGCAGCGTCATCGCGACCGGCGCCACCAGCGCGATCCTGAGCACGCAGATCGCGTTCGGGATCCAGCGTCCCGTCACGGCCGCAGCACGAAGTGCACGGCTCCGTCGGCGGCTGCCTCCTCGTCCGGGAGGAGCCGGCCCGACTGGGCGGCGGTTTGCTTGAGCGTATCGGCGTCGCCCGCGAAGGCGACCCTAAAGCGCAGCGTGTCGCCGAGCACCTCCTCGAGCGCGACCTCGCGCACGCCCTCGATCGAGGCGAGGAGCTGCGTCGCCTGGGCATAGCCCGGCAGGTCGCGGACGCCGCGCACCGCGACGCCGAGCACGCCGCCCGGGGTCGCCGACTGGGTCGCGAACTGCGCGCCGTAGCGATCGGCGAGCGCGTGGATGGCCTCGGCGGAAGCACCCGTGAAGCTGCCGGTGCCGGCGGGCCCGAGCCAGCTCCAGCTGCTGCCGGCGCCGCTACCGCGGCCCACCAGCACGCCGTCGGCGCCGAACTGGCGTGCGAGCGCCCGAAGCGGCTCGAGCCGCCCGGCCTGCGCGTCCGCGACTCGGGCCTGGGCGGTCGGCGCATCGAGGCCCGTCACCCAGACGACCGGGAGGCCACGCAGCTGCGCCGTCCGCTCGAGCTCGCGCTTCTGGTCGGGGTCGGCGGCCACGAGCGAGGCGGGGGCGCCCGGGCGATCGCCAACGACGACGAGAAGCGTCGCGGGCCGTTCGCGGGACCAGAGGTGCTGGCCGGCGCCAAGGAGCGCCGCATCGAGGCTGCGGGCATCGAATCCGACCGCCACCTGGCCCTGCGCGAGGCTCCGGTAGGTCTGCGCGTACCGGAGGGGTTCGGCGAACACCGAGCTGAGCGCCGCGTCGCTCGGGGCGGCCCGGCGTCCGGTCAGGCGGACGACGACCTGCTTGAGCGCCTCGGCGGCAACCTGGGCTCGCTGGGCGCTCGCGGCATCGCCCGGAACCGTGCCCTCGTAGAGGCCCTCGACAGCGGCTGCCCGCGCGTGGGTCGCGAGCGCAAGCGCGAGGAGGGCGAGAGCCAGACGGGTGCTTGGGCCGATGAAGTTCATTCCGGGGCCGGTTGGGGCAGGCGCGGCCGGCGGCGGCGCAATGGCCATGTAAAATACCACAGCCCTGCCAACCCCTCCCCCGGTCCAGCCCATGCAAGATCCGCGTCCTTCCGTGAGTTACCGCGACGCCGGCGTCGACATCGACGCGGGCGACGAGCTGGTCGAGCGGATCAAGCCCCACGTGAAGCGCACGCTGCGCAAGGAAGTGCTGGGGGGCCTCGGCGGGTTCGGTGCGCTGGTGCGGGTGCCGCTCGACCGGTACAAAAGGCCGGTGCTCGTCTCCGGCACCGACGGCGTCGGCACGAAGCTTCGGCTCGCGATAGACACCGGCCGCCACGACACGATCGGCATTGACCTCGTCGCGATGTGCGTGAACGACGTCGTCGTGCAGGGCGCGGAGCCCCTCTTCTTCCTCGACTACTACGCGACCGGCAAGCTCGACATCGGCGTCGGCGAGCGCGTGATCGCCGGCATCGCCGAGGGCTGCGTGCAGGCGGGCTGCGCGCTCGTGGGCGGTGAGACCGCCGAGATGCCCGGCATGTACCACGGCGCCGACTACGACCTCGCCGGGTTCTGCGTCGGCATCGCCGAGGAGGACCGCCTCATCGACGGCAGCCTCACGGAGGCCGGCGATGTGGTCCTCGGGCTCGCCTCCTCGGGTCCGCACTCGAACGGCTACTCGCTGATCCGAAAGCTCCTCGCACTCAAGGCGGCCGATGCGACGACGCGCGTGGGGGGCGAGTCGCTCTACGAGCTCCTGCTGGCGCCGACGCGGATCTACGTGAAGAGCCTCCTGAAGCTCGTGGGCGAAGTGCCGGTGCACGGACTTGCGCACATCACGGGCGGCGGCCTCCTCGACAACCTGCCACGCGTGGTGCCGGAGGGCCTCGAGGTCCGCCTCGACGGCGGAGCCTGGCGGCGCCCGGTGGTGTTCGAGTGGCTGAAGGACGCCGGCAACATCGACGAGACGGAGCTGCATCGCACGTTCAACTGTGGCATCGGCATGACGGTGACGGTGCCGCCAAGCGCGGTGGCGCGCGCGCTCGCGTGCCTCAGGGAATGCGGCGAGACGGCGGTACCCATCGGGGAGATTCGCGCGGGCAGTCGCGGTGTCGTCCTCGAAGGCTGAAGCCGGCCATCGGCTCCCGGTGGCGGTGCTCCTCTCGGGCGAGGGCACCAACTTCGCCGCGATCGCGAACGCCGCCGCAAGCGGCGAAATTCCGATCGACATCGTCAGCGTCCTGAGCGACCGGCCGGGCGCCCGCGGCCTCGAGCGGGCCCGCGCACTCGGCGTCCGGACCGTTGCGCTGCCACCTAAATCCTTTCCCGACCGCGCGGCCCACGACGCGGCGCTGATCGCGGCGATCGATGCCTCGGGCGCCAGGCTCGTCGTGCTCGCGGGCTACATGCGGATATTCCAGCCCGCGTTCATCGCCCGCTACGCGGGCAGGCTCCTCAACATCCACCCCTCGCTCCTCCCCGCCTACCGCGGGCTCGATACCCACCGGCGCGCGATCGCCGATGGCACGCCGTGGCACGGCTGCACGGTGCACTTCGTGACGGACGAGCTCGACGGCGGCCCGCTGATCGCGCAGGCGCGCGTGCCGGTGCACGCCGCTGACACGCCAGACAGCCTCGCCACACGCGTGCATGCGCGCGAGCACGTGCTCTATCCGCGCGTCATCGGCTGGTACGCCAGTGGACGACTGAAGGCGCGGGACGGCACCGTGTGGTTCGATGGCGAGCCCCTTAGCGCGCCGCTCGTGCTGGAGGATACCGATGCATCGGCATGACCCGGCCTTGCGGCACCGGTATCCGCGCTTCGCGACGCTCGGGCTCTGCGTCCTCCTCGGCGCGCCGGTGCTCGCGCACTCCGCGCCGCTCCGGGCGCACGAAGTTGTCTACCACTTCGCGTTCCATGGCCTGAGCGGCGGCGATCTCAGGCTGACGTTGAAGCACGACGCGGAACGCGATCACTGGATCTACGAGACGCGCGCCAACCCGAGCTTCCTCGCGCGCCTGGTCGTGAGCGGCGATTCGCTCGAGCGCAGCTGGTTCAAGGTGACGCCGAGCGGCGTCGAGCCGATGCGCTACAAGCTCGACGACGGCACCTCCAAGCACGGCGACGACGCCGAGCTCCACTACGACTGGGAGCGAGGCCGGGTGGCCGGCACGGTGCGCGGCGGCGCGCTCGATCTTGCGACCGAGCCCGGGCTACAGGATGTTATGTCGATCCGTGCGGCGCCCATGGCGGACTTGCTCGCCGGGCGGGAGCCGCACGAGTACGCGATGCTCGACGGGCGCGAGATCAAGCACTACATCTACTCGCGCCACGGCACCGAGAAGATCAGGACGGCACTCGGCGACCTCGAGACGGTGATTATCGACAGCGATCGCAAGGGCGCCGACAGCCACGCCCGCATGTGGCGCTACTGGTATGCGCCGTCCCTCAACTGGCTGCCGGTCCGGATCGAGCAGCGCGAGGACGGCCAGACGCGCATGGCGCTGACTGTCCGCTCGCTCAAGTGGCTGGAGCCGGCGGCGGCGAGCGCACCAGCGAGTACGCCGCCGCAGTGATCCGCTTCAGGCCTTCGGCAGCGTGACTCCGCGCTGTCCCTGGTACTTCCCGCCGCGATCACGGTACGAAGTCGCGCAGACTTCGTCCGATTCAAAGAACAGCATTTGCGCGACGCCTTCGTTGGCGTAGATCTTCGCGGGCAGCGTCGTCGTGTTTGAAAATTCGAGCGTGACGTGGCCTTCCCACTCCGGCTCCAAGGGCGTCACATTGACAATTACACCGCAACGCGCGTAGCTGGATTTGCCCAGACACACGACGAGTACGTTGCGAGGAATTCTAAAATATTCAATCGTGCGCGCGAGCGCAAAAGAATTCGGTGGAATGATGCAAACGTCGGCCGACAGATCGACGAAGCTCTGCGGATCAAAAGCCTTTGGATCGACGATTGTTGAATTGATGTTCGTAAATATCTTGAACTCACTCGCACATCGAACGTCGTAGCCGTAGCTCGAGGTTCCGTACGACATGATTTTTCGACCGTCGACCGAACGCACCTGCTCGGGCGCAAACGGTTCGATCATGCCGCCGGTCGCCATCCGCCGGATCCAATTGTCTGACTTGATGCTCATGGGTGCTCTGACGTCCGATAGGTAAATTTCGCCGCGCCGGGTGCCGAAGGCGGCCGCGGCAGTTCGTCATCTCAATCGTCGCTGACCGTGATCGACGGGAAGCTCCTCGTCGCCGCCCCCGAGGCAAGGCGCCCGGTCGCCCGCCGGGCGATGTCGAGGTAGGCGGCGGCAATGCGCCCGTTCGGCTCCGCGACCACGCTCGGCTTGCCGCCATCGGTCTGCTCGCGGATGCGGATGTCGAGCGGCAGGCTGCCGAGGAGCGGGATGCCGTACTCGGCCGCCATGCGCTCACCGCCGCCTGCACCAAAAATGTGCTCTTCGTGGCCGCAGTTCGTGCAGATGTGGGTCGCCATGTTCTCGATGATGCCGAGGACCGGGACCGACACCTTGCGGAACATCTGCAGGCCCTTGCGGGCGTCCGCCAGGGCGATGTCCTGGGGCGTCGTCACGATGATCGCGCCACTGACCGGGATCCTTTGCGAGATCGTGAGCTGGGTGTCACCGGTCCCTGGCGGCATGTCGATGATGAGGTAGTCGAGCTCCCCCCAGCGGGTGTCGCCAATCAGCTGCATGAGCGCCTGCGTCACCATCGGCCCGCGCCAGACCATCGGCTGCTCGGGGTCGATCAGGAAGCCGATCGACATGACCTCGACCCCGTAGGCCCTGAGCGGGTTCAGGTGCTTGCCATCCTCGGTCGTCGGCCGCTCGCCGGCGAGGCCCATCATGAGGGGCTGGCTCGGCCCGTAGATGTCCGCATCGAGGAGGCCGACGCGGGCCCCCTGCGCGGTGAGCGCCAGCGCGAAGTTCGCGGCGGTCGTCGACTTTCCGACGCCACCCTTGCCGGAGGCGATCGCGAGGACGTTACGGATCGTCGGCAGCGGCTTCAACGTGCCCTGTACGCCTTGCGCCTCGATTTCGGCCGAAAGCGCCAGCCGAACGCCCCCGGTCCAGCCGGCGAGGATGAGCTCGGCGGCGACCTGCGCGGTCAGCTCGGTCGAATAGCCGCCCACCGGGAAGCCAAGGACGACGCGGACGACCGCCTCGCCCCCCTCGATCGCGGCGGACTTGACCGCCGCACCCAGCGGCTGGCCGAGGTAGGGGTCGACGACGAGGGCGACTCGGTCACGGAGATCGGCGGCATTCATGCGGATTGGAGGGGCCAGCGCGGAAACGACCATTCTAGCGAACGCGGCTTGCCCGGGGGCGCCGATCGGGCGGCGGCAGGCGGGCAAATCGCTGCCCTATGGCATAATTCCCGGGTGAAGTTTCTGAAGTCTCTACGCGGCGAACGCCTCCTGGCGGAACTGAAGACCAGCGGCGATCTCACGTCGCCCGCCTCGCGCAAAGTCGTCGAAAAGCTCACCGGACTCAAGAGCGACGCGATCCCGATCGTGCTCGAGGCCCTCGGCTCCGCCGACAAGCGCGAGACCATGGCCTTCGTCGAGGTGCTCGCGGCGCTCGCGGATGCGAAGAACCTGCCGGCGCTCCTGCAGGGCATGGCCGACTCGAACGCACGCACCGTCGCCGCCGTCGCCTGGGCGCTCTCAAGCGCCAAGACCTTCCCGGCGACGATGCTGCTCGATGCGCTGAAGGACCCCGACATCTCGAGCTCGGCGCTCATCGATGTGATCTCGGCGCACAAGCTGCGCATCCCGCTCCGCGACCTGCTGGCGGCGGCGTACAACCAGGATTCCGGCGACAAGGCCGCGCTCTTCAAGATCATCGGCGAGATCGCCGAGCCCTCCTCGATCCCGGACCTCCTCGGGCGGCTCGAGGGCAAGGACGTCGGGGTCCGCACCCACCTGATGGAGATCCTGTCGCGCTTCGGGACGCCGGAGGTCCAGCAGGCGATCCTGGGGCAGCTCAAGGACCCGAGCCGGCTGATCCGCCAGGCGGCCCTCGGGGCGCTCCTCAAGACCCCGGCGCTCACGTCCATCGATTTGGTCTCGCCGCTCCTGGCCGACGCCGACATCGAGGTCACGAACCGCGCCATCGAGCTCATGATCCGCGCGCGCCACCCGCAGACCGTCAAGCAACTCGTGCCGATCCTCAAGAACGAGTCCGAGTACGCCCGCCGGGCGGCCGTCGAGGTGCTGAACGAGGTCGGTGATGCGAACTCGATCAAGCACCTGCTGGAGGCGATCAAGGACAGCGACTGGTGGGTCAGGAGCCGTGCCGCCGACGCGCTCGGCAAGATCGGCGGCCCCAGGGTCGTCGATGCGGTGCTGGTGCTGGTGCGCGACCCCGACGAGGACATCCGCCGCACCGCGATCGAGATCCTGAACCTGACCAAGGACGAGCGCGCGGTCGAGTATCTGCTGCAGGCGACCCGCGACAGCGACTGGTGGGTCAGCGAACGCGCGGTCGATGCGCTCGCCGAGATGGGCAGCCACCGCGCGCTGCCGCGCCTCGTCGAGATGCTGAAAGGGCCGCCCCGCTCCGTGCCCTGCGCGATCCGCGCACTCGCCAAGCTTGGCGATGCGAAGATCATCGAGGTGCTGCTGCCGCAGCTGCAGCGCCCGGAGAAGGAGATCCGTGTCGAGGCGATGGCGGCGCTGGCGCGCCTCACCGACGACAAGACCGCCGACACCATCCGCTCGAGGATAAAGTCGGTCGCGGAGCTTTCGACCGACCAGACCGTCAGCCTCGCCGCCAACAAGGCGCTCGAGGCGCTCGAGGAGCGCTTCTCGACGACCCAGGTCAACGCCAACAAGAAGGCCGAGGCGATGGTCGTCGCCGCGCGCACGATGCTCATCGACAACGCCGACGTCCACGAGCTCGTCAAGGCGAACGAGGCCGTGCCGCAGCGGCTCGACATCTCGACGCTGACGCCCGGGGAAATCCTCGACGGCCGCTACAAGTACATCGAGAAGATCGGCAAGGGCGCGTTCGGCACGGTGCTGCTCATGGAGGACACCGTCGTCGATGAGCGGCTGATCCTCAAGTTCCTGAACCCGGCGGTCTCGACCGACGAGGAGATGATGCAGCGCTTCGTGCACGAGCTTCGTTACTCGCGCAAGATCACACACCGCAACGTCATCCGCATCTATGACTTCCTGTTCATCCGCGGCAACTACGCGATCTCGATGGAATACTTCCCGAGCCATACGCTCGGTGGCGAGATCGTCAATGAGCAGCCGATGCCGGTCAAAAAGGCCGCCCAGTACGGCATGGACATCGCGACCGGCATGGTGGTCGCGCACCAGGTCGGCATCGTGCACCGGGACCTCAAGCCCGCCAACATCCTCATCAACAACGATGGCCTCCTCAAGATCGTCGACTTCGGCGTCGCCGCCGCGCAGAAGGAAGGCGACGTGCAGCTCACCAAGACCGGCTACGTGATCGGCTCGCCGAAATACATGGCTCCCGAGCAGATCCTCGGCAAGCAGGTCGACCCGCGCGCCGACATCTACTCGACCGGCGTCATCCTCTACGAGATGCTGACGGGCATCCCGCCCTACAGCCGGGGCGATCACATGGCGGTGATGTACCAGCACGTGCAGGGCAAGGCGAAGGCCCCGATCGAGGTCAACAAGGCGTTGCCGCCCGGCCTCTCGGAGGTCGTCATGAAGGCGATGGCGGCCGATAAGACCAAGCGCTACCAGAGCATGGACGAGCTTAAGCTCGCGCTCGAGAAGTACGCGTGAAGGGCGCCCCCCGATGCCACGCATAGACGCATTCTTGAAGCTCGGCACCGCCCAGGGGTGTTCCGACATCCACCTGGCCGTCGGCGTGCCGCCGATGCTCAGGATGAGCGGCGACCTGATGCCGATCCGGTTCCGCGACCTTGGCGATTCGGAACTCGAGGCCTACGTCACCGAGATCCTGACGAAGACCCAGGTCGGGCTGTTCAAGCAGGGCCACGACATCGACTTCTCCTACGTCGCCGAAGACGGCGGGCGCTTCCGGGTCAACGTGTTCCGCAAGGAGACGGGCGTCGGCGCCGTGTTCCGGGCGATCCCCTCGCACGTCCCCTCGCTCGAGAGCCTCAACCTTCCGCCGATCATCGGCAAGCTGCTCGACTTCCACCAGGGCATGATCCTGGTGACGGGCTCGACCGGCACCGGCAAGTCGACGACGCTCGCGGCGATGATCAACGAGCTCAACACCACCCGCCGGCTCAACATCATCAGCCTCGAGGACCCGATCGAGTTCGTCCACCGCAGCAAGGAAGCGCAGATCATCCAGCGGGAGTACGGCACCCACGTGCCCTCCTTCGCCGAGGGCGTGCGCGCCGCGATGCGCGAGGACCCGGACGTGATCCTGGTCGGCGAGATGCGCGATGCCGAGACCATCCGCATGGCGATGACCGCCGCCGAGACCGGCCACCTCGTCCTCGGCACGCTGCATACGACGAGCGCCACCAAGACGATCGACCGCATCATCGATGCGCTCCCCATCGAGGAGCGCGAGCAGACCAAGAGTTTCCTCGCGCAGAGCCTGCTCGCCGTCGTGACGCAGGTGCTCGTCAAGCGCAACGACAGCCGCGCGCGGCGCGCGATCTGCGAAGTCATGGTCATGAACAAGGCGATCGGCAAGCTCATCCAGACCGACCAGACGCACCAGATCCCGGCGCAGCTGCAGACCGGCAAGGACGCCGGCATGCAGATGCTGGACCAGGCGCTGCTCGCGGGCGTGCAGGCCAAGGAGCTCGACCCGGACGACGCGTACGTCTACGCGCTCGATCGCAAGCTCTTCCAGCGCTTCGTGACCGACACGAGCATCCTGCCGAAACTCGACATCACGAGCGGCTGAACCGCGCACCATGGCAAAGATCGACGAATTCCTCGCCGAGGTACTGAAGCGCAAGGGCTCGGACCTGCATTTCCTCGCCGGCGACCCGCCGCGCCTGCGCGTCTACGGCGACCTGCAGGCGCTGAGACCTGAGCCCCTCAAGGCGGACTTCGTCAAGGAAACGCTCTACGAGATCATGCCGCCGAAGGCGGTGGCGCGCTTCGAGGAGAAGGAAGGCGCCGACTTCGCCTACGCAGTTCCGAGCCTGGCGCGTTTTCGCGTCAATGTGATGCGCCACCTGAACGGCATGGGCGCGGTCTGCCGGGTGATCCCCTCGGCCGCGCTCACCCTCGATGAGCTCAGCATGCCGGAGTCGGTCCGCGGCCTGTGCCGGGTCAACAGCGGACTCATCCTGGTCACCGGCAAGACGGGCTCGGGGAAGTCCACCACGCTCGCGGCGATGATCGATGACATCAACACGCGCCTCAACGGGCACATCCTCACCGTCGAGGACCCGATCGAGTTCGTGCACATGCGCAAGAACTGCCTGATCAGCCAGCGCGAGGTCGGCGTGCACGCACCCTCATTCTCGGACGCGGTGCACTCGGCGTTGCGCGAGGACCCGGACGTCGTGCTGGTCGGCGAAATGCGCGACCTCGAGACCATCAGCGTCGCGGTCAGCGCGGCGGAGATGGGCATCCTCGTGATGGGCACGCTGCATACGAACGGCGCATCGGCGACGGTCGATCGCATCGTGAACGCCTTCCCCGCCGACAAGCAGTCGCACGTGCGCACGATGCTCTCGACGAGCCTCAGGGGCGTCATCTCGCAGCAGCTCGTGCCGCGCGCCGGCCAGCCCGGCCGGGTCGCCGCGCTCGAAATCCTCATCAACACGCCCGCGGTCGCGAACCTGATCCGCCAGGGCAAGATCGACCAGCTCGAGAACACCATGCAAAGCGGCGCGAGCTTCGGCATGCGCACGATGGACATGGCGATCCAGCAGCTCCTCGATTCGCGTGCGATCACCGGCCGCGACGCGTTCCGCAAGGCGATCAACAAGGCGCGCTTCGAGGCCCATCGCAACGACGGCTGAGCGTGGCCGCCGGTCGGCTGGCATACTTTGCCGCTGACCCTCAAGTCTCCGGATCCCATGCGCCGCATCCTCGTCACCAGCGCCCTGCCCTACGCCAACGGGCCGCTCCACATCGGCCACGTGCTCGAAGCCGTGCAGACCGACATCTGGGTGCGCTTCCAGCGCCTCGCCGGCCATGAGTGCCTGTACGTGTGCGCGGACGACACCCACGGCACGCCGATCATGCTGAAGGCCCAGGCGGACGGCGTCACGGCCGAGGAGCTGATCGCAGGCGTCGGCGCCGAGCACCGCGCGACCTACCGCGACTTCCTGATCCACCACGACACGTTCCACTCGACCCACAGCGCCGAGAATCGCGAGCTCACCGAGCGCATCTTCAGGGTGCTCGATGGTGCCGGCTACATCGCCAGGCGCACGATCCACCAGGCCTACGACGCCAAGGCCGAGATGTTCCTGCCGGACCGCTACGTCAAGGGCACGTGCCCGGTGTGCGGCACGAAGGACCAGTACGGCGACAGTTGCGAGAACTGCGGCGCCACTTACACGCCAGCCGACCTCATCGACCCCGTCTCGGTGGTCAGCGGCACGCGCCCCATCGAGCGCGAATCCGAGCACCTCTTCTTCACGCTCGCGAAGTTCGAGGCGATGCTGCGCGAGTGGACCCGCTCGGGCGCGATCGACGGCAGCGTCGCCAACAAGCTCGACGAGTGGTTCAAGACGGGGCTTCGGGACTGGGACATCTCGCGCGATGCGCCCTACTTCGGCTTCGAGATCCCGGGCCACCCCGGCAAGTTCTTCTACGTCTGGCTCGATGCGCCGGTCGGCTACATGGCGGCGAGCCTGAAGCTCGCGCGCGACCGCGGGCTCGACTGGGATGCCTGGTGGGGCCTTGGCAGCACCGCCGAGCTCTACCACTTCATTGGCAAGGACATCCTCTACTTCCACACGCTCTTCTGGCCGGCCGTGCTCACGGGCGCGGGCTTCAGGCGCCCGACCGCCGTGCACGCCCATGGCTTCCTCACGGTCAACGGCCAGAAGATGTCGAAGTCGCGGGGCACCTTCATCAACGGCCGCCACTACCTCGAGCGCCTGCCGCCGGAACCGCTCAGGTACTACTTCGCGGCCAAGCTCGCCCCCGGCATCGACGACATCGACATGTCGCTCGAGGATTTCGTCAGCCGCTTCAATTCCGACGTCGTCGGCAAGCTCGTCAACATCGCGAGCCGCTGCGCCGGCTTCATCGTGCGCGGTGGCGGGCGCCTCGCCGCGGCGCTCCCGGACCCCGCGCTCTACGCCGAGTTCGCCGCCGCGCGCACGCGCATAGCGGCCTGCTACGACGGGCGCGACTTCGGCGCCGCGATCCGCGAGATCGCGGCGCTCGCCGACCGTGCCAACCAGTACATCGACGGGCACAAGCCGTGGAACCTCGCGAAGGACCCGGCCCGCGCCGCCGACGTCCTCGCGGTGTGCACCGAGGGGATCAACCTCTTCCGCGCGCTGATGCTCTACTTAGCCCCGGTGCTGCCGGCGATGGCCGAGAACGCGGCCCGCTTCCTCGGGCGGCCGTTTGGCCACTGGGACGATGCGGCGACGCCGCTGCTCGGCACCGCGCTCGAGCCTTACGTGCCGCTCGCGACGCGGCTCGATCCGAAGCTCGTGGCGACGCTGTTCGCGCCGGAGGGCGTGGCGAGCGCGGCTCCCGTGGCGCCACCGGAACCGGCGGCGAAGGCGCCCCCCCCGCCGGCTCCCGCGGCCGCCACGGTGGCACCGGCCGCCGAGATATCGATCGAGGAGTTTGGGCGCCTCGACCTTCGGGTCGCGCGCATTGCGGCGGCCGAACTCGTCGAGGGCGCGGACAAGCTCCTGAAGCTCACCGTCGACCTCGGCGGCGAGACGCGGACCGTGTTCGCGGGGATCAGGAGCGCCTACGCGCCCGAGCAGCTCCTCGGGCGGCACGTCGTCGTGGTCGCGAACCTGAAGGCGCGCAAGATGCGCTTCGGGCTCTCCGAGGGCATGGTGCTCGCCGCGAGCGATGGCGCCGGTGGCCTCTTCCTCGTCGCCCCGGACGCGGGCGCCGCGCCCGGGGCGCGCGTCAAGTAATACCGTGGACGGGGCGCTCGCCGACCGGCTCGACGCGCTCCTGCCGCAGACGCAGTGCACGCGGTGCGGCTACGCCGGTTGCCGCCCGTACGCCGAGGCGCTCGCCACGGGCGCCGCCCGCATCGACCAGTGCCCGCCAGGCGGCGATGCGACGGCGGCAAGCCTCGCCCTGGCCCTCGGCCTGCCGCCAAGCCCCGTCAACCCCGCCTTCGGGGTCGAGGCGCCGGCCCGCGTCGCGGTGATCGATGAGTCGGTGTGCATCGGCTGCGCGAAGTGCCTGCCGGCCTGTCCGGTCGATGCGATCGTGGGCGCCCGCAAGCAACTCCACACCGTGATCGCGCGCGAGTGCTCGGGCTGCGAGCTGTGCCTGCCGCCGTGCCCGGTCGATTGCATCACGCTCCTCGAGACGAGTGCGGTGCCCTTGCCGCTCGCCACGATCCGCTCGCGCGCGCTTCAGTACCGCGATCGCTACGACGCGCATCGCGCCCGGGGGGCGGCCCGCGAGGCGGCGCGCTCTGCGCTTCTCGCCGCACAGACCGCCGCGCGGAGCCCGCGGCCGTGACACCGGCGAAGCGTGAGGCATTCTTCGCGAAGCTTGCCACCGCCGATCCCGCGCCCAAGACCGAGCTCGTCTGGTCGACGCCCTTCGAGCTCCTCATCGCCGTGATCCTCTCGGCACAGGCGACCGACAAGAGCGTCAACCTCGCGACCGCTCGCCTGTACGCCGTCGCGCGCACGCCCGAGGCGATGCTCACGCTCGGCCTCGCTGGCCTTAAGTCGCACATCCGCACCATCGGCCTCTACAACGCCAAGGCCGAGAACATCATCGCGACCTCGCGGATGCTGATCGAGCGGCACGGCGGCGAGGTGCCGCGCGACCGCGCGAGCCTCGAGGCGCTCGCCGGCGTCGGTCGCAAGACCGCCAACGTCGTGCTCAACTGCGTGTTCGGGGAACCGATGATCGCGGTCGACACGCACATCTTCCGCGTCGCGAACCGCACCGGGCTCGCGCCCGGGGCGAACGTGACGGCGGTCGAGACGAAGCTATTGAAGGTGGTGCCCGCGGGCTACCGGCTGCACGCGCACCACTGGCTCATCCTGCTCGGGCGCTACACCTGCAAGGCGCGCCGGCCCGAGTGCTGGCGCTGTCTCCTCAGCGAGGAGTGCGCGTTCCGGCCGAAGAGCGCGGCCCCCGCCGCTCAGTGAGCGGCGGGAGCCGCGACGATCTTGACGGGCTTCAAGCCAATGTCATGGAGCGCGCGCCGCACGAGGTGCACGCCATCCGCGTAGTGGTGCTGCGCGCAGCTCGCCTCGCCCTGGTCCCGGCTGTGACGCGCCTCGGCCGCGTGGGGCGAATCCCGGTGCGCCGCCCAGGCGACGTCGAACTGGTGCAGGAGGCTCTGGCAGTCGGCCGCGGTCGCCGGCCGTGCGGAGGGGTCGACGGGTGGAACGGCCGGGGCCGCGGCGAGCGCAAGCCCGCTCGCGAGCACGCCGAGCACGAGCAGAGCAATGAGCCGCCCGCCCGCGGGCCGCCCGCGCCGCGAGCGCCCGCCACCGGCGCGAAGCTTGGCCAAGGGTAGGTTCACGCCCCGAGACTAGCCTGCGCCACCCCCGCGGCGCCTTACGCCCGCGTTAAGAGTCCTTAAGGTTGGGCGGCGCCGGCGGCGCCGACATGCCGTATCCTTCTCAAGCATCGAGAGGCCCCATGAAGATCCTGCTCGTCGAGGACGACCGCCGCGCCAGTGAGTACCTCGCCAAGGGGTTGAGGGAGCTCGGCCACGTGGTCGAACAGGCCTTCGACGGCGAGAGCGGCCTCAAGGCCGCCGAGACCGCCACCTACGACGTGCTGGTCCTCGACCGGATGCTGCCGAAGCTCGACGGCCTCGAGATAGTCAAGCGCTTGAGGGCCGCCGGCAGCGCCGTGCCGATGCTGATCCTGAGCGCGCTCGATGAGGTCGACGAGCGCATCCAGGGGCTCAGGGCCGGGGGCGATGACTACCTCGCCAAGCCCTACCACCTCGAGGAGCTCGCCGCGCGCCTCGATGCCCTCGCCAGGCGCCAGCACGAGCCGGGCGCGGTCGGCAAGCTCAAGATCGCCGACCTCGAGCTCGATGCGCGCGCGCGGCGCGTGACCCGCGCCGGGCGCAAGATCGAGCTCACCGCGCGCGAGTTCCAGCTGCTTGAATTCCTGATGCGCCACGCCGGCCAGGTCGTCACCCGCACGATGATCCTGGAAGGCGTCTGGGACTACCACTTCGACCCGAAGACCAACGTCATCGACGTGCACATCTCGAGGCTCCGGCAAGCCATCGACAAGGGCTTCGAGCGCCACCTGCTGCACACGGTCCGCGGCGCAGGCTACACGCTCACCGAAGACCCGTAAGAGCGCCCTCGCGTGGCGTCCGTCACCTTCGCGCGCTCCTCGATCGCCCGGCTCGCGTTCCTGCAGGGGATGCTGCTGGCGCTTGCGATGGTCGCCGTGCTCGGCGGCGTCTACTTCACCACGCTCAGGATCATCGCGGCCGACGGCGACCAGTCGATCGCGCTCGAGGCGCAGGGGCTCGCCGAGGAGTTCCGCGACCGCGACCTCGATGCGTTCGTGACGAGCATCGTCGACCGGGCCGAGGATCCGTGGGTCCGCGGCGGAGTCTACGAGCTCAGGGGCCCGCGCGGGGACTTCCTCGCCGGCAACGTCGTCGTGCTCCCCGACCTCGTGCTGCTGCCAGGCGGCTGGGCGGAGTTCGACGTCGCGGTGACCCGCGGCGATGCGAACGCGAGCCGCCTCATCCGCTCCAAGGTGCTCGAGCTCGGCGGCGGCTTCCGCCTCCTCGTCGGGCACGACGTCCAGGACCGCCGCGCGTTTCGCGCGGTGATGCTGAGGAGCATCGCCTGGGCGGTCGTCGTCGCGCTCCTCTTCGGCCTTTTCGCCGGCTGGTGGCTCGGCAAGCGCATCTCGCGCGCCGCGCACGGCATCAGTGACAGCGCCGGGCGCATCGCCGCCGGGAGCCTCGGCGAGCGCCTGCCGCTCACCGGGAGCGGCGATGAGATCGATGCGCTGGTCGGGCGCTTCAACGAGCTCCTCGGTCGCGTCGAGACGCTCACGACGACGATGCGCGCGGTGCTCGACAGCACCGCGCACGACCTGAGGGGCCACCTCAACCGGATCCGTGGCGCCGCGCAGGACTCGAGGCGCGCCGCGACCGAGCCCGCGCAGGCGGCGGCGGCGGATGCGGTGATCGGCGAGATCGACCGCCTCGGCGACACGCTGCAGGGGCTCCTTCGGATCGCGCTCGCCGAGTCCGGCACCGCGCCCCTCGAGGACGTGGACCTGAGCGCCGTCGCGACCGATCTGATCGAGTTCTACCAGCCCCTCGCCGAAGCAGGACAGCTAAGCGTCACCGTCGAGCCCGCGCTCACCGTGCGCGGCCACCGCCAGCTCCTCTCGCAGGCGCTCGCCAACCTGCTCGACAACGCACTCAAGTATGGGCGCGGCACGCCGATCAGCGCGAGCCTCACGCGCGAAGCGGGCTTCGCGCGGCTCGAGGTCACCGACCGCGGGCCCGGCATCCCGGTCGAACATCGGGAGCTTGCGACGCAGCGCTTCCGGCGACTGCCGGGAAGCTCGGGACTGCCGGGGTCGGGGCTCGGGCTCTCGCTCGTGGCCGCGGTCGCGCGCCTGCACCACGCACGGCTCGAGCTCGGCGATGCCGCGCCCGGGCTGAAAGTCGTCCTCGAGATTCCGACCGTCGCCTCAGGCTGAGGCGGGGCGCCGCTCAGGTCTTCTTCGGCAGGTACAGGTCGGTGAGCGTGCCCTCGAACGCCTCGGCCGCGAAAGCGACCGTTTCCGAGAGGGTCGGGTGCGGGTGCACGGTGAGCCCGATGTCGGCGGCATCCGCACCCATCTCGATCGCGAGCGCGACCTCGGAGATGAGCTCGCCCGCGTTCGTGCCGACGATCCCGGCGCCGAGCACGCGATGGGTCTCGGGGTCGAAGAGGAGCTTGGTGAACCCTTCCTCGCGGCCGAGCGCGAGCGAGCGGCCGGAGGCGATCCACGGGAATGCGCCCTTGCCCACCTTGATGCCCTGCGCCTGCGCGTCGGTCTCGGTGAGCCCGACCCAGGCGATCTCGGGGTCGGTGTAGGCGACCGAGGGGATCACGCGCGCATCGAAGGCGCGTTTCAGTCCCGCCGCGACTTCCGCTGCGACCTTGCCCTCGTGGCTCGCCTTGTGAGCGAGCATCGGGGCGCCGGCGATGTCGCCGATGGCGAAGATGTGCGGCACATTGGTGCGCAGCTGCTTGTCGACCGGGATGAAGCCGCGCGCATCGACGTTGACGCCGGCCGCGTCCGCCCCGATCGCGCGGCCGTTCGGGCGGCGACCGACCGCGACGAGGACGCGATCGAATTCCTGGGGCGCGGGTGCCCCGCTCGCCTCGAAGCTGACGCGCAGGCCGCTCGGCCCTGCCTCGATGCCGGCGAGCTTGGTGCCGAGCAGGATGGAGGCGTACTGGCCGCGCAGCCGCTTCTCGAGCGGCCGCACGAGATCGCGGTCGCAGCCGGGCATGAGGCCGGCCGAGAGCTCAACGACGCTCACCTTCGAGCCGAGCGCATGGTAGACGCAGGCCATCTCGAGCCCGATGATGCCGCCGCCGACGACCAGCAGCCGCGCCGGGATGTCCTTGAGCTCGAGCGCGCCGGTCGAGTCGATGATGCGCGGATCCGCAGGCACGCCCGGCAGCGTCATCGCCTCCGAGCCTGCGGCGATGATGCACTGCTCGAAGCCGACGACGGTGGTGCGGCCCTCGTGCTTGAGCTCGAGCCGGTGTGGCGAGAGGAACCTGGCCTCGCCCCTCAGCACCTCGACCTTGCGCTGCTTCGCGAGCGAGTTGAGGCCGGAGGTGAGGCGGCTCACGATCCGGTGCTTCCACGCGCCGAGGCGCTCGACGTCGATGCTCGGTGCGCCGAAGCTGATCCCTGAGTTCGACATCGAGGCCGCTTCGTCGATGACCTTCGCGGCGTGCAGCAGCGCCTTCGACGGGATGCAGCCGACGTTGAGGCAGACGCCGCCGAGCGTCGGCGCGCGCTCGATCATGCCGACCTTGAGGCCAAGGTCGGCGGCGCGAAACGCCGCGGTGTAGCCACCGGGTCCCGCGCCCAGCACGACGAGCGGCAGGAGGACGTCGGCGGCCGGCTCATCGACCCGCGCGGCGGGGGCCTCGGTGTCGGCAAGCTCGGGCCGGCGCATCCTGACCGTGTCGCCGGTGCGACCGGCGGCGGGAGCCCCGGGCGCAGCGGATTCGGGGGCGGCAGCGGGGGCTTCAGCGACGGGGGCCGTGGCGCCAGCGGCCTCGCTGATGATCGCGATGACCGAGCCCTCGGCGATGCGCTCGCCGACCTTCACAAGCACGCGCTCGATCGTGCCGCCGAAGGGCGCGGGCACGTCCATGGTCGCCTTGTCGCTCTCGAGCGTCAGGAGCGCGTCGTTCTCGGCGACCGTCTGGCCGGGCTCGACGAGCACCGCGATGACCGGCACGTCCTTGTAGTCGCCGAGTGCCGGTACGCGGACCTCGCGCCCGCGGGACCCCGCCTCGCTCACGGCACCGCCTCGAGGAGCGCGCGCACGTCCCCGAGCGCGGCAACGAGCGCGGCCGCGAAGCGCGCGCCGTCGGCCCCGTCGATGACGCGGTGGTCGTAGGAGAGCGACAAGGGCAGCATCAGCCGCGGCACGAACTGCCCGTCGAGGTAGACCGGCTTCATGCTCGAGCGCGAGACGCCGAGGATCGCGACCTCCGGGGCGTTGATGATCGGCGTGAACGCCGTGCCGCCGATGCCGCCCAAGCTCGAGACCGTGAAGCAGCCACCTTGCATCTCGGCGCCCGTGAGCTTGCCGGCGCGCGCCTTCTCCGAGAGCGAGGCGAGCTCGCGCGCGAGCTCGTAGACGTCTTTCCGGTCGGCGTCGCGGATGACCGGCACGACGAGCCCGTTCGGCGTGTCGGCGGCGAATCCGAGGTGCAGGTACTTCTTGAGGACCATGTTCTCGCCGGCCGCATCGAGCGATGCGTTGAAGCGCGGGAACTGCGCGAGCACGCGCGCGCAGGCCCTCAGGACGAAGGCGAGCGGCGTGAGCTTGATGCCCTCATCGAGCGCCTTTTGCTTCAACTTGCCGCGCGCTTCCTCGAGCGCGGTGATGTCCGCCTCGTCGAATTGCGTGACGTGCGGCAGGTTGACCCAGCTCGCGTGCAGACGGGGACCTGCGATCTTCTGCACGCGGCTCAGGGGCTTGAGCTCGATCGGGCCGAACTTCGCGAAATCGACGACCGGCACGCGCGGCAGTCCCGCGCCCGCGGCGGGGGCCGTCGCCTGGCCCGCGAGCGCGCGCTTCACCCACGCCTTCACGTCCGTATGCAGGATCCGGCTCTTCGGTCCCGTGCCCGTGACGCGACCGAGGTCAACGCCGAGCTCGCGCGCGGCGAGCCGCACCGAGGGGCTCGCGTGGACGCGGGCGAAGCCCGCCTCGGCGACCGGACTCAGGAACACGGGCGCCCGCAGCGCTGGCTCATTGCCTCGCGCCTCGGGCGCGGCCGCGGCGGGCGCCGCCTTCGCGGACGCAGCGACCGGAGCAGGCGTCGCGGGCGCGAGGGGAGCGGCGATCGGCGCGACGCTGTCGGCGGCAATCGATGGCACGCGCACGGTGGGCTCGGAAGTCCCGGCCGATTCCGGCAGCGCCTCGATGTCGAGGATCGCGGAGCCCGTCGAGACCTTGTCACCCTTTTTTATGTGGATCGCGACGACGCGGCCGGCCGCGGTCGAGGGCACGTCCATCGTCGCCTTCTCGGTCTCGAGCGTGACGAGCGGGCTGTCGAGCGCGACGACGTCGCCGCTTCGGACCAGCACGTCGACGACCTCGACTTCCTTGAAGTCGCCGAGATCCGGAACGCGGACGGCGATCGGCGCAGCCATGCTCAGACCGATACCGGGTTCGGCTTCGAGGCGTCGATGCCGAACTTCTGCATCGCGGCGGTCACGGTCGCGCCATCCACCTTGCCCTCATCCGCGAGCGCCTTGAGCGCCGCCACGGCGATGTGGTAGCGGTCGATCTCGAAGTGGCTCCTGAGCGCCGCGCGGGCGTCGGAGCGGCCGTAGCCGTCGGTGCCGAGCACGATGAAGCGACCGGGCACCCACTCGCGGATCTGGTCGGGCACGAGCTTCATGTAGTCGGTCGCGGCGATGAAGGGGCCCTCGCGCTCGCCTAAGCACTCGCGCACGTAGGACTGCGTCGGGCGCGCACCGACATTGAGGCGGTTGCTGCGCTCGACGTCGAGCGCCTCGCGCCTGAGCTCGGAGAAGCTCGTGACGCTGTAGACGTCGGCGGGCACGCCGAAGTCGCCCTCGAGGAGCTGCGCGGCGGCGAGGCACTCGCGCAGGATGGTGCCTGAGCCGAGGAGCGTCGCGCGCACCTTGCCGCGGCCGCCGATCGAGAGGAGGTACATGCCCTTGATGATGCCGGCCTCGACGCCCGCGGGCATCGAGGGCTGCACGTAGTTCTCGTTCATGACGGTGAGGTAGTAGAAGACGCTTTCCTGCTCGGCGTACATGCGCCGCAGGCCCTCGTGCACGATCACCGCGAGCTCGTAGGCGTAGCACGGGTCGTACGCGACGCAGTTCGGGATCGCGCTCATGCAGAGCTGGGAGTGACCGTCCTGGTGCTGCAGCCCCTCGCCCGCGAGCGTGGTGCGCCCGGCGGTCGCGCCCATCAGGAAGCCGCGCGCGCGCATGTCGCCGGCCGCCCACATGAAATCGCCGACCCGCTGGAAGCCGAACATCGAGTAGTAGATGTAGAAAGGCACCATGTAGGTGCCGTGGTTCGCGTAGGCGGTGGCCGCCGCGATCCACGAGCACATGGAACCCGCCTCGTTGATGCCCTCCTCGAGGATCTGGCCCTTCTTGTCCTCGCGGTAGGAAAGGAGCTGGTCGGCGTCCTGCGGCGTGTAGAGCTGGCCGACCGAGGAATAGATGCCGATCTGCCGGAAGAGGCCTTCCATGCCGAAGGTGCGCGCCTCGTCCGGGACGATCGGCACGATGTTCTTGCCGACGTTCTTGTCCTTGAGGAGGATGCCGAGGATCCTGACGAACGCCATCGTCGTCGAGATCTCCCGGTCGCCGGTCGAGTCGAGCAGCGGCTGGAAGGCCTGCAGCGCCGGAATGACGAGCGGCGTCGCGGCGACGCGCCGCTGCGGCAGGTAGCCGCCGAGCGCCTCGCGGTGCTCCTTCAGGTAGCGCATCTCCTCGCTGTCATCCGCCGGTCGCTTGAACGGCAGGTTCGCGATCTCATCGTCGGAGACCGGGATGTTGAAGCGGTCGCGGAACGCTTTCAGCGCGGTGTCGTCGAGCTTCTTCTGCTGGTGCGTCGGGTTCTGCGCCTCGCCCGCCTTGCCGAGTCCGAAGCCCTTGATGGTCTTCGCGAGGATGACGGTCGGCTGGCCCTTGGTGGCGGAGGCCGCGGCGTAGGCGTTCCACACCTTCACGAAATCGTGGCCGCCGCGGTTCAGGCGCCAGATCTCCTCGTCCGACATGTTCGCAACGAGCTCCTTGAGCTCGGCGTACTTGCCGAAGAAGTGCTCGCGCGTGTACGCGCCGCCCTTGGCCTTGAAGTTCTGGTACTCGCCGTCGACGCACTCCTCCATGAGGCGCCTCAGGAGTCCCTTCTGGTCGCGCGCGAGCAGTGGATCCCAGCGCGAGCCCCACACCACCTTGATGACGTTCCAGCCGGCGCCTAGGAAGGCGGCCTCGAGCTCCTGGATGATCTTGCCGTTGCCGCGGACCGGGCCGTCGAGGCGCTGCAGGTTGCAGTTGATGACGAAGACGAGGTTATCGAGCTTCTCGCGCACCGGCATCGTCAGCGCGCCCATCGACTCCGGCTCATCCATCTCGCCGTCGCCGAGGAACGCCCAGATCTTGCGGTCGGAGGGCTTCACGATGCCGCGATGCTCGAGGTAGCGCGTGAAGCGCGCCTGGAACATCGCCATCATCGGACCCAGGCCCATCGACACGGTCGGGAACTGCCAGAAGTCCGGCATCAGCCACGGGTGCGGGTAGGAGGAAAGTCCCTTGCCGCCCACTTCCTGGCGGAAGTGCCTGAGCTGCTCCTCGGTCAGACGGCCCTCCATGTAGGCGCGCGCGTAGATGCCGGGGCTCGAGTGGCCCTGCATGAACACGAGATCCCCGGGGTGCTGCTCGCTCTGTGCGCGCCAGAAGTGGTTGAAGCCGACCTCGTAGAGGGTCGCCGAGGACGCGTAGGTCGCAAGGTGGCCGCCGTACTCCGAGTTCTGGCGGTTGGCCGCGACGACCATCGCGAGCGCGTTCCAGCGGATGTACGCCTCGATGCGCCGCTCGAGCGCCCGGTTGCCGGGGTAGGTCTTCTCGTGCGCGGCGCTGATGGTGTTGACGTAGGCGGTGTTGGGCTTGAACGGCAGGTACGCGCCCGCGCGCCGGGTATGATCGATGAGCCGCTCGAGCAGGAAGTGGGCGCGCTCGGGCCCATGGGCCGTCAGCACCGAATCGATCGACTCGAGCCACTCCTGTGTCTCGATGGGATCGACGTCCTCGACTCGCGGGGTATCCGTCATGCGTCGCGCATCCTCAGCGTCGGAGCGGCTCGCCCCGGACTCGACTCCGATATGATCTGGGTTTGACGAAGATGGGTCAAGGTAAACGAGCCCCGTGAAGCTGCTTCCAGAGCGACGCAAGTATCTGATCAGGAACGTCTCCGGCGCGCCCTCGGCGGCGCTCGTGCGCCGCGCGGACGCGCTCCTCCTCCTCGTGCCGGCGGGCGCGGCCACGCCGTTCGCGGGATTGCCTTACGGCGATCTGCTGCACCGGGAACGTGCACGGCTGCCGCGGACGCCGGGCAGTGCCTGGTCCGTCAGCCTGCCGACACCGCGCGGCATCCGGGTCGTGGTCGGCGAGCTCGCGGACGAGGCGGAGGCCTTCGAGCAGCTCTCGCTCGCGGGGCAGATGGTGCGCGAACTCGTCGCGGCGCAGCCCAAGGTCGTCGCCGGCGCCTCGCTTCGCGCACGGGGCGGACCGAGCAGCGACCCCTCTCCCGTCGGCGCACTCCTCGCCGCCCTCCTCGCAGCGACCGAATCCCGTCCGACCGGAAAATCCAAGCCGCCGCCCGCCTGGCAGCCGGCCGAGCTCGTGCTCTCAGGGCCCATCGACATCGCCACCGCCGTCGCGGTCGAGGATGGCGCGCACCTCGCCAGGTGGCTGACGGCACTGCCGCCGAACGTGCTCTTTCCGGCGAGCTACCGCCGTGCCCTCGCGACGCTCGCCAAGCGCCACGGCTGGCGCATGACGGTGCAGAACGAGCGCGCGCTCAAGCGCCAGGGCGCCGGCGCCTTCACCGCGGTCTCCCGCGGCAGCCGCGACCGCGACGCCGCGCTCGTCCGACTCGAGTACCGCCCCACCCGGCCGCGCGGCGCTCCCGCCGCACGGCCGATCGCGCTCGTCGGCAAGGGCATCTGCTTCGACACCGGCGGCCACAACGTCAAGTCGGCCAAGTCGATGTACGACATGCACATCGACATGGCCGGGAGCGCGGTTGCGGTCGGGGCGCTCGCGGCGCTCACGATGAGCCACTACCCGGGCCCCGTCGATGCCTGGCTCGCGCTCGCCGAGAACCGCATCGGACCTAACGCCTACACGCAGCAGGACGTGGTGAGGGCCGCGAACGGCGTCACGATCCAGGTCGCGCACACCGATGCGGAGGGCCGCATGGTGCTCGCCGACACCCTCGCGCTCGCCTCGCGCACCGCGCCCGCCGCGATCATCGACTTCGCGACGCTGACGGGCGCGTGCGTGTACGCGCTCACCGAGCGCATGTCGGGGGTGTTCACGAACGAGCCGAAGCTGCGCAACGTGCTCGAGGCGGCCGGCACGCGCTCGGGCGAGCGCGTGTGGGGCTTCCCGACCCCGAAGGACTTCGACCAGGATCTCGACAGCCCCACCGCCGACATCATCCAGTGCCTGCTCGATGGCAAGGGCGATCACATCTACGCGGCGCGGTTCCTGTCGCGCTTCGTCGGCAAGGGCATCCCGTGGGCGCACGTCGACCTCTCGAGCGCCGCGCGCGCGGGTGGCCTCGCCCACGTGACCTCGACGCTGACCGGGGTGGGCGTGCGCTTCACGCTCGCGCTCCTCGCGGACGATGAGTTCCACCGCGCACTCAAGCCCCGCCGCGCCGCCCGGCGGCGTGCATGAGGCTGACGCTCACCCGCCCGGACGACTGGCACCTGCACCTGCGCGACGGGCCCGCGCTTGGCGCCGTGCTCGCGCACACCGCCGAGCGGTTCGCCCGCGCGATCGTGATGCCGAACCTGAAGCCCCCGGTGACGACGACCGAGGCGGCGGGCGCCTACCGCGCGCGGATCCTCGCGGCGCTACCGGCCGGCGCCTCGTTCGAGCCGCTGATGACGCTCTACCTGACCGAGTCGACGAGCCCGGCCGAGATCGAGCGCGCGCGCGCGAGCGGCTTCGTGCACGCGGTGAAGTACTACCCGGCCGGCGCCACGACCCACTCCGATGCCGGCGTCCACGACCTCGCGCGGCTCGAGGCGACGCTCGCGCGAATGGAGGAGCTCGACCTGCCGCTGCTCGTGCACGGCGAGGTGACCGACCCCGCCGTCGACACCTTCGATCGGGAGAAGGTGTTCATCGAGCGCGTGCTCGCGGGACTCGTGCGCCGCTACCCGGGGCTGCGGATCGTGTTCGAGCACATCACGACGCGCGAGGCGGTCGAGTTCGTCGCCGCGGCGGGCGCACGGCTCGCCGCGACCATCACGCCGCAGCACCTCCTCCTCAACCGGAGCGCGCTCTTCGATGGCGGCATCCGCCCGCACAACTACTGCCTGCCGGTGCTGAAGCGCGAGCACCACCGCCTCGCCCTGCTCGCCGCCGCGACGGGCGGCAGCCCCAAGTACTTCCTCGGCACCGACAGCGCACCGCACGCGCGCGGCCAGAAGGAGACCGCCTGTGGCTGCGCCGGGATCTACTCCTCCCACGCCGCGATCGAGCTCTACGCGGAGGCCTTCGAATCCGTGAACGCACTCAGCCGCCTCGAGGGCTTCGCGAGCTTCCACGGCGCGGATTTCTACCGCCTCGCCCGGAACAGCGCGACCCTGACGCTAATCCGCGAGGCGTGGACGCCCGCGCCGAGCTACCCGTTTGGCGCCGACGTACTGGTGCCGTTTCGCGCCGGGAGCCCCGTGGCCTGGCGCCTTGCGCCGGCGGGTGGATGAACGATGGGTGACATATATCTCATGCGCGACCGGTTCCGCGGCTTCCTCCCCGTCGTCGTCGACTGCGAGACGGGCGGGTTCAATGCCCAGACCGACGGGCTCCTCGAGATCGCGGGGGTCCTCCTGAAGCTCGACGAGGACGGAGTGCTCCGGCGCGGCGCGACGAGTCGCTACCACGTGCAGCCGTTCCCGGGCGCGCGCCTCGACCCCGCCTCACTCGCGGTCAACGGCATCGACCCGCACCATCCGCTCAGGCCCGCGCTACCCGAGGCGGACGCGCTAGGACGGCTGTTCAAGGACGTGCGTAACGCCGTCAAGGACAGCGGCTGCACGCGCGCGATCCTCGTTGGCCACAACGCCGCCTTCGACCTCGCCTTCGTCAATGCCGCGGTCGCGCGCGCCGGCATCAAGCGAAATCCCTTTCACCCGTTCAGCTGCTTCGATACGGCGACGCTCGCCGGGGTGGCCTACGGCCAGACGGTGCTGTCGCGGGCAGTCGTCGCGGCCGGACTCACGTGGGAGCGCGAGCACGCGCACTCGGCGATCTACGACGCGGAGCGCACCGCGGACCTGTTCTGCGACGTGTGCAACCAGTTCCGGCCAATCTTCGACGAGGCGCGCTCGCGCGCGCAGGCGCTCGAGGAACTGGGTGAGGAGCCGATCAACCCGATGGTCGAGCCGACGCCGATCGAGCCCGAGTAGCGCCCGCCGGGTCGCTCAGGCGGCAACCGCGCCGACTTCGCTCAGCAGCTGCTTGAGTTCGCCGCTCTTGTACATCTGCAGCGCGATGTCGCAGCCACCGAGCAATTCGCCCTTGACGTACAGCTGCGGGTAGGTCGGCCAGTTCGAGTGCGCCTTCAGCGCCTCGCGAAGCTCCGGGTCCTCGAAGATGTTGACCGCGTGGAACTCGGCGTTGCAGGCCTTCAGCGCACCGACCGTCTGCGCGGAGAAGCCGCACTGCGGGAAATCGGGCGTGCCTTTCATGAACAGCACCGCCGGCGCCGCGGCGAGATGCGTCTTGATGCGTTCGGTGACTTCGGGAGTGCTCATCTTAGGTCAGCCTCGTGAATCGGTGTTCGTGGCGGCAAGTGAAACATGCATCGGCCGCGCCGCGCGGCGCCTGTCATCGGCGGCCCGGATCACGGCCCATTGCGTCGGCGCATCGAGCCGCACCCAGCCGGCGATCTCGTTCAGCGTCCGGTAGCAACCCTGGCACCAGCCTTCCGGCCCGATGTTGCAGACGTTGATACACGGCGACTGGGGCGCGGGCACAGGCATCAGGATCCTGTCTGTGGCAGACGCTCCGGATTGGGGCTCGCCGGTTGAAATCAACTGCGGCAAGCACCTATTCTACCCGAGTCGCCCCCCGGACCCCAACGCTCGGCGGGTCCGGTGCGAGAAAGCCAAATTTAAGGGGAATCCGCGATGAATCCACTCAATTCCGTCAAAGGCGCACTCACGACCGGCATCGTGCTCGCCCTCCTCGTCGCCGTCGGGCTGGCCGCCTCGACCGGCAATGGCGTGGCGCTCAATGCAGCAGCGCTCGGTCGCTGGCTGCACATCCTGTCGGGCGTCATGTGGATCGGCCTCCTCTGGTACTTCAACGTCGTGCAGACGCCGGGGCTCGCGGCGGCGGCGGCCGACAAGGGCGGCCCGGGCGGCGCGGGCATCAGCAAGTACATCGCGCCGCGCGCGTTGTGGTGGTTCCGCTGGGCGGCGGTCGCGACCTGGCTGACGGGAGCCTACTACCTGCTGTTCGGCTTCGGCCCGATGGACACGCTGCAAAAGGCCTTCGAACTGCAGTCGGGCTACCGCGCGATCGGCGTCGGCGCCTGGCTCGGCACGATCATGCTGTTCAACGTGTGGGTCTTCATCTGGCCGAACCAGAAGAAGATCCTCGGCGTCGTGCCGGCCACGGACGAGCAGAAGGCCGCGGCCAGGAAGACCGCCGGCATGGCGTCGCGGATCAACTTCGTCCTGTCGATGCCGATGCTGCTGTGCATGGGCTCGCAGTCGCACCACTGGTTGTTCTGACCTGCGCGGCGACGCGGGCGCTGCCCGCGTCGCCGGCGGGCTACCTGGGCGCAGCCTCGCCCGAGTAGCGCACCGCCACCGCCCCGACGATTGCGCCGCTCACGGTGGCCGTGTCGCTGATGTAGAGCGTGACCTTGCGCTTGAACGTGAGCGCCCCGCCCACCACCGTGCCCGGGCCGATGACGATGCGCGGCTCGGAGTGGCCGAACAGCTGCCAGTTGTTGTCGTTCTTGCCGACCTCGAGCCCGCCGTCGAGCCGCGCGCCGTGGCGCGTCTCGATCGAGCCCGACTGGGTCTCCAGCATCCCGACGACGTGCGCGCCGTCGATCATCACATCGCCATTGACGTTCGTGAGCGTGCCGCCGACCTCGGCGCCGGTGGCGAGCGTCAGCGAGCCGTTGGCGGTCGCGACGGCGCCCTTGACCTTCGCGCCCGCATCGAGCGTGACGCTGCCGTTCACGGTACTCATGGAGGTCGCGGTCGAATCAGCACCGAGGCGCAGGTGGCCGTTCACCGTGTCCATTTCCTCGACGTTCGAGTGGGCGCCGACCTCGATGCCGCCGTTGACGCTCGAGAGCTTGCCGGCGATCTGGTTGGCGCCGACGTCGATCGAACGGAGCACCTTGCTGACCGGCGCGCCGCTGCCCCAGGCGGGCATCGAGAAGGCAATTGCGAGCAGGAGGAACGTGGCTTTCATGAGGGGATCCCCGGTGACACGGCGCTGGGTCGATGCGGTATGTACGCGCCCCGCGCCCGGCAGGTTTCAGATTCCGGGCAATTGGCCTTGGCGAGTCAGGCGGCTCGGCCGTTTCCTTTTCGCGGGGGCCGTGCAAGGCTTGGGCTCGTGAACCTCACCCTGCCGCCCGATCTCGCCGCCTCGGTCGCGCGCGCCCTCGCCGAGGACATCGGCACCGGCGACCTCACGGCGTCCCTCGTGCCGGCGACGGCGCGAGGTCGCGCGCGGGTCATCAGCCGGGAGTCGGCCATCGTCTGCGGGGCGGCGTGGGTGAACCGGGTGTTCGCCGACCTCGATCCCGCCGTGCGGCTCGACTGGTCGGTCGCCGACGGCGGCGAGGTCGGCCCCAATGACCTCCTCTTCGAGGCAGTCGGCCCGGCGCGCGCGCTGCTCACGGGCGAACGGACAGCGCTCAACTTCCTGCAGACGCTATCCGGCACCGCGACCCAGGCGCACGCCTACGTCGAGGCGATCAAGGGTACCGGCTGCACGCTCCTCGACACCCGCAAGACGCTCCCCGGCATGCGGCTCGCGCAGAAGTACGCGGTCCGCTGCGGCGGCGGCCGCAACCACCGCATCGGGCTCTACGACGGCATCCTGATCAAGGAGAACCACATCGCCGCGGCGGGCTCGATTCGCGCCGCGGTCGCCGCGACGCGGGCGCTCGATGCGGGAGTGCCGGTGGAAGTGGAGGTCGAGACGCTTGCTGAGCTCGAGGAGGCCTTCGCGGCAGAGGCGGATCTCGCGCTCCTCGATGAGTTCTCGCTCGCCGACCTGGCAACGGCCGTCACGAGGAACCGTGCGCGGCCGCGGCCGCTCGGGCTCGAGGCATCCGGGGGAGTCGATCTCGACACGATCCGCGCGATCGCCTCGACCGGCGTCGACTTCATCTCGGTAGGGTCGATCACCAAGCACGTGCGTGCGGTCGACCTGTCGATGCGGCTCAGCCTCGAGGCTTGAGGCGGCTCAGGGCTCGCCGCTGACGCTGCGCTCGGCGGGTCCGCGCTGGATCTTCTGGGGACGGGCGACGCCGTAGCCTTGCGCGTAGTCGACGCCAAGGTTCCGGAGCATCGTGATGATGTCCTCGTTCTCGGCGAACTCGGCGATCGTGCGCTTGTTGGTCAGGTGGCCGATCTCGTTGATCGAGCGGACCATTTCGCGGTCGATCGGGTCGTGGAGGATTTCCTTGACGAAGCTGCCATCGATCTTGAGGAAGTCCACCGGGAAGTGCTTCAGGTAGCCGAACGAGGACAGGCCCGTGCCGAAGTCATCGAGCGCGAACTTGCAGCCGAGTTCCTTGAGCGCCTGGATGAAGCGGTTCGCCTGCGAGAAGCTCGCGATCGCGGCGGTCTCGGTGATTTCAAAGCAGATGCGCCTCGCATCGAGCCCGGTGCGGTGGAACTGCTCGATCACGAACGGCAGGAACTTGTCATCGCCCAGGCTCTGCCCCGACAGGTTGATCGAGCACATCGCGAGCTTGTCGCGCTCATCGGCCTCCGACACCAGCCACCTGAGCGTGTTCTCGACCACCCAGCGGTCGATCGAGGGCGTGAGTCCGTAGCGCTCGGCGGCGGCGATGAAGTTGTCGGGCGTGATGATCTTGCCCTGCTCGTCGCGCATCCTGAGCAGGATCTCGTAGTGCAGGCCCGTCTCCTCGGTCTGCAGCGGCAGGATCGTCTGGCGGTAGAGGTCGAAGCGGCCTTCCTCGAGCGCCGTGTTGATGCGCGCGGCCCACTGCATCTCGCGGCGGCGGCGCATCAGGTCGATGTCGTTTTCCTCGAAGCAGTGCACGCGGTTGCGGCCCTGCTCCTTGGCGGCCTGGCAGGCGCTGTCGGCGGCCGAAAGCACGGACGCCACGTCCTCGTTCTCGGGCGCGATCGGCACGACGCCGATGCTGACACCGAGCCGGAACGTGCGGTCTTCCCACTGGAAGCGGCAGTTGCGCACCGCCTCGCGCAGGCCCTCGGCGGTCCGCAGCGCCTCATCGAGCGAGCACGCCTCGAGCAGCACGCCGAACTCATCGCCGCCCAGGCGCGACAGCGTGTCGCGCCAGCGGACCTTGGATTTCAGGAGCTGGCCGACCTGGCCGAGGAGCGCGTCTCCGGCGCTGTGGCCGCAGGTGTCGTTGACGATCTTGAACTGGTCGAGGTCGAGGTAGCAAAGCGCGTAGGAGGTCTCGCGCGCCTTGGCGCTCCTGAGCGCCCGCTCGAGCCGGTTCTCGAATTCGCGCCGGTTGACGAGCCCGGTGAGCACGTCGTGGCTCGCGTGGTAGCTGAGGCGCCGGTTGAGCTCGCGCGACTCGCTGACGTCGTGGAACACGAGCACGCCGCCAGTCACGGTGCCGGTGCCGTCGCGGATCGGCGATGCGGTGCTCTCGATGTAGATTTCGTTGCCGTCGCGGCGGATGAACAGCATCGGCCGCACCGACTTCACGGGGCGCAGCCGGCGGATCGCCGAGGCGAGCGGGTTCTCGAGCGGCTCGCAGGTCTCCTCGTGGAAGGCACGGAAGATCTCATCGAGCGTGCGGCCCATCGCGTCCTCGACGCGCCAGCCCGTCAGCTCCTCGGCTACCGGGTTCAGATACTCGACGCGCGAGTGCTCATCCGTGGTGATGACGCCATCGCCGATCGACTGCAGCGTGATCTGGGCGCGTTCCTTCTCGCGAAAGAGCGCCTCCTCGTAGAGTTTTCGCTCGGTCACGTCGAGCTCGACGCCGATGAGGCGCCTGAGGCTGCCGTTGTCGACCTGCGCCTTGGCGCGCGACACGACCCAGCGCCACTCGCCGTCGCGGTGGCGCATGCGGTGCATGCTCTCGAACACGGGGCTGCGGCCGCCGATGTGCTCGCGGATCATCTGCGAGACGCGCGGCAGGTCGTCGGGATGGACGAGCTTGTTCCAGTCGGGCGCGCGGTTGAGCTCGTCCTCGGCATAGCCGAGCATCGACTTCCAGCGCGGCGAGAACCAGGTGCGGTTGCTGGCCGCATCGTAGTCCCAGAGTCCTTCGTTGGTGCAGGGGAGCGCGAGCGCGTTGCGCTCCCGTAGGTCATTGACCTCGCGCTCGAGCGCGACCCGGTCGAGCCCGGCGCCAAGGCTATTGCCGACCAGCTTCAGCAGCAGGTGGAAGTTGACGTCCCAGCCGCCGCACGGCGCGCCGGTCGCAAGACCCAGGAAGCCGTGCATGCGGCCACGCACCGCGATGCCGACGAGGAGCACGGCGCGCATGCCGAGCTCGCCGAAGCGCCTGGCCTCGCCCGCGTACTCGCGCCGCGCGGTGAGCGTGTCCCTGAGCTCGAGGATGCGGGTGTGGGTCAGGCGCTCACGCACCCAGTTGAAGTCGGCGAGCGGCTGGCCCCGCAGTACCTCGGGCGAGCACGGCACGAACAGGCCTTTCGACACCTCGATGGACTGGATCGTCTCGCCGGCATGGTCGTAGGTCGCGAGGAACACGGCATCGGTGCCGGTCGCTTCGCGCAGGAGGTCGAGATTCTGCTGGACGACGCGCTCAGCGGTCTTCGGCTCGAGGTTCTGGAAATCGACGGCAATTTTCGTGCACGTCACATCGAGCCCGAAATTCAGTCGGCTCGCGGAAGGAGCCCACTGCTGGGGGGCGAGAATGTCGGATGCGGTGAAGTCCCGATCCTGCTGGTTCTTGACGATCGGCATCGCCGTCGCTACCCCCGGGATCCTTGCGGAAGTGTCGCAGTCATCCCGGAGACCGACCCGGACCTGTGCCACAGTTCTCGAACTACCAGCTTTTATGGACTTGCACTCGATTCTGGCACGTTTTTCTAGGATTGCAAGCTAACCCACTGCCGATACTGTCTTTTTCACCTGCATTGCGTTCGACCGAGCCGACCCCCTACAGTTCGCCCATGTCCGAGCACCCCCACCACCACGGCCACGACCACGGCGCCCACGGCGGCGGCGCACACAAGCACCACCACGACCACGACGGCCCCCACCCCGCGGCGGGCGATGGCCACGGGCACGGCGCCCCCGCTGCCGGCGCGGGGCGCCCTCCGGCGCCCCATGCGCACGCTGACACCGGCGCCGGCCTCGGCGTCGTGTTCTGGCTCATCGGCGCATTCACGATCGTCGAGGCGGTCGGCGGCTGGATGTCGGGTTCGCTCGCGCTCCTCGCCGATGCCGGCCATATGTTCGTCGACACGCTCGCGATCGCCCTCGCCTACGCCGCGCACCGCCTCGCGCAGCGCCCCGCGAGCGACCTGCGCTCGTTCGGACACACGCGCCTGCAGGTGCTCGCGGCGTTCGTCAACTCGATCCTGCTGCTGGCCATCGTCGTGGCGATTGTGTTCGAGGCGGGCCAGCGGCTGATGACGCCTCACCCGATCAACGCGCCGCTCGCGCTCGCCGTTGCCCTCGCCGGCGTCATCGTGAACCTCGTCGCGGCGCGGCTCCTGCACCACGGCCACGAACACGACATGAACGTCCGGGCCGCGTACCTGCACGTGCTCAGCGACCTCGCCGGCTCCGGTGCCGCGGTGCTGGCGGCCGCGATCGTCTGGAAGACCGGCTGGCTGGCGGCCGATCCGTGGCTGTCGCTCCTCGTCACCGCGCTGATTGCGGTTGGCGCCTGGCGGCTGCTCAAGCACTCGGCACACGTGCTGCAGGAGGGGACGCCCGAGGGCTTCGATGCGGATGCGCTCGGCCGGCGGTTGCTCGCGGCGGTGCCGACCGTCGCGAACGTCCACCACGTGCACGCCTGGTCGCTGACGCCGCGCGAGACGCTGCTGACGCTGCACGCGCGCCTCGCGCCGGGCGCCGACGCCGGCGCCACGCTCATCGCGATCAAGCAGGTATTGGTCGCCGAGTACGCGATCGAACACTCGACGATCCAGATCGAGCCGGCCGAGTGCGTTGACGTCGCGGATCGCTGCGCCGAGGCGGCGCGTGTTCAGCCGCTCGCGAGCGCCGCGCGCGCCCTCCGGTAGACGGCGAGCAGCTCAGCCTCCATCTCGGCCTGCCAGTTCGCGAGCCCCGTCGCGTCGAGTCCCTTCGGGACGTGGCGCGGGTTGCCAAGCGCAATGGCGATGCGCGCGAATGGCCAGGGCAGCACGAACCGGTCCCAGGCGCGGAACTGCCAGGCGCGCGAGGCGTGGAATGCCATCGGCACCATCGGCCGTCCCGACATCTGCGCCAGCAGGATCGCACCCGGCTTGAAGCCGTAGCGCGGCCCGTATGGCCCGTCGGTGGTGATCGCGAGCGAGAATCCCTCGCGCACCGCGACGTAGTAATCCCGCAGCGCACGGGCGCCCTCGTAGGTCGAGGAGCCGCGCAGTGGCCGCGCACCGACCCAGCGCGCCAGCATCGCCGGGAGCTCTCCATCGACCGACGGGCTGATCGCGAAGGCGAGCTTGAGCCCGGGCCGGCGCCTGAGCAGCAGGTAGCGCACGCAATAGAGCTGGTGCTGGTGCCAGTACACCGGCACCGACGGCCCGCCCTCGAGCGCGGCATCGAGGTGCTCGGCGCCCTCGACCCGCACGATGCGACAGGTCAGCCACCAGAAGCGCACCAGCGCCATCGCGAAGGGTACCGCCAGCATGTAGAGGCTGCGGCGCGCGAAGCTCAGGCGCCGCCCGGAGCGCGTTGGTGCCGCGGCGGGCGCGGCGTTGGCGGGCGGTGTGTCGGGCGGCTGGGTCACGGGGTCCTCGCGAGGCGCGGATTCTGCGGGCTTAGCGCCGCATCGGCAACGGGGCGGTGGCGGCGGCATCGACGGCGTGCACCGCGACCTGCCGCGTGGCGTGGTCAGAGGCGAGCCATGCGACATAGCCGTCCGGCATCTCGACCGACTCGAGCCAGTAGCGCTCGCCCCCGAGAGTCGCGCCGGCCGCCTGGAGCGCGACCAGCTGCAGTGCGCCGATGCCGCGCCCGGTGAGCTTCACGACCGCTTCCTTGATCACCCACGCATCGGTCGAGCTCAGCGCGCCCCGCTCGACGACGGCACGCTCCTCAGTCGACAGGATCCGCCCGGCGACACGTGCCGTGACGCTGCCGGAGGTCTCGATGTCGAGTCCCACCCGACCGCTGGCGGCGGCTGCGCAGGCGACGAGGCCGCGCGTGTGGGAAATGCTGAAGTCCGGGCCGCCCCGCAGCTGCGGCTTGCCGTCGCCGGGGTACTCGAGCGCGGCCGGGTCAAATTCTGTGCCGAGCTCCGCGCAGGCCGCGGCGAGGAGCGCGATGCCAAGGAGCGAGGCGTTGCGATCCGCGGCGAGGCGCAGCCTGCGGATCGCCGCTGCCTTTGGCGGGGGCAGACGCGGCAACCACTCGGCTTCCAACGACTCGGCCAGCTGTGAGGGCACCGCCGCGTAATGTAAACTCACGTGTTGTGTCACGTGGTGTCGACCCCTCCCACGCGCCCCCAATGACGCCCGATCTCAATCAGCATACCGCGACCGGGCGGCTGCCGCCGCTGGCGGCGGACCGCTTCGATGTCGGTTCGACCGAGGATTCGCTCGAGCGCCTCGTCGCGGCCGCGCGCGGGGCGGGCCCGATGTTCCGGATCCTCGCGCCGGGCCGCGGCTCCGACACCTGGATCATCAACAACCCGGCTGACATCAAGCGCGTGCTCGTCAGCAACCACCGCAACTACACCAAGGGGGTCGGCCTCGACCGAGTCCGCATCCTGCTCGGCAACGGCATCATGACGAGCGAGGGCGAGGTGTGGCGGCGGCAGCGGCGCATGATCCAGCCGTTGTTCCACCGGCGCGTCATCGAGCAGTTCGCTGCGCTCGTGGACCGCTGCGTCGCCGAGCGCCTCGGGCGCTGGCAGGCGAGCGCCGCGCGCGGCCAGCCGATCGACATCACCGAGGAGATGAGCGAACTCACTCTCGACATCGTCGTCGGTTCGATCTTCGGCACCGACCTGGCGTGGCTGACCGCCGAGACTGGCACGAACCCCTTCAACATCGTCACCGAGCAATCCGCCCGCAACCTGCAGTTCGCCTACAAGTTCCGCTCGCTGACGCGCCTCGTTGCCGAGCTTGCCCGCAAGCGCCGCGCCGCCGCCGAGCAGCACTTCGATTTCCTCGCCATGCTGATGGCGGCGCGCGACAAGGACAGCGGCGAGCCGATGGCGGAACGCGAGCTCCTCGATGAGGTTATGACACTCGTCGTCGCCGGCCACGAAACGAGCGCGAGCGCCCTCGCCTGGACGTGGTACCTGCTCGCGCTCAATCCAGCGGCGCGGGCGAGGGTCGAGGCGGAGGCGGATGCGGCGCCATCGACCAGCGGGCTCGGCTTCCAGGCGAGCGAGAACTTTGCCTACACGCAGGCGGCGCTGCAGGAAGCGATGCGGCTCTACCCGCCGGGCTGGCTCCTGAGCCGTCGCACGATCGCGCCCGACGTGCTGTCGGGCTACGAGGTGCCGGCCGGCGCCGATGTGATGCTAAGTCCCTACCTCATCCAGCGCCATCCCGACTACTGGGACCGCCCGGAGGAGTTCCGGCCGGAGCGCTTCATCGGGGCGGCGAGCGACCCGCGAGATGCGTGGATCTACATACCGTTTGCGGCGGGCCCGCGGCACTGCGTCGGCGAGAACTTCGCGATGTACGAGATGACCGTGCACGTCGCGCGCGTGGCGCGCGACTGGCGGCTGGAGTACATCGACGAGGGCCCCGTCGAGATCGAGGCCGCGATCAACCTGCGTTCGCGCAAGAGCCTGCGCATGCGGCTCGTGCCGCGCCGCCAAAGCGGTTCATAATCGACCCGCCGCGGCGCCCCGCCCCGGCGGCTTGAGGATTCCGACGAATGCAACACGAGACTCTGTTCCAGATCCTGGAAGCGAATCGCGGCGTCGACCGCGCGATCCACTACCTCGACGGCGAGCGCGACGAGGCGATCGTGCCCTTCGGCGCGCTCTACGAGCGCGCGCTCGGCGTGCTCGGGGAGCTGCAGCGGCTCGGCGCCCGGCGCGGCGACAAGCTGATCATCTTCCTCAACAACAACGAGCGCTTCATCGACGGCTTTTGGGGCGCGGTCAGCGGCGCGATAATCCCGGTGCCACTCGCAGTCGGTATCTCGGACGAGCATCGCCACAAGCTGCTTCGGATCGCGCGGCTCCTAGAGCATCCCTACCTCTACACCGACCGGAAGAATCTCGAGCGCCTTGGCGCCTTCGCCGCCTCGGTCGGCGAGTCGGCCACGTTCGATGCACTGCGCGCGCGCGCGGTACTCATCGACGAGATGGCCCCCGGCGCCTCCGGCACCGCTGCGCACCCGGGCGCCGATGACACCGCCTTCATCCAGTTCTCCTCGGGCTCCACCAGCGAGCCGAAAGGAATCGTGCTCACGCACCGCAACGT
The DNA here is from genome assembly GCA_025356075.1 of Pseudomonadota bacterium. GTDB lineage: Bacteria > Pseudomonadota > Gammaproteobacteria > Steroidobacterales > Steroidobacteraceae > CAIKZZ01. Next base: position 5,346 of record JANXUT010000081.1, on the reverse strand, counting down.
CATTGCCAATTGCCGCGGCACCAAGCTCGCCGCCGGCTTCAACGAGCGCGACGTGGCGCTCTCCTGGATGCCGCTGACCCACGACATGGGGCTGATCGGCAAGCACATCTTCATGTTCGCGAACCGCATCGAGAACCACCTGATGTCGACGGAGCTGTTCATCCGTCGGCCGCTCTTGTGGCCTAAGTTCGCCTCCGAGCGGCGCGCGACGATCCTAAGCTCGCCCAATTTCGGCTACCGCCATTTCCTCAAGGTGCTCGGCGATCGCGCGCTCGAGGGAATCGACCTGTCGGCGGTGCGACTCATCTTCAACGGCGCCGAACCCATCTCGGTCGAGCTTTGCGATGAGTTCGTGGACCGGATGGCGCCGTACAAGCTCGCGCGAACCGCGATGTTCCCGGTGTACGGGCTCGCCGAGGCGACGCTCGCCGTCACCTTCGGCTCGCCCGGGACCGCCTACTCGGCACGCTCGTTCGACCGCCACCGGCTCGACATCGGCAGCCCCGCCGGCGAAGTCCCGGCCGGCACGACCAATTCGGTGTCGCTGATGAACGTCGGCCGCGCGATCCCGGGCTGCGAAGTCAGGATCGCCGCCGAGAGCCGGCAGGCGCTCCCCGGTGGCTCGATCGGGCACGTGCTGATCCGCGGCGACAACGTCACGAAGGGCTACTACGCCGCGCCCGAGATCAACGCGCGCACGATCACGGCGGACGGCTGGCTCGACACGGGTGACCTCGGCGTCCTCATCGGCGAGGACCTGTTCGTGACCGGCCGCGCGAAGGAAGTCATCTTCGTCAACGGCCAGAACTACTACCCGCACGACCTCGAGGCGATCGCGCAGCGCGCCCACGATCTCGAGCTCGGCAAGGTCGTCGCCGCCGGCTGCCGGCCGGCGGGCGCGGAATCGGACGAGCTGACGTTCTTCATCCTGCATCGGGGCGCACTCGAGGAATTCCTGCCGATCGCTGCCGAAGTCACGCGGCTCGTGAACGAGCACTCAGGGCTTGAGGTTGCGCACGTGGTCCCGGTCAAGCGGATCCCGAAGACGACCAGCGGCAAGATCCAGCGGGTCGCACTCGAGCGGGCATTCGTGGGCGGCGAGTTCACCGTCGAGCTCGATGAGCTGGCACGCCTGCGCGAGTCGCACCACGCACACCGCGACGTCGGCAACACGGTCGAGGCGCGCATCAAGGCGATCTGCGACGGCGCGCTGCCCGGCAAGCGCGTCGAGGTCGATGACAACCTCTTCGAGATCGGCGCGAGCTCGCTGACGCTGATCCAGATCCACGAGGAGATCGACAAGGAATACCCGGGGCTGGTGGACCTGACCGAGCTCTTCGACTTCCCGACCGTCGCCCAGCTCGCGCGCCACCTGGAGGGCAAGCTGGCCAGCCAGTCGGGCTGACCGGTGGCGCACGCCGATCAAGCGCGGCGCGACCGCCACGGAAGTTCAACGGGAAATCGTGGTGCCGGTGGAGGGAATTGAACCCCCGACCTCTCGCTTACGAAGCGACTGCTCTACCAGCTGAGCTACACCGGCGCGAAAGGTCGCGGAGTATACGGAAAGCGCTCTGCAGCAGCAATCGAGGGCCCCTCAGGCGGGCTTGGGCACGCCACGCAGCTCGCGGGGCAGCGCGAACACCACGTGCTCGGTCCGGCCGGGCAGTTCCGCCGCCGTCTCGCCGCCCCACTCGCGCAGCCGCTCGACGACCTGCTGCACGAGGATCTCCGGCGCCGAGGCGCCGGCGGTCACGCCAACGGCGGCGCAGCCCTCGAACCACTCGCGCTTCAAGTCATCCGCGCCGTCGACGAGGTAGCCGGCGACGCTGCGCTTGTCGGCGATCTCGCGCAGCCGGTTCGAGTTCGAGCTCGAGCGCGAGCCGACGACGATGAGTACGTCGCAGATTGCGACCAGCTGCTTGACCGCGTCCTGGCGGTTCTGGGTCGCGTAGCAGATGTCCTCCTTGCGCGGGCTCCTGAGTTCCGGGAAGCGCGTACGCAGCGCCTCGACCACGCGCGCGGTGTCATCGACCGAGAGGGTCGTCTGGGTCACGAAGGCGAGTTCGTGCGGGTTACGGATCGCGAGCCGCGCGACGTCATCGGGCGTCTCGACCAGGTGGATGCTGCCGCCGAGCGAGAGGTCGAACTGGCCCATCGTGCCTTCGACTTCCGGGTGCCCCGCATGGCCGATCAGGATCACCTCGCGGGCGTCGCGCGAATAGCGCGTGACCTCCATGTGCACCTTGGTCACGAGCGGGCAGGTCGCGTCGAACACCTTAAGCCCGCGGCGCGCCGCCTCCTGCTGGACCTGGCGCGACACGCCGTGGGCGCTGAAGATCACGGTCGAGCCGTCCGGCACCTCGTCGAGCTCCTCCACGAACACCGCACCCATCGCCCGCAACCGCTCGACGACGTGGCGGTTGTGGACCACCTCGTGGCGCACGTAGATCGGCGCGCCGAAGAGCGCCACCGCCCGCTCGACGATGTCGATGGCGCGATCGACGCCGGCGCAGAAGCCGCGCGGATTGGCGAGGTGAATCTTCACGTCGCGCCGGATTCGGGCGGTGGCGGGGTCCCCGCCGGGGCCGCCTCGGCGGCCCGCGGCCGACGCGACTCGAGCAGCGAATCGAGGATGAGGAGCGCCGCACCGACCGTGATCGCCGAGTCCGCGACGTTGAACGCCGGGAAGGAGGTGAAGCGCATCGCTGGCGCGAGCGTCTCCCAGTGCACGTGGATGAAGTCGACGACGTAGCCGCGCGTCAGCCGGTCGATGACGTTGCCGACCGCGCCGCCCATGATGAGCGCAAGGCCGCTCGCGAGGAGCCCCGCGCGGGCGAGCGCAAGCCGGCTCAGCCAGAACACAATCCCGGCGCTGACACCGAGTCCAAGCGCGACGAACAGGTACTTCTGCCAGCCGCCGGCGTCGTTGAGGAAACTGAACGCGGCGCCGCGGTTGTGCAGGCGTGTGATCTCGAGGAGCGGCACGAGCGGGTGGCGCTCGAAGAGCTCGAGGTGGCTGACGATGAGCATCTTGGTCAGCTGGTCGAGCGCGATGACGAGCGCGCTCAGGCCCACCCAGCGAAGCGCCGAGGGCGCCTTGCTACCGCTACCCCCGGGTGACGTCTCGCTCACGCGAATCTCCTTACTTCGCCGGGACCCTCGAGGTTGCTCGCACAGCGCGCGCAGATCTCGGCGTGGCGCGGGTCGCTGCCGACATCCGCGCGCAGGTGCCAGCAGCGCACGCACTTCGGCTCCGTGCTCGGCCGCACGCTGATGTAGATGCCGTCCTTGGCGACGCTCGCCGCCGGCACCGCATCGGCCGGCCGCGCCGACTCATCGCGCAGGTGCGCCTCGGAGGTGATGAGCGCGAACCTGAGCTCCGCGCCGAAGCCCGCAAATCGCGCGCGCTCGGCCGCGTTGACCCACACCTCGACGATCGCATCGAGGGTGCCGCCGATGCGCCCTGCAGTGCGCAACACCTCGAGCTCGCGCGCGACGTCGGCCTTCAAGGCGGTGACGGCGTGAAAATCGAGGCCGCTGTCGTCGGAGGCAGCCGGGAGCGAGTACCACTCCGACAGGAACACGGACTCGGGGCGACCGGCGACGGGCGGCAGCGTCTCCCAGATCTCCTCGGCCGTGAAGCTCAGGATCGGCGCAAGCCAGCGGACCATCGCCTCGGCGATGTGCCAGAGCGCGGTCTGCGCGGAGCGCCGCGGCGCGCCATCCGCCGGGGTCGTGTAGAGCCGGTCCTTCAGGACGTCGAGGTAGAAGCCGCCGAGATCGACGACGCAGAAGTTGTGGATCTTCTGGTAGATGAGGTGGAACTGGTGGCTGCGGTAGGCCGCGACGATCTCGGCCTGCAGCGCGTGCACGCGGCCGAGCGCCCAGCGGTCGAGCGCGACGAGCTCGTGCGTCGGCAAGGCGTGCTGCGCCGGGTCGAAGCGTGCGAAGTTGCCGAGCAGGAACCTCAGCGTATTGCGCATGCGCCGGTACGACTCGGCGGTGCGCTTGAAGATCTCGTCGGAAACGGAAATCTCGTTCGCGTAGTCGGTCGCGGCTACCCAGAGCCTCAGCACGTCCGCGCCGAGCGAGGCCGTCAGCTTCTGCGGTACCAGCGTGTTGCCGAGCGACTTCGACATCTTGTGGCCCTTCTCGTCCACGGTGAAGCCGTGGGTGAGGACGCCGCGGTAAGGCGCATGGCCGTGGATCGCGACCGAGGTCAGGAGCGACGAATGGAACCAGCCGCGGTGCTGGTCGGAGCCCTCGAGATAGAGGTCGGCGGGCGAGCGAATCTCCGGGCGCAGGTGCGTCACGCACCAGTGCATGACGCCGGAGTCGACCCACACGTCCATGACGTCCGGCGACTTCTCGTAGTCGACCGCATCGGCGCCGAGGAGTTCCTCGGCCTGCAAGTCGAACCACGCATCGATGCCGCGTACATCGACCCGCGCCGCGACGGCCTCGATGAGTTCGAGCGTGCGCGGATGCGGCTCGCCCGTCGCGCGGTTGAGGAAGAGCGGAATAGGCACGCCCCAGGTCCGCTGGCGCGAGATGCACCAGTCGGGGCGGTTCTCGATCATGCTCGCGATGCGGTTCTCGCCCCAGAGCGGCGTCCAGTTCACCTTCTTGATCTCGGCGAGCGTGTCGGCCCGGAGGTTCTCAGCCTCCATGCTGATGAACCACTGCGGCGTCGCGCGGAAGATCACCGGCGTCTTGTGGCGCCAGCAGTGCGGATAGCTGTGGCGGTACGGCGCGTGCGACAGGAGCCGGTGCGCCTCGCCCACCACCTCGATGATCCGCTCGTTCGCCTGAAACACTTGCAGGCCCGCAAACAGCGGCGTCGCCGGCAGGAACCGGCCGTCGCCGCCGACGGGGTTATCGACCGGCAGGCCGTACTTCTGGCCGACGATGAAGTCCTCGAGGCCGTGGCCGGGCGCGGTGTGCACGGCGCCGGTGCCCGCCTCGGTGGTGACATGCTCGCCGAGCAGGATCGGAATCACCCGCTCGTAGAACGGATGCGCCAGCACTTCGCCTTCGAGCGCGGCGCCCTTGGCGCGGCCACGTATCTTTAGCGGGACCTCGCCGTAGCGCTTCAATGCGGATTCAGCCAGGGCCTCTGCAAGCACGAGCAGCTGCTGCTTGCCCCCACGATCCGGGCCTTCGACCAGCACGTAGTCGAGCTCCGGGCCGAGGGTCACCGCCAGGCTCGCTGGCAACGTCCAGGGCGTGGTGGTCCAGATCGGCACGGCAACGAAAGCGTCGCGCGCATCGACGCCGAAATGCGCCGCCAGCTTGTGCGGATCGCGCGCCTCGTAGGCGACATCGATCGCTGGCGAGGTTTTGTCC
>JANXUT010000075.1 GCA_025356075.1 Pseudomonadota bacterium | reverse complement strand
GCCGCCGCGGGCCTTACGGCCCGCGGCGGCTGGCGTTCGTCCCTTGGCGGATCCCGGCCCTCAGGCCTTCGGATCCTTGCCTTTCACTTCCTCGAACTCGGCGTCGAGCACGTCCTCGCCACCGCTCTTAGGCCCCGCACCGCCCGGGGCTTCCGCCCCGGCCGCACTCGCCTTCTGCAGCGCCGGGCCTGCCGCGCTCGAGAGCGCCTCGGCCTTGCGGTCGATGACGTCCTTATCGTCCGCGGCCATCGCGGTCTTGAGGTCCCCGAGCGCCGACTCGATCTTCGCACGATCCTCGCCCGCCACCTTGTCGCCGAGGTCCTTGAGCGACTTCTCGACCTGGTGCGCGAGGCCATCGGCCTTGTTGCGGGTGTCGACGAGCTCGCGGAACTTCTTGTCGTCGGCCGCGTGCGCCTCGGCGTCCTTGATCATCCGCTTGATCTCCTCCTCGGCGAGGCCGGAGGACGCCTTGATGACGATCTTCTGCTCCTTGCCGCTGCCCTTGTCCTTGGCCGAGACGTGCAGGATGCCGTTCGCGTCGATGTCGAAGGTCACCTCGACCTGCGGCATGCCGCGCGGCGCCGGCGGGATGTCGGTCAGGTCGAAGCGCCCCAGCGACTTGTTGTCCTGCGACCGGTCGCGCTCGCCCTGCAGCACGTGGATCGTGACCGCCGGCTGGTTGTCGTCGGCGGTCGAGAACGTCTGCGTCGCCTTGGTCGGCACGGTCGTGTTCTTCTCGATCAGCTTCGTCATGACCCCGCCGAGCGTCTCGATGCCGAGCGAGAGCGGCGTCACGTCGAGCAGCAGCACGTCCTTCACTTCGCCCGACAGCACGCCGCCCTGGATCGCGGCGCCGACCGCCACCGCCTCGTCGGGGTTCACGTCCCTCCGCGGCTCCTTGCCGAAGTAGTCCTTGACCGCCTTCTGCACGAGCGGCATGCGCGTCTGCCCGCCGACGAGGATGACCTCGGCGATCTCCGAGAGCGCGAGCCCGGCGTCCTTGACCGCGATCTTGCAGGGGCCAATGGTGCGCGTGACCAGGTCCTCGACGAGCGACTCGAGCTTCGCACGCGTGAGCTTCACGTTCAGGTGCTTGGGACCGGAGGCATCCGCCGTGATGTACGGCAGGTTGATGTCGGTCTGCTGGCTCGAGGAGAGCTCGATCTTGGTCTTCTCGGCCGCTTCCTTCAGGCGCTGCATCGCGAGCGGGTCCTTGCGGACGTCGACACCCGACTCCTTGCGAAACTCATCCGCGATGTAGTCGATGATCCGCCGGTCGAAGTCCTCGCCGCCGAGGAACGTGTCGCCGTTGGTCGAGAGCACCTCGAACTGGCGCTCGCCGTCGACCTCGGCGATCTCGATGATCGAGACGTCGAAGGTGCCGCCGCCCAAGTCATAGACGACGATCTTGCGATCGCCGCCGGCCTTGTCGAGCCCGTAGGCGAGCGCGGCCGCGGTCGGCTCGTTGATGATGCGCTTGACGTTGAGCCCCGCGATGCGCCCGGCATCCTTGGTGGCTTGGCGCTGCGAATCGTTGAAGTAGGCGGGCACCGTGATGACGGCCTCTGTGACCGGCTCGCCCAGGTAGTCCTCGGCGGTCTTCTTCATCTTCATGAGGACGCGCGCGGAGACCTCGGGGGGCGCCATGGGCTTGCCCTGCGCCTCGACCCAGGCGTCGCCGTTCTCGGCCTTCACGACCTTGTAGGGCACGAGGCCGACGTCCTTCTGGACGACGTCGTCGGCGAACTTGCGGCCGATGAGGCGCTTGACTGCGTAGAGCGTGTTCTGCGGGTTCGTGACCGCCTGGCGCTTGGCCGACTGGCCGACCAGCACTTCATCGTCCTTCGTGAAGGCGACGATCGAGGGCGTCGTGCGATCGCCTTCTGAGTTCTCGATGACCTTGGGCTTGCCGCCCTCCATGATGGCCACGCACGAGTTGGTCGTGCCAAGGTCGATGCCGATGACTTTGCCCATGTCGAAACTCCTCCAAACCAAACTTGAATACTGTTGCCCGCTAGATTGGGACCGCTCGCGCCCTTCTCAAGCGTCGGCGGCGCGCGAGACGATGACCCGGGCGGGCCTCAGCAGCCGGCCGTTGAGCAGGTAGCCCTTCTGGACTGTCTGCAGGACCGTCCCCGGGGGGTACTGGCCGCTCGGCTGCGTGGTCATCGCCTCGTGCTCGTTCGGGTTGAACGGCTGGCCGGTCGGATCGACCGCCGCGATGCCGGCCTTCTCAAAGGCCTTCAGGAGGAGGCGCTGGGTCGCAGCCTGTCCCTCGATGAGGCGGCCGACGTCGGCACCGGCGTTTGCGATCGCAAGCTCGAAGCCATCGAGCGCGGGTACGAGTTCCTGCGCGAAGCGCTCCACCGCGTAGCGGTGCGCGTTCTCGAGGTCGCGGCCGGCGCGCTTCCTGAAGTTGTCGAACTCCGCGAGCGTGCGCACGTACTGGTTGAAGTTCTCCTCGGCCTTGGCAGTGGCCGCCGCGAGCGCGCCCTCCAGCGAGGCCACGTCCGGGCGGAAGCTGTCTTCCGGCAGAATCGCCGTCGCATCCGGGTCATCGCCGGCGGCGGACACCTGCCCGGGCCTGGGAGAATTCGGGTTGCTCATCGATACCTCCGCGCAAGACGGCGCCGCCCTCCGGCCGCGTCCGCGCGGAGGATGGAGGCTCGGGTGCCCGAGTTCAAGGGTTGGGGGTCAGCGGCCCTGGTTCAAGGCGGAACCGAGGAGCCGCGCCGTCAGGTCGACGATCGGGATGACCCGCTCGTAGGCCATCCGGGTGGGCCCTATGACGCCGAGGACGCCCACGATCTCATTGTCGACCGTGTAGGGCGCCGTCACGACCGAGAGGTCGTCGAGGATCTGGTAGCCCGATTCGTGGCCGATGAAGATGTGCACCCGGTCGGCCCGCACGCACTGGTCGAGCAGATGCAATATGTCGCGTTTCTCGTTGAACGCGTCGAACAGCCGCTTCAGCTTCTCGACGTTGGAGAGCTCGGCAAAGCCCATCAGGTTCGTTTCACCCGCGATCACGACGTCCGCCGGCACCTCGCCGTCGGCCCCCGGGCCGAACATCTGCTGCGCCATGCTGATCGCATCCAGCATCAGCTGGTTCATGTTGGTGCGGGTTTCCTGCAGCTGCGCGAGCAGTTCCCGGCGCACATCCGAAAGCTCCCGGCCGCGGAACTGCTCGTTGAGGAAATTCGCCGCGCGCCTTAGCTCCTCGGGCTCAAACGCCCGGTCGAGTTGCAGGATCCGGTTCTGCACCTCGCGGCCGTTGACGACCAGGATCGCGAGCACCCGCTGGTCCGAGAGGCCGAGGAACTCGATCTGGGTGACGGCCGAGTGCGCCTGGCGCGGTATCGTGACGACCCCGGCCAGCTGCGTGAACGTCGAGAGGAGCTGCGAGGCGGAGCTGATGAGCGCGCGCGGGTCGTCCGTGTTCGCGCCGAAGCGCCGCTCGAGCACGTTCATGACGCCCTGGTCGACGCCGGCGGCGGGACGGAACTTCATCAGCGCATCGACGAAGAATCGGTAGCCCTTGTCGGTCGGCACGCGCCCGGCCGAGGTGTGCGGGGAGCTCACGAAGCCGAACTCCTCGAGGTCGGCCATGACGTTCCTGACCGTCGCCGAGGAAAGCTGCAGTCCCGACTCGCGGGTGAGGGTGCGCGAGCCCACCGGCTGGCCGTCCCTGATATAGGACTCGACGAGCGCCGTCAGCAACCGCCGGGCGCGTTCGTTCAAGGCGCCCGCGGCCGGCGGCGACTCGCTGGCTGCGGCTTCGTCCTTCTCATCGGCCATGCGCAATAAGCCTCTGTACGAGATAGCCTTTTCGGGACCGCGAGCTCGAATTTATCGACCGCTCGCCGAGGGTGTCAAGGCGCGCGTCGCAGCTCCCGGCGTGCCGCCCGCGGCGCTTGCCACGATGCGCCCTATTTGCCGCCTTCGCCCATCAATCGCGGCGCCGGTGGTTCGCCCCGAAACGCGCGTGCTAACGTCCCGCCACCCGATGCATCCGCCGTTCACCACGATCGCGCTGATCGGCCGCTACGCCGATCCCCTGGTTGCCGATGCGATGCTGGCGCTCGCGCTGCACGCGACGCGCCGCGGCGTGCGCGTGCTGATCGACGCGGAATGCCCGCTCGAGTTCGCCTCCTCCGTCGAGCGCCGCCCGGAAGCGGAACTCGCGCCGAACGCCGAGCTCTTGGTCTCCGTCGGCGGCGACGGCACGCTCCTCTACGCCGCGCGCCTCGCCGAGGGCACCGACGTGCCGCTCCTCGGCATCAACCGCGGCCGGCTCGGGTTCCTCGCCGACGTCAGTTCCGCCGAGATGCTCGAGCGCTTCGATGACGTGCTGTCGGGCGCCTACACGAAGGACCCGCGGCGCATGCTCGATGCCCGCATCGTGAGCCCGGGGCAGGTCGACCGGCGCGCGAGGGCGCTCAACGACGTGGTGCTGCAGAAGTGGCAGACCGGCCGCATGCTCGACTTCGAGACGTGGATCGATGATCGCTACGTCAACACACACGGCGGCGACGGGCTCGTCATCGCGACCTCGACCGGCTCCACGGCCTATGCGATGTCCTGCGGCGGCCCGATCATCGAGCCGAACCTCGATGCCCTCGTGCTCGCGCCCATCAGCCCGCACACGCTCTCGGACCGGCCGATCGTCGTCGCGGCGCGCTCGCGCATCGAGGTCAGGCTCGTCGCGCAGGCGCCTGTGAAGGCGCAGATCACCTGCGACGGCGTCGTGCTCGGCGACATCGAGGCGAGTGACCGGCTGCGCGTGGAGCCCTCCTCGTGCTCGGTGACGCTGCTGCACCCGCCGGGGCATGACTTCTACCGCATCCTGCGCTCGAAGCTCCACTGGGGCCGCGGCGCGCGCTACGCGAACCCGGAACCCTGAGGCGCCCGTGCTCAGCCACCTGCAGATCCGCGACTTCGCGATCATCGATGCCGTCGAGCTCGAGCTTCGCTCGGGCCTCACCGCGCTCACCGGCGAAACCGGCGCCGGCAAGTCGATCCTCGTCGATGCCGTCATGCTCGCGATCGGCGGCCGCGCCGGCGCCGACAGCGTCAGGCACGGCGCCGAGCGCGCCGAGATCACCGCGACCTTCGACATCGCCGGCAATGCCGGGGTACTCGCATGGCTCGCCGAGCAGGCGCTCGATGCCGAGGGCGAGCTCATGCTGCGCCGGGTCATCGGCGCGGACGGCCGCTCGCGCGCCTACGTGAACGGCCAGCTGCAACCGCTCGCGCAGCTGCGCTCACTCGGCGACCTGTTGATCGACATCCACGGCCAGCAGGAATTCCTGACGCTGACGCGCCGCGACACGCAGCGCACGCTCCTCGACGAGCACGGCCGCCACGCGGCGCTGCTTGAGCCGGTCGCCCGAATCGCCCGCCTCTACCGGGCCGTCGATGCGCGCTTCAACGAGCTCACCATCGCCGCGAGCGAGCGCGATGCCAGGCTCGAGCTGCTGAGGTACCAGCAGAAGGAACTCGAGGGGCTGGGCTTGAAGCCCGGTGAAGTCGCGGAATTGCTGATCGAGGCGCAGCGCCTCGCCAACCGCGGTCGCCTCGCCGAGACCGCCCAGGTCGCGCTCGCGCTCCTCTACGAGGGCGAGGGCGATGACGCCCTCGCCCGTGCCGGGCGCGCGGCGACCGCGCTTCGCGCCGCGATCGAGCTCGATGCGAGGCTCGGCTCGGTCGGCGCGCTGGTCGAGGAGGCGCTGATACCGCTTAGGGAAGCCGGCCGCGAGCTCGGCGCCTACCTCGAGTCGCTCGAGGTCGACCCGAAGCGCCAGGAATTCATCGAGCAGCGCATCGCCTCGATCGAGCAGCTGGCGCGAAAGCACCGGGTGCCCGCGAAGGCGCTCGCCGACCAGCTCGGGCGCCTGAACGAGGAGATCGCGACGCTCGAATCCGCGGAGTCGCAACTCGCCGGCCTCGAGGCCGAGCGCGCCGGCCTTGCGAAGGACTACCGCGCCGCCGCGAGGCTCCTCGGCGCCGCCCGCCGGCAAGCGGCCAGCGCGCTCGGCGGCGCCGTCACCGAACTCATGCGCGTGCTCGGCATGCCGGGTGGCGTGTTCGAGGTCAGGGTCGAATCGCCCGCCGATGCGCCGCTTGACCCGCACGGGCTCGACACGATCGAGTTCCTCGTGAGCGCGAACCCCGGGCAGCCCCCGAAGCCCATCGCGCGCGTCGCCTCGGGCGGCGAGCTGTCGCGCATCAGCCTCGCCGTTCAGGTCGCGGCGGCGAATGAGTCACAGGGACGGCTCTGCATGATCTTCGATGAAGTGGACGCGGGCGTCGGCGGGGCGGTCGCCGAGATGGTGGGGCGGCAGCTGCGGGCGCTCGGCACCCGCGGCCAGGTGCTCTGCGTGACCCACCTGCCGCAGGTGGCCGGCCAGGCCGACCAGCACGTCCGGGTCGCGAAGCTGACGGACGGGCGCTCGAGCCGCACCTCGCTCGCCTCGCTTGGGCCCGAGGAGCGCATCGAGGAACTTGCCCGCATGCTCGGCGGCGTCGAGATCACGAGCAAGGCGCGCGAGCATGCCCGCGAGATGCTGACGGGGCCAAAACCGGTCGCGGCCGAGCGGCGCAAGCGCCGCTGAGGCTCAAGCCCCGCGCGTCTTGCGGCTCGGGCAGTTCTCGCGCCGGCAGTGCGCGTACAGGATGAGTGCGTGGTCGGCGAGCGCGAAGCCCAGGCGCTCGGCGACGGCCGACTGCAGCTTTTCGATCGACTCGTCGGTGAACTCCTCGACCTTGCCGCAGTCCACACACACGACGTGGTCGTGGTGGTCGCCCCGGTTCATCTCGAACACCGCCATGCCACCCTCGAAGTGGTGGCGGCTGACGAGCCCGGCCGCCTCGAACTGGGTCAGCACGCGGTACACCGTGGCGAGGCCGATGTCCTCATTGGAATCGAGCAGTTTCTTGTATATCGCCTCGGCACTGAGGTGGTGCGCGCTCGCGCTCGCCAGGATCTCGAGGATCTTGACGCGCGGCAGCGTCACCTTGAGTCCGGCCCGGCGAAGGTCCTGGCTTTCCACGTGGCTGTTCCTAAAGTGGCGGGTGACCCGCCGGGCCTGCCCCGTCACGGGCGTTCCGGTATGATCGCGGGCCATTATCCACCCGACTACGCGCCGTACCAACCCGGCGCGCGGAAGCCCCGATGACCCAGCGATTCAGTGTTCCACTCGTGTTGTGCGCCGCGCTCGCCGCCCTGAGCCTCATGACGGGCTGCGTCTATCGCATCAACATCCAGCAGGGCAACTTCCTCGAGTCCAAGCTCGTCGACCAGGTCAGCGTCGGCATGACCAGGAGCCAGGTCCGCTTCCTGCTCGGGACCCCGATGCTCGCCGACTCGTTCCATCCGGATCGGTGGGACTACCTCTACTACTACAAGGCCGGCAAGACCCAGAAGGTCGAGCAGCACGAGTTCGTCGTCTACTTCACCGACGAGAAGGTCGCGCGCATCGACAAGCCGCAGGGTGTGTTCAAGGACCCGACGATTCCGACCTCGCCGGGCGCCTGATCGTCCCGGCGCACGCTACGGGCGGCGCGTCCCCATCGAGCGGCCCGCGCGCGCAAGCGCGCGCCGCGTGACCTTCGGATCCGCCGGCAGCGGCCGGTAAAGCTCGACCCGATCACCCGCGCGGACCGCCTCCTCCGCCGGCACCAGCCGGCCGTGGATGCCGAGCGCGGCATTGGCCGGGATCCCCGGGTGCAGGGCACGAATGCCGGCAAGCTCGATCGCCTCCCCGACCGTGGTGCCAGCCGCCACGCTGAGCTCGATCAGCGTCTGCCGCTCCGGGGTCGCATAGGCGACGCTGATGGTGAGCTTGGGCTCAGCCACCGTAAATCTCGTGCGCGCGGCGGACGAAGGCATCGACGAGCTGATCCCAGCTCGACTCGAACACCGGTCCCGCGACGAGCCCGAGCGCGGCGTTCCTGAACTCGAAGTCGACGCTGAGCTCGACGCGGCAGCCCTTGAGCGCCTCGCTCGCATCGCGGATCGCGATGAACTGCCAGCGGCCGTCGAAGGTCTTGAGGGGCCCGTCCTTCAGCACCATGTGGATCGACTGATCCGGCACCAGCGAGTTGCGGGTCGTGAGGCTAACGCGCACCCCGGCCCGGGCGATGTCGATGCTCGCGGTGAGCGAGGTGGCGGACGCCTCGAGGACGCGCGTCGCCGGGCAGAACGGCACGAACGCGGGGTACCCCGCGACGTCGTTGACGAGCGCGTACATCTGGGCCGGGCTGTAGGGAACGAGCGCGCTCCTTCGAACCTCACGCATCGAAGCCTCCTCCGGACCAGGCGGGTGGCCATTCTGCGGGGTCGGCTCGCGAGCGACAACGCGGGCTACAATGCGCGTCCAACGGGGCGATGATCATGGCCGACAAAGACACCCACGAAGGGACCATCGCGCTCAACCGCAAGGCGCGCCACGACTACTTCATCGACGAGCGCTACGAGGCGGGCCTCGCGCTCCTCGGCTGGGAGGTCAAGGCGCTGAGAGCCGGGCGCCTGCAGCTCGGCGAGGGCTTCGTGTCGGTGAAGCGGGACGAGGCGTGGCTCCTCGGCGCCCACATCTCGCCGTTGAGCACGGCGTCCACGCACGTGATCGCCGAGCCCACCCGCACCCGCAAGCTCCTCATGAAGCGACGCGAGATCGACCACCTGGTCGGCGCGGTCGATCGCAAGGGCTACACGCTCGTGCCGCTCGCGATGTACTGGAAGAACGGTCGCGCCAAGCTCGAGATCGGCCTCGCCCGCGGCAAGAAGGAGCACGACAAGCGCGCCTCCGAGAAGGACCGCGACTGGCAGCGCGAGAAGGGCCGCACTCTCAGGGCCCGCAATCGCTGAAGTGCCCGGCCACCCGCTCCTTAAGGGAGCGCCGCGATGACGACGATTTCGACGGCGTACGCGGGCGCGGCGAGCGCCGCCTCGACCGTTGCGCGCGCCGGGGTCGCGCCGGGCACCACCCACGACTCCCAGGCGACGTTCATCGCGGCGAAGGTGCCGATGTCGGCGAGGTAGATCGTCGCCGCGAGGACGCGCGACTTGTCCGTTCCGGCGACCGCGAGCAGCGCGTCGATGCGGGCCAGGATCTGGCGGGTCTGGCCGGCGACATCCGCCGAGGTGTCGTTTGCCACCTGGCCTGCGACGTAGACGGTAGTGCCGTGGACAACGGCCTGCGACATCCGAGGGCCGGCTTCAATGCGCTTGATCATCGGAAACTCCGCGGTTCGGGGTTGAACGGCGCGCAATGTATCCCAACTTCAGCCCTGGCGGGCATCGTAGCCCGCGCCAGGGGCCGGGCCCGGGTGAAACTGTGAGGGCGGACGGACGCCCCGCACCGATCTCGGCTATGCTGGCAGCGCTTCTGGGGGCGACCGGTTTCGACGTGGGTCGTGAAACTCCAGGTGCATGCCGAGGTGCAGGTTCCTCGTTAAACCATTTGCAAATTCTAGCTGCGAACGACAACAGCTACGCTCTGGCGGCTTAAGCCCCGCCTACTCCGCTCCTTTCCGTGCCTGTGCGGGGGGAAACGGGGTCGCAATCACAGGATCGAGTGCTGCGCGTGTCTCGGGTAGCAGAGCTCTAAAAAGGACGAGGCTGGCAACGGGTTTTCCCTGCCGATCGGGTAGCCCGGGGTGAGATCAATAGACCGGACAAGCATGTAGATCCTGTAGCGTAATGCTCGCGGACGGGGGTTCAATTCCCCCCGCCTCCACCAACAAGAAGGGCCCGGATCGATTCCGGGCCCTTTGCTTTTTCGGCAGGGGCTGCGCCGGTCGGCGAGCGCCATGGCGCCCCGCAAACCCGGCGGGTACTCGCTCAATCGGTCGAGCGGCGGCCGCGGCTGACGCGGCGCTCGCCGTTCGCAGGCCGCAACGCCGCGGCGGGCGCTTCCTCGTCGCGGCGCGGCTCGCTGCGCCGGTCCGGAAAGTGCTGGTAGGTGCAATCGCAGACGGCGGCATCGCAGCCGGCGAGCGGCAAGCGCGGCGCATCGACCGAGAGGTAGCGGCTCTGCTTGCACGCCTTCGCCGCCGCGCACGCCTGCGAGGTGCCGACGATGGCAACGGCGTGCCAGCCTCGCTGCGAGCGTGCGTCGGCCGCCGATGACTGCTTGTCCTGGGACGTGTAGTTCCGCACGGCGCATCCATCCGGGAATCTGCCAATGCGCCGAGCCTGACAAACTGGCCGGACGCCTGCGCCAACCGCGTCACACAAGTCCATCAGCACCGGCCGTCCGCTCCCAATTGTGAGACCACCGTCGCGCTCGGGCGGATCGGGACGGCCCCGCGGTCCGCGGTGCGCAGGCCCCGTCCGACTGTGACCGAGGTCACCACTTCACTGCTTCCGCGCTCCCCAATTGCAGATCCGCTGGGCGCTTCGCGTCGCCCGATCGCCCCCTCGCGGACACTGCCACGTACCCGGCCATGACGGCCGGGCGCGTCGAACGCGGCGCATGTCTCGGAGCCGGAAGTACTGTGCTCGACTGGTTCAACACACGCGCGGCGGTCGATGCGGGCGTGGCGCTCGCGGATGGCTTCGCGCCGAGTGTCGCCGCGCCCAGGAACGCGCGTCGGCAGGCCGCGGCGCCGGCGGAGTTGCGCAACGCCTTCGCGCGACTCCTGCGCAGCGCCCAGCGCGACGAGCGCGCGCGCCAGCTCAACCTCTACCAGCGCGCCCGGTTCGCCAGCTCTTTCAAGTGGCGCCTGCTCGAGCGCGGCGTCGGCCGCGAGCTGGCCGCGGATGTAACCCGCCGGCTGGTCGTCCACCTGTCGCTGACCGGCGAGAGCTCCGTCGCGACGGCGAGCGGGACGGCCGCGCCACCCGCCCCGGACCGCGATGCGGCCAAGTCGCGCTACTTCCTCACGCAGGGCAACGCCTGCGTCGCCGCCCACGACCCCCTCGAGGCGGTCGGACACTACGAAGCCGCCGCGCGCCTCGACTCGGACAACGCCGATGCGCTCAACAACCTCGCCGCCGCGCTGTGTGAACTCGGCCGCTACCGGGAAGCCGACGGACACATCCGCGCGGCGATCCGGGTGCGCCCCGCGCATCCGGAGGCACACGCGAACCTGGGCGCGTTGCTCCGGGCGAGGGGCGAGCTCGCCGAGGCCGAAGACTCCTTGCGCCGCGCACTCAAGCTGAAGCCGACGCTCCTCGATGCGCGCCACAACCTCGGCCTCACGCTCGTCAGTCGCGGCCGCTGGCGCGAAGCGCGCGGCCAGTTCCGCAAGGTGCTGAAGCGCGATCCAGGCCATGCCGGCGCCTGCGTCGGCGCCGCGCAGGTCGCCGGGCTCGAGGGGCAGTTCGCGGAAGCCGAAGCCCTGCTTGCCCGCGCGCTCAGGCGCGAGCCCGAGATGCCGGCGGCGTGGGCCGCGCAGGCGGGGTTGCGACGGATGACCAAAGCGGACGCCGCCTGGCGCGAGCGCGCCGAGGCGATTGCTGCCGCCACGAGCGCGGGCCTGCAGGAAGCCGAGTTGCGCTTCGCGATCGGCAAGTTCTGCGATGACGTCGGCGACTACGCCGGCGCGTTCGCGAGCTACCGGCGCGGCAACCTGCTCCTCCGGGAAGTCGCCGAAGCCTACGGTCGCGACCAGCGCGAGCGCTTCGTCGACGAAATGATCGGAACGTACACGAAGGAGGCCTGCGCGACGCCAGGTTTAGGCGCGTCCGTCTCGCGGCGGCCGGTCTTCGTGGTCGGGATGATGCGCTCCGGCACGTCGCTCGCCGAGCAGATCATCGGCTCGCATCCATCGGTCGCGGCCGCGGGCGAGCTTGAGTTCTGGAACGAGGCGGCGCGCGAGCGCTGGACGGCGGGCGGCACCGAACCGCTTGGCGCATCGCAACGCGAGGAACTCGCGACCCAGTACCTGAGGCTCCTCGCGACGCACTCCGCCGACGCCGAGCGGGTCATCGACAAGGCTCCCGCCAACCTCGACTGGCTCGGGATGATCCACGCCGCGTTCCCGCACGCCCGCATCCTCTACATGCAGCGCGACCCGATCGACACGTGCCTGTCCTGCTACTTCCAGCAGCTATCGCCCTCGCACACCCACACCATGGACTTGGGCGACCTGGCGCACTACTACGAGCAGCATCGCCGCCTCATCGAGCACTGGCGCGCGGTCCTTCCTGCAGGAACGCTGCTCGAGGTGCCCTACGCCGAGCTCGTCGGCGACCTTGAGCGCTGGACGCGGAAGATCCTCGAATTCCTCGACCTGCCGTGGGACGGGCGCTGCCTCGAGTTCCACTCGACCCGGCGCGCGGTCGTGACGGCGAGCTTCTGGCAGGTGCGGCAGCGGATCTACCGGGAGTCGGTGGGTCGCTGGCGAAACTACCGGCCGTTCCTCGGCCCGCTGGCGCGGCTCGCTACCCAGCCCGCCTGATTTGCCAGGCGGCCGCGCGCGGCCGCTGCTAGACAGCTCGGGTTGCCCGGCTCCGCGAGTCCCGCCATTGCAACGCCACTCGCCCGCATCCGCCCGGGCGGCAGACCCGCCCTTACCGGCCCGCGTGCATCGCTCGGAATCTGCTTATTTATTATTATATATCAATGAGTTCTATCGACAATCTAACAAGATCCACAGATCGCTGCCGGGGTGCTACGGCCGGTCGCGGCGATCGGTTCGATCGCCGCGAACGGACCGGCTCAACTCCGGCTCACCGGCACCGGCCAACCACGTCGCCGTGCGCGAGGTGCCAGTCGAACTCCTTCGGAAAGCCGACGCTCAGCGTCTCGGCGTCGTGCCGTGACGGCGCGCCCGACTCATCGAGGTGGCGGTGGCACACGAAGGCCCGCTCGATCCTGAGCACCCAGCCGGCGTAGTAGAGCGAGCCGACGCCCCAGCCGCCAATGGTCCGGCCGTCGTCGGAGATCGCGGTCGGCTCCCACAGGCTCCACCACTGCTCCATGCTCGTCCCCTGGCCGCGGACGAAGTCATCGAGGTTCGCCGTGCCAAGCTCGCGCGTCCAGATGAACGGGCCCGGGTTGAAGCTTAAGAACGCGGTGCCACTGAATCCGACCATCACATCGCCGGTGCGTGACATCGCGGCTGGCTGCGCCGGCGCCGCATCGCCCGGCAGCGGCGCGAAGTAGTCGAGCTTCGTGCCGCGCGCACGGCGACGCCAGCCGTCACCGAATGGCTCATCGCCAAGGAACAGCGCGCCGCCGACGATCGTTCCGTCGCCACTGACCGCCGTCACCTCATCGACGAGATCGCCCGTCGCGGTGCGCACGAGGTTCGCCCCCGCGTGGGTCCACACGGTGCCGTCCCACATGCCCTGGATCGGGTCTTCCATCCAGCCGACCACCGTCGAGCCATCGGCTGAGACCTTGTTGACCCGCGTGTTCGCGGGCGTGCCATCGGGCTTCACGCCGGGCGATGGGAACAGTCTCGTGCCGCCGGTCGGCGTCCACTTGAAGGCCCGGTAGTGCGTGCAGTCGCCATAGGCGAGCCCGTATACGCCACCGTTGTCATCGACCGCGAAGTTGACCGTCGAGTCGGTACCGCAGCTGCCCGTCGCCGTCACCGGCAGCCAGCCGTTCACGGCGTCCCAGCGGTAGGCCCCGAGCGAGGCGTCCGCGCTCGGGTCGTAGAGGTTGCTCGACAGGTAGATGCCGTTGTGCGAGATCGAGGTGATCTCGCCGGTACTCGGCACGTCCATCGGCACGGCGCCGGTCTTGGCGGTCCAGCGGAACACCGGGCCGCCGCGCCCGAAGTCGCCGACCGCGACGGAGCCATCGCCACTGAGCCCGGTGACGCCCGTGCCATAGCCGAGCTGGTAGAGCCAGGGCGCCCCTGGCACGTGGTCGAACGTGATCGAGGCGTGGACGGTGTCGCCGGCGCGCGCCGTGATGACGCTGTAGCGGCAAGGATCCACTGCGCCATCGTGCGAGCCGTGGTCGCGCTCGGCGTCGAGGTAGAACTTCTCCGCCCCCGGCAGGAACCAGAGCGGCGGCGTCGGGAAGCCGCCGGCGACGATCGCATCGACGTAGAGGACGTAGCGGGCACCGGGCTTCAGCCCGTGCAGCGTGAAGCTGCCGTCCGGCCCCAGCAGCCCCTGCGTCAGCTGCCCCGTGACCGCCGAGGTCGCGCCCGCGTAGGGGTCGGCAAGGTTCCTGGCGATGACGTTGACGCCGGTGAGCTCGCGCTTGCCATCGAGGTCGTAGACCTTGCCCTCGATCGTGCCGTACGAGCGCGGCCAGCCGCGGCCCGGGTAGAGGTCGGAGATCGCCGTCATGCTGTCGAGCGTGTGGACGTTCCCCTGCCCGACGCCGGTGCCGACGTCGGCGGCCGGATTGATGTAGGGATACATCGTCTCGATGTCGGCGGCCGTGACGCCGGTCGTGTAGGGCAGCGTCGCGCAGCTCGCAGGTCCCGACGCATCGCCGTAGAAGTACGCAGCCCCGTTCGCCTGCGTGTGCGCAAGCCCGAGCGAGTGCCCGAACTCGTGCGTCGCGACGCCCTGGAACTGGGCGGCATTCGCATCGAGCGGATCGACCGCGGCGCCGTTCAGCACCGTCCAGCTCTCGGTGATCTCGGTCGTGCCCTCGACCGAGAACTGCGGGCTCGAGATCCCGAGCACCGCCGGCGAGACGCCGAAGAAGTCGCTCATGATGCTGCCGTCGGCATCGAACACCACGTAGATGCCCCGCCCGTTCGACTTGCCGATGATCTCGGCGATGTTGCTCGCGTCGATGTCGGGCAGGCCCTTCGCGGCGAAGTCGCCCTTGACGACGGCGCGCAGCGAAGACGTCGGCACCTGCGACCAGCTGGCGTAGCCCTGCGTGACGAGGCGCGCACCGATGGCGTTGCCGAGCACGACCTCAGTCGGCGTGCCGGTCGAGTAGTCCCAGGTGACGGCGAAGTTGCCGCGATCGTAGTAGACCGGCACGTCGGCCGGACCGAAGTGGTAGCCGCGGCGGGCGGCGGGGTCGACGATGAGCGGGCCATCGGCGTGCGCGAACGGCGCAAGGAGCGCGAGGAGCGCAAGCGCCGGGCAGAGGAGCCGCACGAGCTTAGTGCAGTTCATTGCGCATGCTCCCCTGCTCGATCCAGCGGCCCTTGACGATTTGCCGGACGAGCGACACGAACGCATTCGCGTTCACCGGCCCCCGGTCGGTTTTCAATACCCGCTGCTCGCGTTCGCCGAGCAGCGTCGGGTCGACCCGCACGTTCCTGAACAGCCCTGCGTTGTCGGCCTGGTTCGAGGCGCCGGCGAGGGCGACCTTGAACCGGCCGTGGCCGAGGCCGACGGTCGTCTGTAGCCCGGTCCACTTGGCGCGCTTGTAGAGGAAGAGGACGGTGTCCTCGCCCTTCGCGTACGTCGCCCAGCCGGCCGGCGTCACCATCAGGTTCATCGTGCCGTTGCCCATGCTGCGGGGCTTCAGGAGCCCGAACTGGCGGAATTTGTACTCCTTGCCGACGTCGCCACGAATCGCATCGGCGACGTGCATCGTCACTTCCGTGTACGGGATGCCGCGCGCGTCGATCCCGTCGGTCACGTCGCGGATCGTGCCGCGCAAGATGAGCTCGGACTGGCCGACCAGCTCGACGATGTTGGCCTCGTGTCGCTGCACGGTCGCGTGGGCGGTGCTCGCCACCAACAGCCAGCACAGCACCGCGAACCCGATTCGAATAGGGTCTACTTGCATCTTTATGAACTCCCCAGGACCGGCAAACCCGGCGCGATTCTTCAAGTTGTCGCGCTCGGGGACTCCGCTCGGCTGCCCGCACGCGGCGGCGCGGGACGCGCGGATCGATCGCTGCAATCTACTGCATCCGGCGCGTGGCGCTGAGCCACTGCAGGAAAGGATTGGCCGCCACCGCAATAGCTGCAGCGCCGGGCCGGGCGCCGCTTGAGACGACGGTGCGCGGTTGTGCCGAGGCCTGCCGGGCCGCTGCGGCCGGCCCAACCGCCGCGGGTCGCCGTCCCCGCGGGTCCACGGCTAGTTCTTGACGGGCGGCTTGGCGCGGTACGCGCCCTGGAGCTCGAGCATCCAGCCCGGGTACTCCGGCGGCAGCGCGCTGACCTCCTCGAGCGCCTTCAGGTCCTCGGCGCTCAACTCCACCTTGGTCGCGGCGATGTTATCGAGGAGCTGCGCGTCGGTCTTCGCGCCGATGATGACCGTCGTGACCCAGGGCTTCGCGAGCAGCCACGCGAGCGCCACCTGCGCGACCGAGACGCCAAGCCGCGCGGCGATCGGCCGCATCGCCTCGACGCAGCGGAACGCCCGTGGCCTGTCGACCAGCGGGAAATCGAAGGTCGTGCGGCGAGCGCCCGCCGGCCCCGGCTCGTCCGGCCGGTACTTGCCGCTCAGGAGCCCGCCGGCGAGCGGGCTGCAGACCATGAGGCCAAGCCCCTGGTCCCGCACCAGCGGCACGAGCTCGCGCTCAAGGTCGCGGCCCGCGATCGTGTAGTACGCCTGCACGCTCTCGAAGCGCGCATAGCCGCGTCGCTCGGACACGGCGAGCGCCTTCATGACCTGCCACGCGGCCAAGTTGCAAAGTCCCACATAGCGGACCTTGCCGGAGCGGACGAGATCATCGAGCGCGCCGAGCACTTCCTCGAAAGCCGTGAGCGGATCGAAGCCGTGCAGCTGGTAGAGGTCGATGTGCTCGAGTTGAAGCCGCTTCAGGCTCGCATCGACCGGGTTGAACAGGTGCTAGCGGGACTGGCCCCGCCCGTTCGGCGTGTCGTCCATGATGCCGGTCGCCTTGGTGGCGACGACGACCTGATCGCGCGGCACGGCGAGGTCCTTGAGCGCCTGGCCGAGCAGGCGCTCGGACTCGCCGACCGACTAGACGTTCGCGGTGTCGATGAAGTTGATGCCCGCCTCGAGCGCGACCTTCACCTGCCTCGTCACCGCGTCCTGCGGGAGTGCGCCGATCTGCTCCCAGAAGCACTTGCCGCCGTCAGTCATCGTGCCGAGGCAGAGCTCCGAGACGTAGAGGCCGGTCCGGCCGAGCAGGCGGTAACGCACTTGGGGTAGCCCTCCAGCGATCGTCAGTGGGCCGGCGCGTGGTAGACGCGCTTGCCCTGGAACCAGGTCTCCACGACCTTGGTGCCGTTGATGTCCTTGGCCTTGCCGCCGTCGGCGAGCTTCAGGATGTCGCGGTCGAGCACGACGAAGTCCGCGGACTTGCCGACCTCGAGCGAGCCGATCTCCTTGTCGCGGCCGAGCATGCGCGCGCCGTTGATCGTGTAGGCGTCGAGGACCTCCCGGATCGTGATCGCCTGCGCCGCATTGAACACGGGCTCCCCGGGGATGCGCCGCGTGACGGCGGTCGCCATGTTGACGAAGGGCTGCGGATCGCGCGTGTTGACCGGCGCGTCGGAACCGGCGACCAGCGTCGCGCCTGCATCCTTGGCCGCGCGGAAGGGATACGTGTTCGCCTCGTAGTAGCTACCGGCCACGTGGCGCGCGCCGAGGCTGTTGCCGCTCACCTTCTGCAGGAACGGGATCACCGTCATGTCGTAGTCGAGGTCGACGTTGGCCCACGAGTAGGTGAAGGCGACGTAAAGGTGGTCCCGGCCGATTCGCTGAATGTCGGTCGGATGAGCGAGCTGCACGTGGGCGAGCCCGTCGTGCGTCGAGCTGATGCCGTCCGCCGCGCGTGCCGCCTCGATCGCATCGAGCGCGGTCCTGAGCGCCCGGTCGCCGATCGCGTGGATATGGATGTTGAAGCCCGCGACGTGCATGCGCTTGATGTACTCAAGCTCGATGTCGCGCTCGTGCTGCAGCTGCCCGCTCGAGATCTGGCACTGGCCGGGGTGGAATCCGTTCGCCTTCGTGAACGCGGCGATGTCTGCGGCGGCCTGGTGCTTCTCCGGGTGGGCACGTGCCTCGATGCAGATGGCGGAGCCCGTGTCGACGTAGCCGGTGACGCTCGCGTGCCCCTTCGCGTCGGTCGCGAAGATCGGCTGCAGGTAGGGCTCAAGCACCGCGGCATTGCCGAGCGTCGGCGGCGTCGAGAACGGGTTCGCCTCGACGACGCCGTCGGCGAACATCTTGATGAAGTCGGCGTGCAGGTACGGATTGCCGGCGTACTTCGCCCGCACCTCCTTCGCGTGCGCGACCATGCCGTCATAGTCGACGCGCCCGTCGGCGGTGCGGGTGTGGCTCGGATCGTAGAACTGCGCGAGGTTGACCCGCACCGTCATGTGCTTGCCGGCGAGCAGCTTGTCGTAGACGGCAAGGCCGACGGGAGAGGCCATGGCATCCAGGATCGCCGTGATGCCGACACTGTTCAGGCGTTCGGGGATCTTGTCCGGGACCTTCGAGACCGCCTCGAGCTCGTTGTAGAGCATGCTGTTCGCATCGATGGAGTAGCGCGCATCCTCGTTGACCATGCCATCGGGCTCGCCGCGTCCGTCGGTCCCGACGAGCTTGCGGTAGGCGGCGAAGTCCGTTGCGAGCGTCGCCTTCGAATAGCCGACCACCTTGCCGGTCGCGTTGGTGGCCAGCGCGAGCGCGACGCTGTTGTAGGCTGCGTGGTGGCCATCGTTGCCGAGGAGCTCGATGAGCGCGTGCGCATCGGCCTTATCAAGCGCCGCGCGCAGGTTCGGGAATTCCGCGTCCGGCTGGTTGCCGCCGGTCGGGTTCCACTGGTGCACCCGCAGCCACTTCCCGGCCGGCGTGTGGTAGCGCTTGATGCACGCGCCGACGAACGCGGACAGCTCCCGCAGGGACTTCGCCTTGCTGTCGAGGTCGCACACGTCGAGATCGACGATGTCGAGCGGGTGGATGTGCGAGTCGACCAGCCCCGGCACCACTAACCGCCCGCCAGCGCTCACTTTTTTCGTGGCCGGGCCGGCGAGCGCAAGCGCGCCGGCCGTGTCACCCGCATAGACGATCGTCCCGTGCCGCACGGCGAGCGCCTCGGCCATCTGGCCGCCCGCGGCCGTGTAGATCCGCGCATCGGTCAGCACCGTGTCGGCCGGCTCCGTCGCGGCGGCGACCGCGACCGAGGTGGCAAGGAGTGCGAGGAGCGGTGCGGCGGCTGCGATCACAGCGCGGGCCTTGGTGGTTGACATCTGCATGATTCCCCCGAAATTTTAGTGCCGCACGCGGGGCCGGAACGCAGCCACGGGCCGGGCGGTGTCGGGCGATGATGGCACCTTAGCGGCGAGGAAAACCAGCCTCGATGGGTCGCGCTGTCGCGGGCGCGCCACTGTGCACGGCCCTAATTCTAAGGTAACTTGTGATCGCAGCGGCCGATGAGAGCCGTGGGACAGCGAAGGTATTCGCGGAATCTGGACGCATCAGCCTGGCGAGGGGCCGACTGGCGCGTGAGGCTTTGTAGCAACAGCGAATCAGGCGGCGGGCGCGACGCGCCCGCGGGCATCTCACAGGGGACATCAGCATGACAGCGGTACTTGCTCGCACGACGCTCGCGACGGCGGGGCTCATCGCCCTCTTCGCCTCTACTCCGACCATCGCGCAGACCGCGGCCGCCGCGCCCGCGGCGACCGGAGGGCTCGAGGAAGTGGTCGTAACGGCGACCCGGCGCTCCGAGCGCCTGCAGGACGTCCCGATCAGCGTCACGGCTTTCTCGCAGGAGAAGCTCGATGCGCAGGGCCTTAAGAATATCGACGATCTGTCGCGACTGAGCCCGGGGCTCAACTTCTCGCGCAACGGCATGGGCTCCTCCGCCAACTACAACGACGAGAATTCCGACATCGCGATCCGCGGCGTCGACTCGGCGGCGGGCGCCGCGACGACCGGTATCTACATCGACGACACGCCCGTGCAGAGCCGCCACATCGGCTTCGGTGCGGTGACTGTGTTTCCGGCGCTGTTCGACCTCGACCGGATCGAGGTGCTGCGCGGCCCTCAGG
This sequence comes from Pseudomonadota bacterium, assembly GCA_025356075.1. Lineage (GTDB taxonomy): Bacteria > Pseudomonadota > Gammaproteobacteria > Steroidobacterales > Steroidobacteraceae > CAIKZZ01. The sequence continues at coordinate 86,961 of JANXUT010000075.1, read as the reverse complement.
GAACGCTGTTCGGCGCGGGCGCCGAAGGCGGTGTCGTTCGGTTCATCACGCCAACACCGGGCCTGAACGCCTACAGCGGCTACGTGCGCTCGGAGTACGCGACGACCAAGCACGGCGATCCGAGCTACGAGCTCGGCGTGGCGGTTGGCGGACCGATCATCGACAACGTGCTCGGCTTCCGCTTCAGCGCGTCCTACCGCCGCGACGGTGGTTGGGTGGACCGCGTCAGCTACACGCGCGCGGCAAACGACTACCTCACCCCGCCGGTCTACGCTGGCACTACCGAAAAGGCGGCGAACTACCAGCAGACGGCCACCGCGCGCCTCGCGTTCAAGTGGCAGCCGACCGAGAACCTGAGCATCGCGCCGTCCGTGTACTTCCAGGAACTTCAGATCCACGACACCGCGGCCTACTGGCAGGTGCTGTCGGATCCTGCCGGCGAGATCTTCCGCAACGGCAACGCGCTGCGCAACCCCAGCGCGGACCCGTACTACCTCGCATCCGTGAAGGTGGACTGGAACCTCGGCTTCGCCCAGCTGGCGTCGAATACCGCCTACTTCTCCCGCGACCAGCACTCGACCTCCGACTACACCCAGTACCTGCGTGCAACGTGGGCGTTCTTCAACTCGGTTGGTTTCGGCACGCTGACGAATCCGTACCCGCAACCGGGCGATGCGGGCTACGCACCGTTTCGCGATCGCCAGGACAACGTCTATCAGGAGATCCGCCTGGCCTCGACGGATAAGGACGCACGGATCTCGTGGAATGCCGGCGTCTTCTACTCGCGAACCAACGAAAATATCCCCGAGGACATCATTGACACGACGCTGGATGCCGAAAGTGGCGGCACGGTCTGCGCCGTGTACGCCATCGCATGCCCAAACGGCCTGATCTACCACGGCCCCGTCGACCGCGTCGTCGAGAAGCAGATCGCCGCGTTCGGCGAACTGATTTTCAAGCTGGCGACTCACTGGAAGGCGACAGTTGGACTGCGCGTCGCAAAAGACGACGTCGTCGGTACGGTCGTGTCGGGCGGTGCTTTCGTCGTGACGCCGCTCGACCCGATTCCATTACTTGAAGTGTCGTCGTCCGAGAAGCCGGTGACGCCTAAGTTCACGCTCGACTACCAGCCCGACCGTGACAACCTGTTCTACTTGAGCGCCGCGAAAGGCTACCGCTCGGGCGGCGTCAACATTCCGGTCGGCACGCTCTGCGATGGCGACTTGATCACTCTGGGCCTGCCGGTAGGCGCCGACGGCCATCCGCACGTACCTGAAAAGTACACATCCGATTCGCTGTGGAGCTACGAGATCGGCGCCAAAAACACGATGCTTGACCGGCGGCTGCAGATCAACTCGAGCGTGTTCGTCGTGAACTGGAAGAAGATCATCCAGAACGTCTACCTGCCGAGCTGCGGCGAGCAGTTCGCCGCGAACCTCGGTCAGGTACAGAGCAAGGGCGGCGACGTGGAAGTGCAGTTCAAGCCGGCGCAGCCGCTCACGTTTGACCTCACGGTCGCCTACACCGATGCCAAGTACACGCGCGCCTCGTGCGCCGGCCTGCTCACCGCGCAGAACGGCGTCTGCACCGGTCCCGGCAACCCGGGTGCAGCGCCGGTCGTCAGCGAAGGCGACCGCCTCCCCGGCGCGCCATGGACGTTCCTGGCCTGGGCCGAACTCGCCGCGCCATTCGCGCAATTGGATGGCAAGGTCGGCTACTTCCGGGTCGATTACCAACAAACCACTGCCCAGACGGCACTGACCCCGGGCCAGAACGGTGGCAACGCACTCTACGATCTGTCGATTCCCGGCCTGCCGACGACGAAGAACCTGTCATTGCGCGCCGGCCTGCGCTTCAATGGCTTGGACGTCTCGATCTTCGGCAACAACATGTTGAACGATCATCCGAAGCTGTTTTCCTCGCGGGACATCGCGGACGACGCCACCGACAATCTGTACTTCGGCCGCACCGTCCGACCGCGTACGATTGGCGTGACCGCGACGTACCACTACTGACCTGCCTCGGGCGGGCGGCTTCAAGCCGCCCGCCCGGCGCCGGCCGACAATGAGCCTGCCAACCGGCCTCGTCTCGAACGAGCGTTACTTCTGGCACGACCCGGGCAGCGGCGCGGGCTTCAGCGCCGCGAGCGAGTACACCCAGCCGGACCAGCATCCCGAGAGCCCGGACACGAAGCGTCGGCTCCTGTCACTGCTTGAGGTCAGCGGCCTTGCCGATGCGCTCGTGCCGATCCGGCCACGGCTCGCGCGGCTCGATGAACTCACCTGCTTTCACACCGAACGCTACATCGAGGACGTGAGGCGGCTCTCGGCCGGCGCCGGCGGCACGATCGGCGACAGCGCGACGATCGGCCACGGCAGCTTCGAGATCGCCCAGCTCGCGGTCGGCGGCTGCCTCGAGGCGGTCGATGCGGTCCTAAGCGGCCGCGTCACGAACGCGTATGCGCTCGTGCGCCCGCCGGGGCATCACGCCGAGCCCGATCGCGGCCGCGGCTACTGCGTATTCGGAAATGCCGTGCTCGCCGTCAAGCACGCCCAGCGCGTCCATAAGCTCAGCCGTGTCGCCGTCGTCGACTGGGACGTGCACCATGGCAACGGCACCGAGCTCGCCTTCCTCGAGGACCCCTCGGTGCTGACGATCTCGGTGCACCAGGATCGCAACTACCCGGTTGACTCCGGCTTCCTCGAGGTGATTGGCGAGGGCGCCGCCGCGCACACGAACCTGAACGTGCCGCTACCGGCGGGCAGCGGCCACGGCGCCTACCTCGCCGCGTTCGAGCGCGCGGTCGCGCCCGCCCTCGCCCGCTTTCGCCCGGAGCTCATCGTCATTGCCTCCGGTCTTGATGCAAATGCGATGGACCCGATCGGGCGGATGCTGGCCACCAGCGAGACGTTCCGGCTGATCGCGCGCCAGGTGCTGTCGATCGCGACCGAAGTCGCCGCGGCGCGCGTCGTCGCGACCCACGAGGGCGGCTACTCGAACGCCTACGTGCCGTTCTGCGGGCTCGCGGTGCTCGAGGAAATGGCGGGACTGCGGACCCAGGCCGCGGATCCTTACCTGGAAGAGCTGATGCAGATGGGCGGACACGAGCTTCTGCCGCACCAGGCCGCCGTCATTGACGCCGCCGCCAAGCTCGCCGCGCAGACGCCCGTCCCCGGCTGAAGCGTTGCGCGCGCGGCGCGGGGAGCGCCGCCTCAGAGCGGCGTATTGAGCTCGTCGCGCCGTTGGGTGCGCAGCACGAGGCCGTAGACGAGGCCCGCCGCGAGCCAGCTGAGTCCCACCTTCGCCGCGAGCGCGCTCATGCCGGTGAAGACCGCTAGCACCACGCCGATGCCGAGGATCGGCACGAGCCAGTGCGTGAACCAGGCGCGCGAGCGCTGGCCGATGCCGAACTTCGCCAGCACCGACACGTGCAGCAGCAGAAAACCGCTCAACGCCCCGAAGTTGACGATAGTCGCGAGCTCATCCATGAGGTTGCGCATCGCGAGCGCGACGGCGGTGGAAATGGCCGCGCTCGCGAGCATGCCGACGTAGGGCGTGCCGTACTTCGGGTGCACGCGCGCGAGCGCATGCGGCAGCTGCCGATCGCGACCCATCGCGAACAGCACGCGCGCGACACCCACCTGCATCGGCAGCGCGTTCGAGAGCCCCACGATGATCGCGTACGACCAGGCGATCGCGATCGAGGCCCAGACGCCGACGGCGGCCGCGGCGAGCTCGTAGGTCGCGGCGGCCGGGTCCTTGATCGAGATGCCGGGCAGGAGATTGCCGAGTACGAAGGTGACCAGCACGAAGAACGCGGCCGAGATCACCAGCACCGCGATGATCGCGCGCCCGACCACGCGCCGGTCGTTGCCCTCGACCTCCTCGCTCAGCGTCGAGATCGCATCGAAGCCGAGGAAGGACATGATGCAGATCGAGGTGGCGCTGAATATCTTCGCGGCCGAGAACGCCGACGCCGTGTAGACCGGTGCCAGCGTCAAGCCGCCGGTGCCGAAGCCGTGGTGGAGCGAGGCGACGCAGTAGCCGAGAAATATGAGGAGCAGCACGGCCTGGAGCGCGACCGCGACGAAGTTCGCGCGCGTCGTGACGGTCACGCCAAACCAGTTGACCAGCAGCGTGAAGCCGCTCAACAAGAGGATCCAGGTCGCGCGGCCGACGCCCGGCACGAGCTCCCCGAAAGCGACCGCGATGAGCACGTAGACGAACGCCGGGATCAGCAGGTAGTCGAGCAGGATCATCCAGCCCGCCATGAACCCGGCGAAGCGGCCAAGTGCGTGGCGCGCGAAGCCGTAGACCGACCCGGCCGAGGGAATCGCCTCGGTCATGACTGCGTAGCTCTTCGCGGTGAAGTACATGCAGATGCCGCCGAGGATGTAGGCGAGCACGATGAGCCCGTTCGAGCTCTGCCAGACGAACCCGAGGGTGCTCAAGGGCGCGCAGGGCGCGATGTAGGCGAGCCCGTAGACGATGAGGTCCCAGTAGCCGAGCGAGCGCTTCAGCACCGGCCGCGTGCCCGCCGCCGTCGCCTCGGCCGCCGTCACGCGGCGCTCCCGCCGGAGGGCATCGGGATATCCGGGAACACCGTCCGGTAGAGCTCGAGGCGCGCCGCCGCCGCGTGGTGGTAGGCGATCTCGAAGGCGACCGAGTCCCGGTACGGGGGAGCGACGATCTGCATGCTGGTCGGCACGCCGTTCGCGCCCCGTCCGGTCGGCACTGCGAGCGCGGGGTAGCGGCTCAAGAGGTTGAAGGGCGGCGTTCCCACCCAGCCAAGGTAGCTGTCGACGGCGGCGCCGTCGATCAGCACGTGGCGCTTCGTCGTAAGGTCAAGATCGGCCGGTACCGCCGTCGTGAACACGGTCGGGCAGATGAGTGCGCGATAGCCCGGGCCCCAGACCTTCTCCTCGAGCTCCTCGTGCAGCCGCGTCGCGAGCGTCGCCGCCTTCAGGATCGAGTTCGGCCGGCCGCGGTAGCGGCCAATGAGCCAGCGCAGGTACGGCGTCGCGCGCGGCAGTTGCGCGGCATCGAGGCCCTCGAGGTACTCGTTGAAAAAAAGCCCGAAGATCGCCTCGATGAGGACTTCGGCGACCTCGGCGTTGTCCCAGTTGAGGTCGACCTCCTCGACCGTGGCGCCGCGGCTCCTGAGCGCCTCGGCCGCGGCGATGAGGTTCGCGCGCGTGTCGGGGCACAGCGCCGGGCTGCCGGTGCGAAAGGCGAGCGCGATCCGCGCGCCGGTGAGGTCGGGGTGGATGAACGGGAGCGGCTCGAAGGGCATGCCGACGTAGCTCGCCGGGTGGGGACCTGCAATGACGTTCTGCATCATCACGAGGTCATCGAGCGAACGCGCCATCGGCCCCTCGACCGCGAACGAAAAGAGCTCCTCGCCCGGCGTGCTCGCGAGCCGGCCGAACGGCGGCTTGTAGCCGTACAGGCCCTGCAGCGCCGCGGGGATGCGGGTCGAGCCCGCCATGTCGCTCCCGGTCGCGAGCGGCGTGAGCCCCGCGGCGAGCGCGGCGCCGGAGCCGCCGCTCGAGCCCCCCGAGGTGAACGCGGTGTTCCAGGGGTTGCGGGTCACGCCGAAGCGCTCGCTCAGCGTCTGGCCGATCACGCAGAACTCCGGGCACGTCGTCTGCAGGTGCGGGATCGCTCCGGCCGCGATCAGCTTGTCGACGATCGGGTGGTTGCGGACGGCGACCTCCTCGTGCAGCCACGAGCCGATCGTCCGCTGCCAGCCAGCGACCGAGGTCTCCTCCTTGATTGCGACCGGGATCCCCTCGAGCGCGCGGGCGGTGCCCTTTGCGTAGCGCTGCTCGGATTCCCGTGCCCGCGCAAGCGCCTCGGCGCCGTGCACGGCGGTGGTCGAATTGATGCGCCCGCCGTGCAGCGCCGTCGCGCGCTCGAGGAGCGAGTGCATGAGCTCGACCGGCGAGAGCGTCTGCGCCGCGAAGCGCTCGCGCGCCTCGCGCGCCGAGAGGTAGGCGAGGTCCGCGCTCACCCCTTCGGCCCGGGCCTGCGCCGCAAGCGCGGCGGGCCCTCCAGGCCGGCGGCGAGCCCGGCGTCGGCGACCGGCCGGCCGTTGCGCTGCTCGAGCGGCAGGACACCGGCCCACACCGGCCAGTCGCGATCGCGCGCCGGGTCGTCGGGCGGACCCGTGCGGACCTTGGCGGAGGCCGCCTCGAGCGGCAACGACAGGATCGTCGTCGCACCGAGTTCCTTGCGGTTCACGGGCCTGAGCTTGGCCCACCGCCCGGGAAACAGTCGCTCCGTGAACACCTCGAGCAAGCGGCTCTTCTCGGCCGGGTCCTCGATCGATTCCGGGCTCCCGAAGCACATGACCGAGCGATAATTGGCGCTGTGGTTGAACGCCGAGCGCGCCAGCACCCAGCCGTCGATGATCGTGGCCGTGAGGCACACGAGGGCGCGCTGCTTGGTCGACTTCAGCATCCGGCTCGCGACGCTGCCGTGCCAGTACACTCGCTCACCGATCCGCCAGTGCAGCGTTGGCGTCGCGACGGGCCGGCCCTTAATCACGTGGGCGACGTGGCAATGAGTTGCAGCATCGAGGATTTCATGGACGATGCGCCGATCGTACTGGGCAAGCTCCGGCAACCGCCGGACTCGAGTGAACGCGCCCGCCCCGGCCGCGCGACGGCCACCCTTCCGCTCACCCATGATGCACACCCTTCGCAGCCCACTGACTCCGCGCCAGTATGCCGTGATCCCCCGCTCGAAATCCTCTACCGCGACGAGGACCTGGTCGCAATCGAGAAGCCAAGCGGGCTCCTCGTGCATCGCACGCGGCTCGATGCGTGGGCGCGCGACTTCGCGGTGCAGCGGCTGCGCGACCAGCTCGGCCAGACCGTCCATCCGGTGCACCGGCTCGACAAGGCGACCTCGGGCGTACTGCTGTTCGCGCTCAACCCCGCCGCGCTCGCGACCGTGAGCCGCGCCTTCGAGCACGGTGCGGTCGGCAAGCGCTACCTCGCGATCGTGCGCGGCTGGCCACCGCCGACGCTCAACATCGATCATCCGCTCGAGCGACTGCACGATGCCTACGAGCCGGGCGAGCCCTCGGACGAACTGCAGCCAGCCGTCACGCGCCTCGTGCGCCTCGCGACCGCTGAACTTGCCGTCTGTGTCGATCGCTACCCGCTGAGCCGCTACGCGCTCGTCGCGCTCGAGCCGCACTCGGGCCGCCGCCACCAGCTCAGGCGGCACCTGAAGCACGCCGGCTACCCCATCATCGGCGACACGACCTATGGGCAGGGGCGGCACAACCGGCTTTTTCGCAGCCGCTTCGCGAACGAGCGACTGCTCCTCGCGGCAGTGCGCCTCACGCTCGCCCACCCGCGCACCGGCGCCAGGCTCGCGATCGAGGCGGCACCCTCGGCGGACTTCGCGCGGGTCGCGACGGCGCTCGGCTGGCCCGATCTCGGCTCGCTCGACGGTGCCGGACCGTGACGGCGCCCCGGCCGATGCTCGAGCGCCACTGGCTCGCGGTGCTGAACCCCGCGGCGGGTGGTGGCCGGGCGAGGCGCTTCTGGCCTCGCCTCGCGGCGGCGCTCGAGGCCGAGGGCGTATCGGTCGAGGCACGCGAGACGCAGGGGCCGGGCGATGCGAGCGAGCTCGTCGGGCGGGCCTTCGAGCGCGGGATCCGCCGGTTCCTGGCGGTCGGTGGCGACGGCACGCTCAATGAGGTCGTCAATGGCCTCGGCGAAGGTGGTGAGCGCGCGGCGATTGCGGCGGCGCCGCTTGGCACCGGCAACGACTGGGCGCGTGGGTTTGGCGTGCCGCGAAACGCCGCCGGGCTCGCCCGGATGCTGAAGGCCGAGCATCGCGTGCCGCATGACCTCGGCCGGATCGGGTACTCGGCGGCCGGCGTTCCCGCCACGCGCCGGTTCCTCAACGTCGCCGGCGTCGGCTACGACGCGGACGTGCTCGGGCGCCTCGGCCACCGCGGCCCGCGTTCGCTCAGGTACCTCTGGGCGGTCGTCGGCGGGCTCGCCCGGTACGAGCCCCCCGGCTGCGTCATCGATTTCGATGGCACCCGGATCGAGGCGCGCGTGCTGGTCGCCTTCGCCGCGATCGGGCGCTACTGCGGCGGAGGGCTCAAGATCGCGCCCGCAGCGGAGCCTGGCAACGGGCTCCTCGAGCTCGCCGCGGTGCGCGCGATCCGGCCGCTCGCCGCGCTCGTGCGCGTGCCCAAGCTCTATCTCGGGACGCTCGCCGGCGACAGCGCCGCCATCACCGCGCGCGCCGCACGGGTCCTCATCGAGACCGACCGGCCGACGGGCGTCGAGGCTGACGGGCAGCTGCTCGGCCTCGCGCCGGCGCTGATCGAGGTGCAACGAGGGGCGATCGACGCCATCGTCCCGTGCGATCCTAAGCACCCCGGGACAGCAGCGACAGGTCGCTGACGATGTACGAACGCATTCACCATCGGCTGGCGACGCGCGCGGTGTTCATCGAGCGGCTGCTCCGGCACACGGCGGCGGCGATCGGGCTCGTGGGCGGCTCGCTTGCGATCGGCGTTGTCGGCTACCACGCCCTCGAGAACCTGCCGTGGATCGATGCCCTCCTCAATGCCTCGATGCTGATGGGCGGCATGGGGCCGGTCGATGCGCTCCACACGACGGCGGGCAAGCTGTTCGCCTCGGCCTACGCGCTCTACTGCGGGCTCGTGCTCCTCGTCGCCGCAGGGCTCCTGTTGGCGCCGATCCTGCACCGGCTCATGCACCGGTTCCACGTCGCGGACGAGGGTCGCAAGCCGTGAGGCCTGCCGGCTGGCTGGCAGCCGCCGCGGCTGCGTTGCTGGCGGCGGCGCCGGGCGCAGCGGCGCAGCCCGCACCCGCCCCGCGGCCGAAGGTGTGCCTGGTCCTCTCGGGCGGCGGCGCGCGTGGCATCCCCCACATCGGCGTGCTGAAAGTCCTCGAGGAACTGCACGTGCCGGTCGATTGCATCGTCGGCACGAGTGCGGGCGCCATCATCGGTGGTGCCTACGCCTCCGGCGCCTCGCCCGCCGAGATCGAGCGGATGATCGGCGGCGCCGACTGGAACCACCTGCTGTCGGACCTCCCGGCCCGGTTCAACCGCTCCGTCTATACCAAGGACGTCGAGCGCATCGGCATTGGCGGCGCCGAGATCGGGCTGCGTGGCAGTCAGCTCGCCCTGCCGCGCGGCGTCGTCATCGGCCAGCACCTGCAGTTCTTCCTGCAGTCGCTGGTGGCGCCCATCACCTCGAGCCCCTTCGATGCGTTGCCGATCCAGTACCGGGCGCTCGCGACCGACTTCGAGAGCGGCCGGCTCGTCGTCCTCGACCACGGCGACCTCGCCGCGGCGATCCGCGCCAGCATGTCGGTGCCAGGCGCGTTCGCGCCGGTGGAGATCGACGGCTCGCTGCTCGTCGATGGCGGCCTCGTCCGCAACCTAGGCATCGACGTCGCCCACGAGCTCGGCGCCGACATCGTCATCGCGGTGAACGTGGGCTCACCGCTCCTGCGCCGCTCCGAGCTCGTCTCGCTCCTCGGCGCCGCCGAACAGACGCTTAACATCCTGACCGAGCAGAACGTCGATGTGTCGCTCGCCGCACTCGGCCCGGAGGACGTGCTGATCACGCCCGAGCTTGGCGCCTTGAGCTCGAGCGACTTCGCGCACGGCGCCGACTACGTACCGGCCGGCGAGCTCGCCGCCCGCCGCTCGGCCCGCGCGCTCGCGCCACTCGCGGTGAGCGCGGAGGAGTTCGCGCGCTGGCGCGAGCGCCAGCGCCGCGCCCGCGTGCCGGCCCACTACGACCACGTCGTCGTCGACACCTCGGGGCTCGCGCGCGTGCCGCCGGACTCGGTGCGGCGGTTGCTCGGCGGCGACCCCGATCCCGCCAACCCCGAGCGCGCGATGGCGACGCTGCTCGGCACGGATGACTTCGAGTTCATCCAGGGCGAGGTGCATCCGGGGCCCGATGGCACGACGTTGGTGCTGAAGCCCGTCGAGAAGCCGTGGGGTCCCGACTACCTGCGCGCCGGCGCCGTACTGAGCGCCAACTTCGAGGGCTCGAGCGCCTTCACGCTCTACGCCGACCAGCGGCGCACCTGGCTCACCACGGGCGGCCTCGAATGGCGCAACCGCCTGAGCGTCGGCCAGCTCGATTCGCTCGCGAGCGAACTGCGGCTGCCCTTCGATGCGGCGCGCCGCGTGTTCATCGCCCCGCGCCTGCTCGCCTCGGAGGAGCTGATGGACCTCTACGTCGCCGACGAGCCGCTCGAGTCGTACCGGCGGCGGAGCTTTCGGGTCGGCACCGATCTCGGGATCCGCTTCGGCAACTTGGGCGAGATCACCGCCGGCGTCGAAGGCGGCGCGACCGGCATCGCGCGCACCGTGGGCGCGCACATCGTGCCCGACATGCGCGGGCGGATCAGCGACCTGCACCTGCACTTCGTGTTCGACGGCCTCGACGACCTCGACTTCCCGCGCAGCGGCTTTCTCTTGAGCGGTACCGCCGAGTGGGCCCGCCATTTCGCGGGCGGCGAGGCCGACTACGACCGGCTGACCTTCGATGCGCAGAAGGCCTTCGGCACCGAGCGCTCGAGCTTCCTGCTCGCGGCGCGCTACCAGAGCGCGCTCGGCACCGACCTGCCGTTCTACGAGCAGTTCTCGGCCGGGGGCTTCCAGAACCTGTCGGGCCTGAGGCCCGACCAGATCCTCTCCGACCGGATCGCTTTCCTAAGGCTCGTCTACCGGCGGCGCATCGCCTCCTTCTCCGCGCTTTTGCCGTCGGTCTACGCCGGGCTCTCGCTCGAGGGCGCCAGCATCGGCCCGCAGGCCGGCGGCGCGCGCTCGGGACAGACGAAGGCGGGCTCGCTGTTCCTGTCGGGCGATTCGGCGCTCGGGCCCCTCTACCTCGGCGTCGGCCTCGCCGATGGCGGCTTCGCCTCGATGTACTTCCTGGTCGGCCGGCCGTGAGCGTCGTCCTCGACCTGCAGGCGGCGGCCGGGATCTTGGTCTTCATTGCGCTCGCACTGCCGTTCAGTTCCTCCATCGCGAGCATCCGCTGGCGCGTGGTGGCGGTCGCGGTGCTGCTGCAGTTCGTGATCTGCTTCGTGCTGTTGCGGGTGCCGCCGATCGCAAATGCGCTCGGCTACCTGAACCACGCGGTCACCGCCCTGTCGGCCGCGACCAACCAGGGCACGGCGTTCGTGTTCGGCTATGTCGGCGGCGGGCCACCGCCGTTCACGGTCACGCACCCGGGCGCGCTCGTCAGCTTCGCGTTCCAGGTGATCCCGATCATCATCGTCGTGTCGGCGCTGTCGGCGGTGCTCTGGTACTGGCGCGTGCTGCCGTTCGTGATCGGCGCGATCGCCTGGGTGTTCGAGCGCACGCTCGGCACGCGCGGGCCGGCGGGCTTTGCCGTCACGGCCAACGTGTTCGTCGGCCAGGTCGAGGCGCCGCTGCTGGTGCGCCCCTACATCGCCCGGATGACGCGCTACGAGCTTCTGCTGCTGATGACCGCGGGCATGGCGATGATCGCGGGGTCGATGATGATCGTGTACGCGGCGATGCTCGCCGGCCACTTCGACAACATGATCTCGCAGCTCCTGACGAAGTCGCTGATGTCGATTCCGGCCTCGATCCTGTTCGCGTACCTGTTCCTGCCGGACGACACGCAGTCGGCCGGCCACGCGGAGCCTGGCCGGATCTACACGAGCACGATGGACGCCCTCACCCGCGGTACCGCCGACGGGCTCAACATCTGGCTCAATGTCGCGGCGATCCTCCTCGTGCTCATCGCGAGCGTCGCGCTCCTCAACATGATCGTCGGGCTCCTGCCGCTCGTTGGCGGGGCGCCTTTGTCGCTCGAGCGGATCGTCGGGTGGCTGTTCGCGCCGCTCGCGTGGCTCATGGGCATTCCCTGGTCGGAGGCGCCGCTCGCCGGGAGCCTGCTCGGCATCAAGACGGTGCTGAACGAGTTCCTCGCTTACCTGAAGCTCGCGGACTTAGGTCCCGCCGCGCTCTCCGATCGCACCCGGCTGGTCGCGATCTACGCGCTGTGCGGCTTCGCAAACTTCGCCAGCATGGGCATCCAGATCAGCGGCATCGCGGCGATGGCGCCGGAGCGTCGCGCCGACCTGAATGCGCTGGCGCTGCGCGCACTCCTCGGCGCGACGCTTGCCTCGTGCATGACCGGCGCGATCGTCGGCATCGTCGCGTACTGAGCATGCCAGCGCGCCGACGCAGCCGCTCCTAGGCGCGCATGCCGCGCTCCCCGTCGCACCGCAGGATCGCGCGCTACGTGCTCGCCGGGCTCGTGTTCGTGCACCTCGCGGGCTTCCTGAGCTACGAGATCTACAACCGCCAGATCAACGAGCGGCAGCTCGCGCTCGATGCGCGCGAGGAATGGGGCGCCGGCCACCGCGACGTCGCCATCGCCGAGTACCGGCGCTTCATCGCCGACTACGCCGCCGCGACGCGGCCGCTCGTGCTGGTGCGGGGCCTCTCGAGCGAGGCGAGCGCCTGGTTCGCGCTCGGCAGGATAGAGGCCGAGCAACACCACACCGATGCGGCGCTCGCCGCGTTCACCGAGGCGATGCGGCGCGAGCCCGGCCTCGGACGACGCGAGTACCGTGACCTGCTCTTCGAAGCCGGTCGCTACGCCGAGCTCGAGTCTTACGCGCGGCGCGCTCTGGAGGAGAATCCCCGCTCGCTCGCGGCGATCTTCGACTTGGGCGCGGCTCTGTACGCCGAAGGGCGCGCCGCGAGCGCCGCGCTCGCCTACGAGCGTGGACTTTCTTACGTGGACGAGTACCTGAAGAGCACCGACCCCGGCTTCCACGGCCGCGTGTCGGTGCCGGAGGCGGAACTCCTGAACCTCGCCTCGGTCGCGCATCTCGCCGCCGGGGATCACGAGCGCGCCGAGGCGGCCTGCGATGGACTCTCCGCGCGGCTCGCGCCGAGGATGCACCTCGACCGGCTGTGCCGCGCGTTCCTCGAAGCCGATGCCGGTCGTGCCGAGGCGAGCGCCGAGATCCTGAAGAGCTACATCCCGGCGCGGCCGGAACAAGAGGCACTCGTCGCGGCGCTCTCGGCGCGTCTCGGCTCCTGAATCCGCCGAGCCCATCGCGGGCCGCCGATTCGCAAGCGCCGCTGCCGGTGTCGGACCCGGGCGCCCGGGCCGCGGGTCCTCGCCGGCGGCGGCCAGGCTAGGGCGACTCGCTCACGTTCGAGGCGTGGATGTGCACGATGCGCCACGTCCTGCCCTGCCGCGCGAAGACGATCGAGCGGCGCCCGAAGGAGTGCTCGGCCCGGCGGAACTCGAACGTCACGAGCGCGGTGCCGGAGAACTGCTGCAGCAGCACGTTCTCGGGCTGGATGTCGGGACCCGGCCGCTCGGCGCCGTCCGCGGCGGCGGCGTCGAACACCGCCCGGAAGCTCCGCTCGACCGCGGCGCGCCCGTCGAGCCGATGCAGCGACAGCGCGCCCGGGTTCGCGGGACCAAAGAGCGACACCGAATCCGCAAGGCAGCCCTGGAAGGTCGGCCAGTCGAGCGCGTTGAACGCGGCGATGAATCGCGAGAACGCCGCCTGCGGGGTCGCGCCGCAGCCGAGCGCAGCCGCCGGCGCCGCGCCGACGAGGAGCGCCGCGACGAGGAACAGCGCGCCGCGCCGACGCATCAGGCGGGCGCTTTGGCGCCGCGCACGAGCGCGCCGATGCGGATCGCGGTCTCGAGCGCCTTGAGGCCCGCCGCCCCGCCGACGAGAGGCGCGCGGCCGGTGCGGATCGAATCGGCGAACGCCTCGATCTGGGCTTTCAGCGCATCGCCCTGCTCGTAGGTCTTCTCCTCGATCGCGACCTGCGGCAGGCCGTTCGGATCGAGCGGCGCCGCGCCCTTCCTGATCACCGTGACGATCTTCTGCTGCAGGTCGAGCGACAGGTAAAGGTCGTCCTGGAAGAGCCTCAGCTTGCGCTCAGTCTTCATGCTGACGCGGCTCGCCGTCACGTTGGCGACGCAGCCGGAATCAAACCTGAGGCGCGCGTTCGCGATGTCGAGGTCGTCGGAGAACACCGAGGAGCCGATCGCATCCACGCTTGCGAGCGGGGAGCGCACGATGCTCTGGATGAGGTCGATGTCGTGGATCATGAGGTCGAGCACGACGCTGACGTCGGTGCCCCGCTGCCGGAAGGGCGCGAGGCGGTGCGTCTCGATGAAGCGCGGCCGCGTGACGATGCCCTCGATCGCCTGCACGGCGGCGTTGAAGCGCTCGAGGTGGCCGACCTGCAACACGCGGCCGGCGCGCGCGGCGCTTGCGATGAGGTCCTGCGCCTCGGCGACCGTCGTCGTGATCGGCTTCTCGACGAGCACGTGCACGCCCGCCTCAAGGCAGGCCTTCGCGATCACGTGGTGGAGCGCCGTGGGCGTTGCGATCGAGACCGCATCGATCGAGCCTAAGAGCTCGCGCCAGTCGGCGACCGCCGGGACGCCGAGCTCGGCCCCGACGGCGGCGCGCACCGCGAGCGAGGGATCCACGATGGCCGTCAGCCGCGAGCCCGGCAGGCTCGCCCACTTCTGGGCGTGGAGGCGGCCGAGGTAGCCCGTACCGATCACCGCCGCCCGAATCAGCTGGCCGTCTGTCATGGGGAGTCACCGCCCGTTGGGTCGGAAGCGGCGCGACAGGCGCGCTCCCGGGCCCGGCAGCGGTTGTCGCCGCCGCGCGCCCCCGCCATTATAGGCAGGCCCGTCCAGCCGCCCGCGGAGCGCGATGCCCACCTCCCCGCCCCCAACCCTGACCGACCCCGACGAGGACGACGCGGACCCGCGCCGGCGGGCCGTGCGGCGCGAGCTCGTCTATTTCGGCATCGCCGCCGGGATCGGCATCGTGCTCCTGCCCTTCGCCGTCTATTTTGCCGGGGCCCTCACGCTCGGGCCGTACGAGGGTGGGCTCCTGCGGTTCCTCGGCAAGCTCTATGGCGATTTCATCCGGCTGACCCCCGCCGCGATCGCGCTGATGCTCGGGCCCTACGCGCTCTTCCAGGCCGTCCGCCTGCTGACCCGGCCCTTTCGCTACCGGACCCGGGCCGCCAAAGCGCAAAACTAGGGCTTCCCCCTAAAGATTCGTGGCTCGAGGACGCTAAGAGTCCTGAGCCGACGCGCTCTAGCGTCGGCGTTAAGTTCAATCCGTCCGACGGAGCCGCGGCATGACGCCGGAACTCGACGCCCAGTTGCGATCCCTGGTGAATTTCCCTTCGCCACCCGGCGTCGCGTCCCACATCATCGAACTCGCTCAGGATCCCAACATCGAGATGGGCAAGGTCGCGAAGGCGATCGGCATGGACCCGGCACTGGCCTCCAAGGTCCTCCGGATCGCGAACTCCCCGCTCTACGCCCAGCGCCGCCGCAGCGAGAACCTGCGCCAGTCGCTGATCGTGCTGGGTCTCAATGCGACGCTGACGCTCGCGCTCAGCTTCTCGCTCGTCAAATCACTCCGCGGTGGCAAGCCCAACGGCGTCAACCATCCGCTCTACTGGCGCCGTGCGCTCCTCGGCGCTTCGGCCGCGCGCTGCCTCGGCGAGGCGACCGGCCAGACGCTCCTCGAGGAGCTCTTCCTCGCCGGGCTCCTGCAGGACATCGGCATGCTCGCGCTCGACAAGGCGATGCCGGACCTCTACCGCGACACCGGCGAACTGCAGAAGACCCACCGCGAACTCGCCGCGCACGAAAGGAAGCGCATTGGCGTTGACCACGCGGACGTCGGCGTCTGGCTCATGAAGCAGTGGAACCTCCCCGACCGGCTCTCGACCGCGATCGGCGGCTCGCACAAGCTCGACAACCGCCGCGTGCTCGACCCCGCCGACGGCTTCAACCGCTGCGTGACGCTGTCGGGCGCGATCGTCGACATCTTCCTGCTGCCGGCCGACAAGCGGCCGTTCCAGGAGACCGCCCAGCAGGTCGAGCGGGTGTTCGGCCTCGACAAGGAGGAATTCGGGCTCATCATCCAGCGCGTGAGTTCGCTCGTGCCCGAGACCGAGGCGATCTACGAGACCGACCTCCTCGGCGACCCTGAGTCGATCGTCGACCAGGCGCGGGAAGTGCTGATGATCAGGAACCTGCACGCGATGCACGAGATCGGCCAGATCCGCGACAGCGCCGACTCGCTCTCCGAGCGCACGCGCGAGCTCGAGGAGGAATCGCGCCGCGATCCGCTCACGGGGGTCTACAACCGCACCTACCTCGAGCAGTACCTGCGGCAGGAATTCGAGCAGGCGACCCGCAACGACTGGCCGCTGTCGATCGCCTTCTGCGATCTCGACGGGTTCAAGAAGGTCAACGACAACTTCGGCCACCAGGCCGGCGACAAGGTGCTGAAGGCGACCGCCGCAATCCTGAAGACCAACGTGCGGCGCGTCGACGTGGTCGCCCGCTACGGTGGCGAGGAATTCGTGCTGGTCTTCCCCGCGACCGACCGTGACATCGCGCGCTCGGTGTGCGAGCGCATCGTGACGGCGTTCCAGAGCACGCGCCACGAGATCGGACCGCACCCGGTCTCGGTGACCGTCTCGATCGGCTACGCGACGCACGGCGGTGGCCAGCGGTTCCCGAGCGTCGAGGCGCTGATCAAGGCGGCCGACCAGGCCCTGTACACGGCCAAGCTGCAGGGCCGCAACCGCACCGTCCGCTACGAGGCCGGCGAACGCGCGCCGGTGGTCCAGTTCCTGTGATGTAGTCGGCAAGGGGCGACAGCAAGCGCTTCGGCGCTCGACATAACGGGCGGCGTGCGCTGCCCTGTGCGCACGCGCACGGTTTATAGAATGTCCTCCCCGCACTGTCGTCGTGCGCCTCGTTGGCGCATGGAGCCGTGCATTGACCGGATCACCGAATCGCCGCTGGCGCCTCGCGGGCCTGACGATGCTGCTGGCGCTCAGCACCGGGGCCGCGCTTGCCGATCCGCGCGGGCCCATCGGCAACTGCACGCGCGAGGATGTCGAGAGCGCCGATCCCGTTCAGCTCGCCGTCGACCGCGATCCCTTCAATGCGAGCACCGCGATCATCGCCGAGGCGGTGCGGCCGCTGCCGCCGCCGCCCGCGCGCTTCCTCGAGCCACCGGTGCAACGTCGCGCCTGGACCGCCCGGTTCGTCGACTCCTTCGAATTCGGCGCCCGCTTGCGCGCGCTGTCGCGGCTGCGGATCCTCAGGCTCTGGGACAGCTCGCGCGTGACGGTGTTCTTGGGCATCGACCACGCGGGCCACGCCGGACTGCACATCCAGCAGCAAGATCCCAATGACCTGCCGCCGATGCGGATGCGGCGCATGCCGATGGAGCTCCCGCCGCTGCGGGCGGTGCCGCTCGCCTCACTGTGAGGCGGGCGCGCGGCTCCGTTCGCGGATCGCGCGGAATTCACTGGTCGGATACCACGCGGGCCACCGAGCCACGTTGGCGATGTGGTTGCCGACCGCGTAGAGGAGCCGCAAGTCCTCGAGGTTGCCCGTGACGTTCCAGTCGGGCCGGTATTCGTCGGCCGGCTTGTGGTACCGGTTCTCGAGGTAGTCGGCCTCCCACGCCTCGATCCATCCCGCCGGGTGCTCGCGCGAATCGCTGCCGCTCTTGATGTAGAGCGCCGGCACCCCGTACTTGGCGAGCATGAAGTGATCGGAGCGGAAGAAGTGCCCTTTCTCGGGCTGGCTGTCGGGCTTGAGCACACGCCCCTGCGCCTCGGCGTACGCCTTCAGGTCGTCCTCGAGGTCGGAGGCGCCAAAGCCCACGACCTCGACGTCGCGGGTGCGCCCAACCGGCGCGAGCGCATCGATGTTGAACGCGGCCGCGGTCGCGGCGAGCGGAAAGACGGGATTCGCGCCGTAGTAGGCGGAGCCCAAGAGGCCCGCCTCCTCGGCGGTCACCGCGAGGAACACGACCGAGCGGTCGGGACGGTGCCTGGCGTGCGCGAAGGCCTTGGCGATCTCGAGGATCCCGGCGACGCCGGTCGCATTGTCGACGGCGCCGTTGAAGATCCGATCGCCCGGCGTGCCGGGCGGCGCCGCGCCGAAGTGGTCCCAATGCGCCATGTAGAGCACGTATTCCTTCGGTCGCCGCGCGCCTTGCAGGTAGCCGACGACGTTGGCGGAGCGCGCGTGGCGGATCTGGTTCTCGACGCCGACGCTCGCGGTTGCGCCGAGCGGGACGGCATGAAAGCCCGGCCGCGCCGCCTCGGCCTCGAGGCGCAGGAAGTCCTGGCCGGCGAGCGTGAAGATCTTCTTCGTCGTCTCGAGCGTGATCCAGCCCTCGATCGCGACGCGCTTGGCGTTGCCATCGGCGGTCTCGGGGTCGAGGTGCGGGCCTGAATTGCTGTTCCGCACGACATCCCAGCCGTAGGCGGCCGGCAGCGTCTGGTGGACGATGAGCGCCGCGGCGGCGCCCTGGCGCATCGCTTCCTCGTACTTGTACGTCCAGCGGCCGTAGTAGGTCATCGTCCCGCCGCGGAACACCTTCGGGTCCTTGGTGGCGAAGCCGGGGTCATTGACGAGGATGAGCGCGGTCTTGCCGTGCATGTCGATGCCGGCGTAGTCGTTCCAGCCGAACTCCGGTGCGACGATGCCGTAGCCGACGAAGACGAGGGGGCTCGCCGTCACGTGCGATTCGGCGACCACGCGCTTCGTCCACACGACCATGTCGTCGGCGAAGGCGAACTCGGCCTTGCCGCCCGGTGCACTGACCGCGAGGCGCGCGCTCGGCGCCGCCGTGATCTCGACCAGCGGCACCTCCTGGCGGTAGCCGTGTGCGGTGCCGGGCTGCAGGCCTATCGCCCGGAACTCGGACTCGAGGTACTCGAGCGTCTTCTGCTCGCCCGCCTGCCCGGGCTTGCGACCCAGGAACTCGTCCGAGGCGAGGGTGGCGACGGCGGCGCGGTAGCCGGCCGCCGTGATCGCCCTCGCCGCCGGCGGGATCGTCGCGGCGGTGCGGCCCGCCTCCCCCGCCAGGGCCACGGTTGCGGCGAGCAGAAGCCCGGCCGCGACCAGGGGTATCCGCCTGTCGAATGGACTCGGCATCATGGGCCTCCGAGCTAGCGCGGCCAGTAGTACCAGGCGATCGCGGCGATGGCGGCCCAGGTCGCGCCCTGCGCGGGCCAGAGCCAGCGCGGCCGCTTGAGCGCGCCGACGAAGGCGTAGCCGGAGACGAGCGCGAGGCCGAGAAAGAGCCCAAAACTCGCCAGCAGGTGGCCGTATTCGCGGGCCAGGCCCGGCTGGTCGCCGGACAGCGACAGGAATACGACGATGACCATCGCCAGGCCAATGGTTATTGTCACCGCCGACCCCATGATGATCCCGGTCAGAACCGCCAATGGCGACATCGCACCCCCGGGTAACCGGCCTACTTGATCCCGGCCCACCCTGTCACTAGGCTGATCGCATGACAACCTACGGAAACGCGACGCACGCCGCGTCGGAACCGGTTCGCCGGCCGCTAGTCTAACTGCTCCATGCCCCCCTCCACCAAAGCCCCGCTCCGCCCGCGGCCGCTCCGAAGCATCGGCGCCCGGCTCGCGATCATGCTGCCCGCCCTCGCCGCCGTGGGCGTGCTGTTCACCGGTTCCGCGCCCACCAAGTCGGCGCCGACGATCGACAGCCACCTCGCAACCGGCGTCCTGCAGGCGAACGAGCGCCAGCGCAAGATCGCCCGGCTCGTGGGCGAGGTCATCGAGAGGTCGCACTACCGCCAGACGGTGCTCGACTCGAAGATGTCCTCCGAGGTCTTCGACCGCTACCTCGAGTCGCTCGACGGCAACCGCAGCTACTTCCTCGCGAGCGACCTGGCCGAGTTCGAGCGCTACCGCTTCAAGCTCGACGAGGTCATCCGCACCGGCGACGTCGAACCGGCCTTCGTGATGTTCGCGCGCTTCCAGGAACGCAACCGCGCCGCCGTGCACGCGGCCATCGATGACCTCAAGGCCGAGCCCGACTTCACCCTCGATGAGAGCTTCGCCTTCGATCGCAGCAAGGCGCCGTGGCTCGCGAGCCAGACGGAGATGGACGACCTGTGGAGGAAGCGCGTCAAGAACGATGCGCTGTCGCTGTTGCTCGCGAACAAGACGTGGCCGGAGGCGCGGGACGTGCTCGTGAAGCGCTACGAGCGGGTGCTGAAGCGCATCGACCAGGTGAGCTCGGACGACGTGTTCGAGAACTTCATGAACGCGTACGCGCACGTCTACGACCCGCACTCGAACTACCTCTCGCCGCGCTCGAGCGAGGAATACAACATCGCGATGAAGCTGTCGTATGTCGGCATCGGCGCGTCGCTGCAGCTCATCGATGACCACGTCACCGTCATGAACGTGATCGCGGGCGGCCCCGCCGCCGTCAGTGGCCAGATCAAGGCGAACGACAGGATCACGGCGGTCGGCCAGGGCAAGGCGGGCGAACTCGTCGATGTCGTCGGCTGGCGCCTCGATGACGTCGTGCAGCTCATCCGCGGGCCCTCGGGCTCGCAGGTGCGCCTGTCGGTACTGGCGGCAGGCGCGACGCCGGGCGCCAAAGAAACCATCCTCGCCTTCACGCGCAACAAGGTCACGCTCGATGCGCAGGCCGCGCAGAAGAAGGTCCGCACCGTCAAGCGCGGCGAGCAGGAGCTGAAGGTCGGCGTCATCGAGGTGCCGAGCTTCTACCAGGACTACGACGCGCGCGTGAGCGGCGACAAGGACTACCGCTCGACGACGCGCGACGTCGCGCGGCTCATCGGCGAGCTCAAGAAGGAAAAGGTCGATGGCATCGTCATGGACCTCAGGGCCAACGGCGGCGGCCACCTGACCGAGGCGACCGGCCTGGTCGGGCTGTTCATCCGCAAGGGTCCGGTGGTGCAGCTGCGCGAGACGGGCGGGCGCATCGAGGTGCTCGATGACCCCGAGCCCGGCGAGATATGGGACGGGCCGCTCGTGGTGCTCGTCGATCGCGCCAGCGCCTCGGCCTCCGAGATCTTCGCCGCCGCGATCCAGGACTACGGCCGCGGCCTCATCATCGGCCAGCAGACCTACGGCAAGGGCACCGTCCAGAACCTCTACCCGCTCGACCGCTGGGCGCTCGGGCCGAACGCGGGCTTCGGGCAGCTGACGGTGACGATCGGCAAGTACTACCGCGTGACGGGCGACAGCGTGCAGAACCGGGGCGTGCTGCCCGAGGTGACGCTGCCCTCGCTCATCAGCACCACCGAGGTCGGCGAGAGCACGCGCGATTCCGCCCTCCCCTGGGACCGGATCCGGTCGGTTGAATTCGAGCCCGCGCACGCGCCCGACGGCGAGCTCGCGCTGATCAGTCGCACGCACGATGCGCGCATGAAGAACGACCCCGACCTCAAGGCGCTCGCAGGCGATGCCGCGGCGATCGAACAGCTGAGGGCCGAGAAGACGACCTCGCTCAACCTCGTCGTCCGCAAGGCCGAGCGCGAGCGGCTCGACGCCGAGCGCCTCGCGAGGATCAATACGCGCCGCGGCGCCCATGGCGAGCCCGCGATGAAGTCGCTCGAGGACCTGAAACCCGATTCCGAGCCCGACGCCAACCTCGCTGAGACGGCCGAGATCGTCGCCGACCTCATCACGACGCCGCACGCCGGACTCGCCCGACTGTCGCGCGCCGATGGCGGCACGAAGCCAGCGATTCAATGACTTAGTGAGTGTTTAGTGTTGTAGTTGACTACAACACTGCTGAGGCATAACATGGGCTCTACCGATCAGGGGAGCCCGCCATGCCCAGCCACCGCCTTACCCTTCCGACCCTCCTCCGCCGCGCTGGGGCCCCTGTCGCGGCCTTGAGTGCCGTGGTCCTCCTCACGGGCGCCCTCGGCGGCTGCGACGGGTCCAAGGCCGCCACGCCGGCCAAGGCCGACGCCACCCCGGCGGTCGCCGTCGAGACCATCCGACCGGCCCGCGCCGACATGGCGGCCGTCTATTCGGGCACGGCGCCCATCGAGGCCGACCAGGAGTCCCGGGTCATCGCCAAGGTCGGCGGCGAGGTGAGGCGCCTGCTGGTCGAGGAAGGCGACACGGTGCGCTCAGGACAGGTGCTCGCCGTACTCGATGGCGACAAGCTCCGGCTCGAGGTCGCCGAGGCGAAGGCGAAGCTCGCCAAGCTCGAGCACGACTTCGCGCGGAACCTCGAGCTGCAGAAGCGCGGGCTCATCGGCAGCGCCGCGTTCGATGAGCTCAAGTACCAGCTCGATGCCGAGCGGGCCTCGCACGACCTCGCGGCGCTGCAGCTCTCCTACACCGAGATCCGCGCGCCCATCGACGGCGTCGTCGCCGAGCGGCGGGTCAAGCTGGGTAACACGCTCCAGCCGAACGATCCGCTGTTCGTGATCTCGAAGCCCGACCCGCTCGTCGCCCACGTGCACGTGCCGGAGCGCGAGCTCGTGAAACTCGCCGTCGGCCAGCAGGCCCAGGTCCAGGTCGATGCCGCCGGGGGCATCTACCCGGCGCACATCCGCCGCATCAGCCCGGTGGTCGACCCGGCGACCGGCACGTTCAAGGTCACGCTCGAGTTCGCCAAGGCCGCGCAGCTGCGGGCCGGCATGTTCGCGCGCGTCAACATCGTCTACGAGCGCCGCGCGATGGCGCTGCAGATCCCTCGCTCCGCGCTCGTCGATGCGGACGGGGGACCGGTCGTGTTCGTCGTCGTCGGCGGCAAGGCCCAGTCGCGCGCGGTGCAGACCGGACTCGCCAACGGCGGCTCGATCGAGGTGCTCTCCGGCATCGGCGAGTCGGACCCGGTGGTCGTGGTCGGCCAGAACGGGCTCAAGTCCGGCAACGACGTGCGCATCGTGGGCCCGGCGCCGCGCACCGCCGGCCGCGCCGGCTAAAAAGACTCAAAGGACCCGCCATGCGCCTGATCGACTTCGCGGTTCGGCGCCGGGTGACGGTGCTGATGTTCACGGTGGCCGTGCTCTTGTTCGGCTTCGTGTCGCTGTCGCGCCTGAAGCTGAACCTCCTCCCCGACCTCTCCTACCCGACGCTGACGATCCGCACCGAGCTGCCGGGCGCGGCCCCGCTTGAGGTCGAGAACCTGATTACCCGCCCGGTCGAGGAGGCCGTCGGGATCATCAGGAACGTCCGCCAGGTGCGCTCGGTGTCGCGCTCGGGGCAGTCCGACGTGATCCTCGAGTTCGCGTGGGGTACGAGCATGGACCTCACCGGCATCGACGTGCGCGAGAAGCTCGACCTGCTGCAGCTTCCCCTTGAGGCGAAGCGCCCGCTGCTGCTCAGGTTCGACCCCTCGAGCGAGCCCGTGATGCGCCTGGCGCTGCTCGACACGGCCGGGACCACGACCTCCGAGGAACGACTCAAGGTGCTTCGGCGCTTCGGCGAGGATCGCCTCAGGCCCGAGCTCGAGTCGGTCGAGGGCGCGGCCGCCGTCAAGGTGAGCGGCGGGTTCGAGGACGAGGTCGAGGTGCGGGTCGACCAGCAGCGCCTCGCCCAGGTCGGGCTTGGCATCGATGCCGTGACGAGGCGCCTCAAGCAGGAGAACGTGAACCTCTCCGGCGGGCGCCTCGAGCAGGGCACGCAGCGCTTCCTCGTGCGCACGCTGAATGAGTTCACGAGCATCGAGGAGATGGCGAACGCGATCCTCGCGATGCGCGACGGCCACCCGATCTACCTGCGCGACGTCGCCAGCGTCACCCATGGCCACAAGGACCGCGAGGCGATCACCCGCGTCGACGGCCGCGAGTCGATCGAGCTTGGCGTCTACAAGGAGGGCGATGCGAACACCGTCAGGCTCGCCGTCGCGCTCAAGTCCAAGGTCGAGAGCCTCGAGCCGGCGCTGCCGCCCGGCACCAAGCTGAAAATCGTCTACGACCAGTCGCACTTCATCGCTGCGGCGATCAGCGAGGTGAAGAACGCGGCGCTGATCGGCGGGGTGCTCGCGATCCTGGTGCTGTACTGCTTCCTGCGCGATGCGCGCATGACGCTGATCTCGGGGGTCGCGATCCCGGTGTCGGTGGTCGGTACGTTCATGCTGATGTACTGGGCCGGGGTCACGCTCAACATCATGTCGCTCGGCGGCATCGCGCTTGCGGTCGGCATGCTGGTCGACAACGCGGTGGTCGTGCTCGAGAGCATCGTCCGCCGGCGCGAGCACGGCGCGAGCCTCGCCGATGCCGCGCGCGAGGGCACGGGCGAGGTGTCGATGGCGGTGACCGCGGCGACGCTCACCTCGATCGCGGTGTTCTTCCCGATGGTGTTCATCACGGGCGTCGCCGGGCAGCTGTTTCGCGACCAGGCGCTCACCGTCACGTTCTCGCTCGCGCTCTCGCTCGTCGTCGCGCTCACCCTCGTGCCGATGCTGGCGGCCGGCAAGCCCGTCGTCCCGAGCGAGGCAGCAGCCCTCGTCCCGCCCGGGCGCCTGACGCGGACGCTCCGGGCGGTGCTAGGCGCGCTCGCCTGGGTCGGGAGGCTGATCGCGCGCCTCTGCCGCACGGCGCTCTCGCCGCTCGTGCGCGGCACCCAGGCGGTGTACCTGGCCGCCGATCGCGTCTATCCGCCGACGGTGCGCTGGGCGCTTGCGCATCGCGGCCGCGTGCTCGGCGCCGCGGGCGCGCTGTTCCTCGGCACGCTCGCGCTCGTACCGCTCCTCGGCACCGAGCTCCTGCCGCAGATGTCGCAGGGCGAGTTCAACGTGGACTTGAGGCTCGCGCCCGGCACGCCGCTCGAGGAAACGGACCGCGCGGTCAGGAGCGCCTCGAGCGGCGCGAGCGCGCTCGGCAACACGGCGCTCGCCTACTCCGTCGCCGGCACCGGCAACCGGCTCGATGCGAACCCGACCGACGCCGGCGAGAACACCGGGCGCCTGAGCGTGACGCTCGCGCCCGGCTCCAAGCGCGCCGACGAGGAGCAGGCGATGCTGCGCCTGAGGAGCACGCTCGAGGCGTTGCCGGGCGCGCAGTACCAGTTCAGCCGCCCGAGCCTGTTCACGCTCGCGACGCCGCTCGAGGTCGTCGTCGCGGGCTACGACCTCGGCCAGATGCGCACGGCAGCGGATGCCATCAAGAAGCGCATGGTCGGCGACCCGCGCTTCACCGACGTGCGCTCGACGATCGAGGCCGGGACGCCGGAGATCCAGATCGTGTTCGACCAGGAACGGGTCACGCAGCTCGGGCTCACCGTCCGCGACGTCGCCGATCGCATCGTCAGCAGCATCCGCGGCGACGTCGCGACCCGCTGGCAGTGGCGCGACAAGAAGATCGATGTGAGGGTCCGCAGCGTCGACACCCGCTCCGCCTCGATCGAGGAGGTCAGGAACCTCATCATCAACCCGGGGAGCGCCGATCCCGTGCCGCTCTCGGCGGTCGCGACGGTGACGCTCGCGGTCGGTCCCGCCGAGATCCGCCGCGCCGCGCAGGAGCGCGTCGCGATCATTTCGGCGAGCCTCGGCAGTGGCGACCTCGGCGCCGCGACGGTGGCGCTCGCGGAGATCGTCGCCTCGAGCACGCTCCCGGCCGGCCTCACCGCGCGCGTGTCGGGGCAGTCCGAGGACATGCGCGACTCGTTCAGGTCGCTGCAGTTCGTGCTCTTGCTCGCGATCTTCCTCGTCTACCTTGTAATGGCCTCGCAGTTCGAGTCGCTGCTGCACCCGCTCGTGATCCTGTTCACGATCCCGCTCGCGGTGATCGGCGCGATCTGGGCGCTCCTGATCACGCACACGACCCTGAACGCGGTCGCCTACATCGGCCTCATCATGCTGGCCGGCATCGTCGTCAACCAGTCGATCGTGCTCATCGATGCGGTCAACCAGGCGCGGGCGCGCGGCCTCGACAAGGTGAGCGCGATCGTCGAGGCGGGACGTGCGCGCCTAAGGCCCATCCTGATCACGAAGCTGACGACGATCCTGGGGCTCCTGCCGATGGCGCTCGGGCTCGGCGAGGGCGCCGAGGTTAGGGCGCCCATGGCGATCACGGTCATCGGCGGGGTGCTCCTGACGACGTTCCTCACGCTCCTCGTGATCCCGGTCGTCTACGCGACGCTCGACCGGCGCGAGCGCCTGCCGGCGCGCGCGCCGCTCCCCCAGGCTGCCGACGCCGCCGGCGGCGGCCTCGCCAGCGAGGCATAAGGCCGTGCGCCACACCGAGGTCGCGCTCAGGCGTCCGGTCACGACGCTGATGGTGTTCCTCGCGATCGCCGCGATCGGCCTCATCGCCGGGCGACTCTTGCCTCTCGAGGAGTTCCCGGCGATCACCTTCCCCGGCATGCAGGTGAGGATCCCTTACCTCGGCTCCACGCCCGAGGAGGTCGAGCGGCTCGTGACGCGCCCGGTCGAGGAAGCGCTCGCGACGCTGCCCGGCATCAAGCAGGTCCGCTCGACCTCGACGGCGGATGGCGCGAACTTCCAGATCGACCTCAACTGGGGCCGGCCGCTCGAAGCGGCGAGCTTCGACATCAGGGCAAAGCTCGACTCGATCCGGCCGCAGCTACCGCAGGGCGCCGATCGCATCATCGTGCAGACCTTCTCCTCCGCCGACCAGGCCGTCGTCGTCGTGCGCCTCTCGGCGACGCAGGACCTGTCCCGCGAATACGACATGCTCGAGAAGTACCTGAAGCGCCCGCTGGAGCGGATCCCGGGAGTTGCCCGCGTCGACCTGCAGGGTGTGCAGCGGCGCGAGGTGCGGGTGCTCGTCGATGCCGACCGCGCTGCCGCCAACGGCGTCGACCTGCCCGCACTCAGCCTCGCGCTGCAGAAGAGCAACTTCGCCGTCAGCGCCGGGGAAATCACCGAGCGCGGCCGGCGGTTCATCGTGCGGCCGCTCGGCGAGTTCCACACGGTCGAGGACGTCGAGAACCTGCTGATCCGCCCGGGACTGCGCCTGAGCGACGTCGCGAGCGTCGCGCTCGTCACGCCGCCGACCGAGATCGGCCGGCACGTGGACTTGAGGCCCGCGATCGGGCTCGACGTCTTCAAGACGACGCAGGGCAACGTCGTCGACGTCGTCGAGCGCGTGCTGGTGGCGCTTGAGTCGGCGCGCGAGGTGCCGAGCCTGCAGGGCGTCAAGATGGTCGTCGTCGACAACCAGGCGGCGAGCATCAAGAGCTCGCTCGCCGACCTGCGCAACGCCGGGCTTCTGGGTGCCGCGTTCGCGCTCGCGGTGCTCTTCTTCTTCCTGCGCGACTGGCCGACGACGCTGATTGTGAGCCTCGCCGTCCCCTGCTCGCTCATCATCACGCTCGCGGCGATGTACTTTCTCGGCCTCACGCTCAACGTGCTGACGATGATGGGCATGATGCTCGCCGTCGGCATGCTGGTCGACAACGCGGTGGTCGTGACCGAGAGCATCTTCCGGCATCGTCAGCTCGACCCGGCCGACCCGGTGCGGGCGACGATCGCCGGCGTCAGCGAGGTAGGCGTCGCGACGATGGCCGGCACCGCGGCGACGGTGATCGTGTTCCTGCCGATCGTGTTCGGCGCCAAGAGCCAGATCTCGATCTTCCTCACCCACGTCGCGATCCCGATCGTGTTCGCGATGATCGCTTCCCTCGTCATCGCCCAGACGCTGATACCGCTGCTCACCTCGCGCCTCGCGGCGCCCAAGCCCGTCGCCGCGGCGAGCTTCGTCGGGCGCCTGCAGGAGCGCTACGCGCGCGCACTCGGCTGGGTGCTGCGCTCGCCGTGGAAGACCGCCGGTCTCGTGGTGCTCACCCTCGCCTCGCCCGTGCCGCTCTTTGCGCTCGGCATCGTGCAGGTCGACCCGTTCCCGCAGGGCACGAGTCGGACGCTTTACCTCGACTACAAGCTCGATGGCACCTACCCGCTTGATCGGGTCGAGGAGGCGGTCAACCGGGTCGAGGCGTTCCTCGAGGCACACCGGCAGGAATTTGACATCAAGAACATCTACACGCACTTCGAGGCGAGCGAGGCACTGACGGCGATCTACCTGACGCCGAAGCAGGAGGCGCGGGTCGCCGCGCGCGACGTGATGGAAAAGATCACCAAGGGCTTGCCTGAGATCATCATCGGCAAGCCGACGTTCAAGTTCGATGACTCCGCCGGCGGTCGCGGCTTCAACATCCGCCTCACCGGCGAGTCGACCGCCGTGCTCGCCGACCTCTCGGTCGCGGTCGCGCACCGCCTCGCCGACGTGCCTGGACTCGAGGGCGTCCACTCCGAGGCGCGTAACGGCGACACCGAGGTGCAGATCGTCGTCGACCGCACCCGCGTCGCGGAGCTTGGGCTCTCGACCGAGGACGTGGCGCGGACGGTGTCGGTGGCGCTGCGCGGCGACAAGCTGCGGGAACTGCGCAGCGGCGATCGTGAGCTCGACATGCGCCTCGCGTTCCGGCCGAGTGACAAGCAGCGCGTCGATGACCTGGCGCGCCTGCTGATCCCGCTGCCGGCCGGCGGCTACCTGCCG
This sequence comes from Pseudomonadota bacterium, assembly GCA_025356075.1. Classification (GTDB taxonomy): domain Bacteria; phylum Pseudomonadota; class Gammaproteobacteria; order Steroidobacterales; family Steroidobacteraceae; genus CAIKZZ01. The sequence continues at coordinate 58,582 of JANXUT010000075.1, read as the reverse complement.
CTAGGCTCGGTCGCGAGCTTCCACGAGCAGCCCGGTGAGCGCGCGATCGAGCGCACGAGCCGCCTGACCTCGGTCGTCGTCACCGGCTCGCTCGCCCGCAATACCACGCTCGAGCAGGCCAAGGACCGCGCCAAGCCCGCGCTCGACAGCTTCCCGTGGCCGCCCGGCTACGGCTGGAAGTACGGCCGCGGCGCCGAGGACGAGGACGACACGCTAAAGACGATGGCGCAGAACATCATCCTCGCGGTCGTGCTCATTTTCCTCGTCATGGCCGCGCTGTTCGAGTCACTGCTGCATCCCCTGGCGATCGTGACCTCTATCCTGTTCGCGATCGTCGGCGTAGTCTGGTTCTTCGCGATCACCCAGACGGTGATCACGCTGATGGCGATGATCGGCATCATGATCCTGGTCGGGGTGGTCGTGAACATTGGCATCGTGCTGATCGCGCACGTGGTCAACCTCAGGGCCCAGGGACTCGACCGGAACGCCGCCATCCTGCAGGCCGGCCGCGACCGGCTGCGACCGATCCTGATGACGACCGCGACGACGCTGCTCGGGCTCGTGCCACTTGCGATTGGCGATGCGTCGGTCGGCAACGGTGGTGGCGCGGCCTACTATCCGATGGCGCGCGCGATCATCGGCGGACTCGCGTTCGGGGCGCTCGTGTCTCTCTTCTTCGTGCCGGCGTTCTACGCCTGGCTGGATGACTTGGGCGCGTGGCGCAGGCGCCTCAGCGTCGCGCGCCCGGGCGTGCCCGCCATCGCTCAGCGCAGCAGCAACCTGCCGATTTCCCAGTAGTCATCCGCGAGCACGTTGGGCTCGCGCACCGGCACGCCGCCGTCGCGGCCGACGAACGCCGAGGGCAGTGACAGGGGCTCGGGGACCGCGTCGTGCGCGCTCTCGTAGCGCACGGCGCTTCGTAGCAGCTCGCTGCGCGAACGGATCTCGGCGGCCCGGTCGCGCTGCGCTCGCACCGAGACAAGCGCGAGGCCGATGTCGTTCATCATCGTCTGGCACTCGTGGCGCGAACCGTAGTTCGCCTCCTGCACGCTCTTGGCCCGCGCGAGCCGCGACAGGAGCGCGAGGCCGGACTCGGCCAGCTGGGCGTAGAGGAGCTGCGCGTAGGCAATGACGGCGTTGTTGATCGCGCGCCGGCCGTCGAGGGCGAGCCCCGCGATCTCCGGCCACGGCTCCTTCTCGACCGTGCGCTTGGCGTCCTGCATGTCGGTCAGGTAGTCGACCGCGGCGGCGCGCACCCGCGCCTGCTCGGTGATGCGCTCGGCGAGGCGCCGGCGCCGGAAGTAATGCCAGAAGCTCGTGAGGCCGCGCAGCTCGGCATGGAGCGCTGCGAGCGTCTGCTCCTCGGTCTCGACCGCGGCGGCGGCGGCCTCGAGGCGCTCGGCGGCGAGCTTCACGCGCGCCTGGCGGTCCTGGTGGAACTCGACCAGCTGGCGCTTGCGCTCGCGGTCCTCCTGCTGGCGCCTGAGCTCGGTGCCGAACTGCTCGAGCTGCACGTTGCAGGCCTTCCAGAGCGCCCTGAGCTGGAAGTGCACCAGCGCGCCGAAGCCGAGCTCCGGGTTGCCGAGCAGGACCTCGAGCGACTCCTTCTCCTCGAGCACCCGTTCAGTCGCCGCTTCCTGCTGCTTCAGGCGGTCACGCAGCTGGTAGAGCTGGTCGTCGACGCCGGCGAGCTCCTTCTTGAGCTCGGCGCGGTTCCAGTAGAGCTTGAGCAGGCGCTCCTGCTCGGCGGGATCGCGCTTCGCTCCGAGGAGCGGCATCTTGAGTCCGGTTATCCGTTCGCCGATCGTCATCGCGGCGGCGCTCGGGTGGAGCGACCAGGCGCGTTCATCCGTGCACCGCACCAAAGCGATGGCCGCGGTCGACGCAATACTCGAGCCACTTGTTCAGCAGCATGTTGCGTGACCAGCGCGGACCGAGCCGCTCCGCGGTCGCGAGCGCGCTGACGCGCTTGGCGCGGCGCACCGCGTCCTGGCCGACCGCACTCGCCTCGGCGACGCGGGCATCGTGGTACACACGGATCTCAAGATCCGGGGTGTCGGCGAGGCTGCGCTTGGACTCGAAGGCGTAGGTCAGCGACAGCATCGTCGTGTAGGGACCGTGCTCGAGCACGGTGAGCTTCAAGTCGCAGTCACCGTCGACCCGGGAGCGATGCTCGCCAGTCAGCGCGCGCAGGTCACCGACCAGCCAGCCGAGCCGGATGTAGTTGCTTTCGTAGAGCGTCATCAGACCGACGAAACTGCCCGGTCGCGCGCGCCACGACACTGCGCAGAGGTCGTCGCTCACCATGCCGCGAATATATCACAGCGTTTTTTCGTGCCGCCGCTGCAGCGCCGAGGTGAGAACGGCAGCACGGGATTAGGCGCGGTCTGCGAACTCCGTCACGCACTCAGCTCACGAGCGCATGCGCCCCTCGGCACCGGTCCGGTGCATGATGCGGCTGCCGAGTTCCTCGATCGAGCAGTCGGTCGTGTCGAGGAACGGGATGCCGAAGCGCTCGAACAGCGCCTCCGCGGAGCGTACCTCGAAGGCGACCTGCTGGGCGGAGGCGTAGCGGCTGTCGGGGCGCCGTTCGTGACGGATCTGTTGCAGGCGGTCGGGCCGGATCGTGAGCCCGTAGAGCTTCGGCAGGTGTTGCGCGAGGGCGGCCGGCAGCGACCCGCCCTCGAGGTCCTCCTCGGTCAGCGGGTAGTTGGCCGCCATGATGCCGTAGTGGATCGCCATGTAGAGGCAGGTCGGCGTCTTGCCGGAGCGCGACACACCGACCAGGACCACGTCGGCGTGCTGGTAGTCGCGCGTGTGCACGCCATCGTCGTTGGCGAGCGCAAAATTGGTCGCATCGATGCGCGCGGTGTAGCCGGCAATGTCCGCCATGCCGTGCGCGCGGCCGGGCGCGTGCGAGCTCTTGGAGTCGAGCGCCGCCTCGAGCGGACCCAGGAACGCCTCGAAGAAGTCGAGGAACACGCAGTTGGCGGCCTTGACCATGTCGCGCAGGTCGTCCTTCACGAGCGTCGAGAAGACGATCGGCGGCATGCCCTCGGCGAGCGCGGCAGCGTTCACGCGCTCGCGCGCCTCGAGGGCCTTCTCCGCGGTCGCGATGAACGGCAGCGTAATCGCGCGGAATTCCACCCGCTCGAACTGCGTCAACAGGCTGTGCCCCATCGTCTCGGCGGTGACGCCGGTCTGGTCGGATACGAAGAACACCGTGCGTTTCGGCACCAGCCCTCTCCCGGCGCGGGGACTTCGGCCAGTGTACCTCCTCGACCGGCGGCGGCGGCGGCGCAGGCGCCCGGGCAGCGGCGGCCCGGATGCGGCACAATCCGGGCCCGGAGCGGTCGCCGCCAGGAACCGTCAGGGTGGGCATGTGACTACGTACATCATTCCCTTCAACCAGCTCGGCATGCACGACGTCGACCGGGTCGGCGGCAAGAACGCCTCAATCGGCGAGATGATCGGCCACCTCGCGCGCGTCGGGGTGAAGGTGCCGGACGGGTTCGCTACGACCGCGGATGCCTTTCGCGAGTTCCTCGCCCAGGACGGGCTCGCCGGGCGGATCAGCGCCGTCCTCGATGCGCTCGATGTCGATGACGTCGACCGGCTCGCCTCGACCGGCGCCCAGGTGCGCCAGTGGATCCTCGCGACACCGCTGCCGAAGGCCTTCGAGGACGAGGTCGTGCGCGCCTGGGCGGCCATGGGCGGCGAGTCGATCGCGGTCGCGGTGCGTTCCTCGGCGACCGCGGAAGACCTGCCGGAAGCCTCCTTCGCCGGCCAGCAGGAGACCTTCCTCAACGTCACCGGGCGCGAGCCGCTCCTGATGCGCATGCACGAGGTGTTCGCCTCGCTCTTCAATGACCGGGCGATTGCCTATCGCGTGCACCAGGGCTTCAAGCACGCCGACGTCGCGCTCTCGGTCGGTGTGCAGCACATGGTGAGGAGCGACCTCGGCGCCAGCGGCGTCATGTTCACGCTCGACACCGATTCCGGCTTTCGCGAGGTCGTCTTCGTCACGGCCTCCTACGGCCTCGGCGAGACCGTCGTGCAGGGCGCGGTCAACCCGGATGAGTTCTACGTCTACAAGCCTGCGCTTCGCGCCGGCCGGCCGGCGGTGCTCCGCCGCAACCTCGGCGGCAAGGCCATCAAGATGGTCTACGCCGCCGGCGGCGGCGAGGCCGCCCGCGGCCGGCGCGTCGAGACGGTCGACGTACCGGCAGCCGAGCGCGCGCGCTTCTCGATCTCCGATGCCGACCTGACGACGCTGGCGAAGCAGGCGCTGCTGATCGAGGAGCACTACAAGTGCCCGATGGACATCGAGTGGGGCAAGGACGGCGCCAGCGGCGAGATTTACGTGCTGCAGGCGCGCCCGGAGACCGTGCAGAGCCGTGCGGGCCGCACGATCCAGCGCTTCGTGCTCAAGGACCGCTCGACGGTACTCGCGACCGGGCGGGCGATCGGCAGCCGCATCGGCACGGGACCGGCGCGCCTCATCCGCGACGTGCGCGAGATGGCGCGGGTCCAGACCGGCGACGTGCTGGTCGCGGACATGACCGACCCCGACTGGGAGCCGGTCATGAAGCGCGCCTCCGCGATCGTGACCAACCGCGGCGGGCGCACCTGCCACGCCGCGATCATCGCGCGCGAGCTCGGCATCCCGGCGGTGGTCGGCTGCGGCGACGCGACCCAGACGATCGCCGAGGCTCGCGAGGTGACGGTGTCCTGTGCCGAAGGCGACACCGGGTTCATCTACGCCGGGCTGCTCGACTTCGAGAAGCGGCAGATCGAGCTCGACGCGCTGCCGCCCTCGCCCGTCAACATCATGATGAACGTCGGCAACCCCGACCGGGCATTCGACTTCGCCGGGATCCCCAACAAGGGCGTCGGCCTCGCGCGGCTCGAGTTCATCATCAACCGCATGATCGGCGTGCACCCGCGCGCACTGCTTGAGTTCGACAAGCTCGAGCCCGCGCTCAAGGAAACGATCCGCCGCCAGATGGCCGGCTACGCGGATCCGGTCTCGTTCTTCGTCGACAAGCTGACCGAGGGCATCGCGCAGATCGCGGCCGCATTCGCGCCCGAGCCCGTGATCGTGCGCCTCTCCGACTTCAAATCGAACGAGTACGCGAACCTGATCGGCGGCAAGGCCTACGAGCCGCACGAGGAAAACCCGATGCTCGGCTTTCGGGGCGCATCGCGTTACGTCGACCCGACGTTCCGCCCGTGCTTCGAGCTCGAGTGCCGGGCGCTGAAGCGCGTGCGCGACGAGATGGGCCTCACCAACGTGCGCGTCATGGTGCCTTTCGTTCGGACGCTGCGCGAGGCCGAGCAGGTCACGCAGCTCCTCGCCGACAACGGCCTGGGCCGCGGCGTCAACGGCCTGAAGCTCATCATGATGTGCGAGCTGCCGACGAACGCGCTGCTCGCATCGGACTACCTGAAGTTCTTCGACGGCATGTCGATCGGCTCGAACGACATGACGCAGCTGGTGCTCGGGCTCGACCGCGACTCAGGCATCGTGGCGAAGCTCTTCGATGAGCGCGATCCCGCCGTCAAGGCGATGCTGTCGATGGCGATCCGCGCCTGCAAGGCCGAGGGCAAGTACATCGGCATCTGCGGCCAGGGACCGTCCGACCACCCGGAGTTCGCACGCTGGCTGGTCGATCAGGGCATCGACAGCCTGTCGCTCAATCCCGATACCGTGCTCGAGACGTGGCTGTTCCTCGCCGGCGTGACCCGCTAGGGCGCACGCCTTTCAGGCAAGCGACGGGCGCGCCGCTTCCCAGTTGCGCCCATCGAAGGGCGTGACGGTCATCGTCGTCACGGTGCCGGGCGCGAGGCACCGCGCGTGCACGCTGATGCCCTCGGGGTGGGAGCGCGGCACGTAGAACGACTTGATGCCGCAGTGCCGGCAGAACAGATGCTTTGCGGTACCCGTGTTGAATCGGTATTCCACCATCGCCTGTGCGCCGCGCACCAGCCGGAACCGTTCCTTCGGGACGATGAGGTGCAGGTATCCCGTCATCGCGCAGACCGAGCAGTTGCACTCGGACACCTCGATCGCGGCCGGCGCCTCGACCTCGAAGGCGACCGCTGCGCAGTGGCAGCCGCCGTGATGGACGATGAGCGCCCCGCCGCTCACGCATTCACCCCGTGTTCGGCCTGCCAGCGCGCGAGCCTGGGGTCCATGACCCGGCGCCACAGCGGCGGCACGAGCGCGAGCACGATCATGCCGGCGTAGCCCGTCGGGAGCTGCGGGGCTCCCGGCGCGTGCTCGAGTTCCTGGTAGCGGCGGGTCACCTGCACGTGATGATGCGAGTGGCGCTGCAGGTTGAACGTCACCCAGTTCGACAGCCGCTGGCTCGAATTCCACGAGTGCTCGACGCCGACGCGCTCGAAGCGCCCGTCCGCGCCGCGCCGGCGCGTGAGTCCGTAGTGCTCGACGTAGTTGACGAGTTCGAGGAGCGAGGCGGCGATGAGCGCCTGCGCGACGAAGAGGCTCGCCGCCGGCGCCCCGAGCGTCGCGCCGAGGCAGAGCGTGACCGCGAGCGGAATCGCCGCCGCCCACACGAGCCGATTGCGCGCTGAGTAGCGCGACTGCCCGGCGAGCCGAAGCCGCGCCGCCTCGATGTGCCACGCGCTCGCGATACCGCCGAACACGGCGCGCGGCAGGAAGCGCCAGAACGTCTCGCCGGGCCGGGCGCTCGCCGGGTCGCGGTCGGTCCCGACGCGCGAGTGGTGACCCTGGTTGTGCTCGATATAGAAGTGCAGGTACGCGACCGAGCTCAGGAGTGCGCCGGCGAGGACGCGCGCGCCGCGACCCTGGCGATGGCCGAGCTCGTGCGCGACGACGATGCCGATGCCGCCCGTGACGATGCCGACCGAGAGCGTGAAGCCGATGCGCGCACCGATCCCGTCGATCGTGCCGACCGCGACGACGGCAAACAGGAGGAGCGCAAACTGCACCGGCACCCAGGCGATGAGCACCGCGTCGAAGTAGAGTTCCCATCCCTGCGAGCTGCCACGCGCGGGGCCGGCCACCTCGGTGTCGATGCCAACGAGCGTGTCGGTGAGCGGGACGAGCGCGAAGGCCCACCAGGCAGTCAGGTAATTCCAGGCCCCGCCCAGCCGGTAGCCGACCAGCACGAGAACCGGCAATACGAGCGGCAGCAGGAACCCGAGCCGTCGAATCAGCACGTGCGCACCTCCGGATCGATCTTAGATCGGCCCCGGCGGGCTGTCGATTCGGGCCGGCTCCTCAGCGGCAGGCCGCGCCGGAGGGCGCGGCGTCGGCGGAGGCGAGCAGCGCGAAGCTGCGGCCACCCGGCCGGCCGACGACACACTCGAGGCGCACGGGCCCCAGACCGGCCGGTGGCACGACCGTCGGCCGCGGCCAGGCGCGCTGGTCGCCGTAGCCGAGGAAGGCGAGCCAGTCCGAGCGACCCCAGCGTACGCCGCCAGGAACCAGCCAGAGGATCCTTGCCTCACCGCGGCTCGCGGCGAGCGCGCGGCGCGCGGCGGCGAGCGCCTGCTCCGAGTTCGACGTGAGTACGGCGCCCCGCTCCCGCGGCGGGATGTACAACGAGAGCATCGCGACCGTCGTCTCGTCCGCCCCGAGCGCAATGAGCGGCCGCGCGCCGGCGGACGTCGTAATTCGCCCGGCCAGGGCCTTCAGGTCCTGCCAGGCATTCAGCTGCCCAAGGAGCGGCGCGACGACCAGCGTCAGCACGAGTGCGAGCGCGAGCGCATAGCGGGGCATCGTGCCTGCTGCCGCGATCGGTGGCGTGAGTCCAAGCCAGGCCGCCGCGGCCGCGGCGATGAGGGCGACACCCCCGAGCACGACGCTGCCGGGGTCGCGCAGCGCCGGCGCGAAGGCGATCAGCGCGACGCACGCGCCGAGCAGGATGGCAACGAGCGCGATGAGCCCGCCCGTCGCGCGCCAGCAGGCGCGGTCGAGGCGATCGAGCGCGGTCGCCGCACCACCGACATAGAGCCCGACCAGAAGGGCCCAGCCAAGCGCCGGTGGCCCGTAGTAGACGCCGCGCGCCGTCGCCGCGAAGGAGAGCAACAGCGTCGCGGGCACGATCGCGCCAACGCCGAGCCGCCACGCCGTTCCCACGGCACCGCTCGCCCGCCAGCCCCGCACGCCGCGCCGGACGGCGGCGAGCGCCAGCGCGATCCACGGCATCAGGTAGAGCGGCAGCTCGATGAGGTACTTGCCGAAGGAATTCTGGTGTCCGGTCGCGTAGGCGAATTCCGGCGGCGCATCGAGCGGCAGCGCCCGCCCGACCAGGTTGTACCAGAACATCACCTTCAGCGACTCGCGCCCGAGCGGCATCCGATCGACCGCGTAGACCCACGCGCCGATCGCGAGCACGAGGAGGAGCGCGCCAAGCATGAGCTCGACCCGAAACAGCTCACGCCAGCGCCGCTCGAGCACAACGACCAGCAGGAATCCTGGCACCGGCACGAGCCACCCCGCGAATCCCTTGGCGAAGAACGCGACGCCAAGCCCGACGTTGAAACCAAGGTAGCCGAGCGCGCGTTCGCGCGCACCCACGGCGGTGAGCCCGGTGTAGCAGCCAAGGAGCGCCACCGCGACACCGGCGACGAGCGGGGCGTCGGTCGCGAGCCAGATGAGCACCTGGTAGAGCTGCAAAGAGGTGACCGCCACGATCGCGGCTGCGAAGCCGGCGGCGCGTCCCGCGGCCCGGCCGGCGAGCGCGCCGAGCGCAAGCGCGGTCACGAGCAGGTAGAGGAGGTTCGGCAGCCGCGCGGCCGCGGGCGTCGCGCCAAGCGCCCCGGTGCTCGCGGCGCCGAGCCAATACAGGAGCGGCGGTTTCTCGGCGAACGGCCGCCCGTCGAGCTCCGGCAGCGCCTTGTCGGACTGAGCGGCCATCGAGGCGACGAGGCTCGCTTCGCGCGGCTCATCGGGAGTGTAGTAGACCCGTCCGAACAGTCCCACGCAGGCGATCGGCACGAGCAGCAGCAGCACTCGGCCGAGCGGCAGCGCCCTCACGTGCCGGGGACGAACAGCGTCGCGCGGTAGTGCTTGAGCTCGGCGATCGAGTCACGCACGTCATCGAGCGCCTGGTGCGAGTTCGACTTCTTGACGCCGGCGAGCGCCGCCGGCGCCCAGCGACGCGCGAGCTCCTTAAGCGTGCTCACGTCAAGGTTGCGGTAGTGGAAGAACTTCTCGAGCGCCGGCATCCAGCGGGCGAGGAAGCGCCGGTCCTGGCAGATGCTGTTGCCGCACATGGGCGATGCGCCGGGCGCGAGCCATTCGCTCAGGAACTCGATCGTGCGCCGCTCGGCCGCGGCCTCATCGACGCCGCTCGCCCGCACGCGCTCGATGAGGCCACTCGCGCCGTGCGTGCGCTGGTTCCAGGCATCCATCGCCGCGAGCGCCGCCTCCGACTGGTGCACGGCGAGCGTCGGGCCCTCCGCCAGCACGTTGAGGTCGCGATCCGTGACGATGGTCGCGACCTCGATGATCCGGTCGGTGTCGGGCGCGAGCCCGGTCATCTCAAGATCGATCCAGGCGAGGTTGTCGGGGTGTTGCGGCATGGCGTTCGGTTGCCGCTGATTCTAGCAGAGGCTACAGTGCCGCCACCCGCGGGACCCGCCGATGCAGATCCTCACGACCCTGTTCATCCTGGCTTTGACACTGATGGTCGGCGTGCGCTGGTGGCTCGCCACGCGCCAGCTCAGGTCCGTGCGCGCGCACCGCGGCGCGGTGCCGCCGCCATTCGCCGCCGCCATCCCGCTCGCCGACCACGAACGCGCGGCTGACTACAACGCCGCGCGCCTCGCGCTCGGCCGGCTCGAACTCGTGCTCGAGGCGGCCCTGCTCCTCGTGATCACGCTCGGCGGCGGGTTCGCGGCGCTCGATGCCCGGGTGGGTGCGCTACACCTCCCGCCGCTCTGGCACGGCGTCGCGACGCTCTCGCTCCTCGCCCTGCTCATGTCGGTTGTCGGTCTCCCGCTCAGCCTCTACTCGACGTTCAGAATCGAGGCGCGCTTCGGGTTCAATCGCACGACGCCGGCGCTGTTCGCGCTCGACCTAGTACGCTCGCTCGGCATCGCCGTCGTACTCGGCTTGCCGCTCCTCGCGCTCATCCTCTGGCTGATGGCGGCGGCCGGCGCGCTCTGGTGGCTGTATGCGTGGGCCGCGTGGGTCGCCTTCGGCCTGATCGTCAGCTTTGCCTGGCCGCGCGTGATCGCGCCGCTCTTCAACCGCTTCCGCCCGCTCGAGGCGGGCGCGCTGCGCGAGGCGGTGGAGCGCATCATGCGCCGCTGCGGCTTCGCTGCCGATGGCGTCTTCGTGATGGATGGCTCACGCCGCTCGAGCCATGGCAATGCCTATTTCACGGGCGTCGGCCGAAGCAAGCGCATCGTGCTGTTCGACACGCTGCTCGAGCGCCTCGAACCCATCGAGGTCGAGGCCGTGCTCGCGCACGAGCTCGGCCATTTCAGGCTGCACCACATCCGCCAGCGGCTCTTGCTCAGCTTCGGCGCGGCGCTCGTCGGCTTCGCGGTGCTCGGGCTGGCTGCGCGCGCGCCGGTGTTCTTCACCGCCTTCGGCGTGCCGAGCCCGAGCACCCATGCGGCGCTGCTGCTATTCGCGCTGGTGATTCCCGTCTTTACGTTTCCGCTCGCGCCGCTCGGCAGCTGGTGGTCCCGCCGCCACGAGTACCAGGCGGACCGCTTTGCGCTCGAGCACAGCGACGGTCGGGCGCTCGCGGCGGCACTCGTGAAGCTCTACCGCGACAATGCCTCGACACTGACCCCGGATGCGCTCTACTCCGCCTGGCACGACTCCCACCCGCCGGCGCTCGCGCGCATTGCCGCCATCGAGAAGGGCGCTTGAGGCCACAGCCGCGAGCGCCAAGGACGCCGGCGGACCTCGTGGACGGGCGCGTCGTCGCGCGCCACGGCCACCACCAGGTCGAGGTCGAGGACGGCGCCGGTCGGCGCGTGCCCTGCCGCCTGCACGGCCGCAAGCTGCTCGTCGTTTGCGGCGACGGCGTGCGCTGGGGCTACGATGCGGCGGATCCGGCCCAGGGCATCGTCTATGAACTGACGCCGCGGCGCGCGACGCTCGCGCGGCTCGCAAGCAGCGGCCAGAGCGAGCCGGTTGTCGCGAACCTCACCCAGCTCGTCGCAGTCGTTGCGCCGCTGCCGGTTCCCGACTGGTTCGTCATCGACCGCTACCTCGCCGGCGCCGCGTGGTGCGGAATTCGCGCGGTGATCGCGCTCAACAAGGCGGAGCTTGGCGTGCCGGGGGCAATCGCGAGCGAACTCGCCGTGTATACGGCCGTCGGCTACCGGATCGTCGCGACCTCGGCGCGCGCCGCCCCCGGCATCGGCGCACTCGCGGCGGAACTCGGCGCCAACATCAGCGTGCTCGTCGGCCAGTCGGGGACTGGCAAGTCGAGTCTCCTCAACGCGCTCGTGCCCGAAGCGCGCGCGGTAACCCAGGAGATCTCGGTCGCGTCGGAGGAAGGTCGGCACACGACGACGACGGCGGTGCTGCACCGCCTCGCGACTGGCGGGGACCTCATCGATTCGCCGGGCGTACGCGACTACTCCCCGCCGCTGCCGGCGATCCGGGACGTAGGCTCGGGCTTCGTCGAGATCGCGCGGGCCGCCGCGGGCTGTCGCTTCCAGGACTGCCTGCACGCGCGCGAGCCCGCGTGTACGGTGCGAGCCGCCGTCGAGGCCGGCACCATCCACGGTCGGCGCTTCGAGAGCTACCGGCGGCTGGTTGAGCTCGCGCGCGAATTCGCTGCGCGCTTCCCGGAGCGGCGCGGCCGCGACCGAGTCAGGTAAGCGTCTGGCGCCCGGCGAGCGCGTGCGCGAGCGTACCGCCGTCGACGTACTCGAGTTCGCCGCCAACCGGCACGCCGTGCGCAATCCGACTCGCGCGCACACCCCGCCGCGCGGCGAGTTCGCCGAGGAAATGCGCGGTCGCGTCGCCCTCGACGGTCGGGTTCGTCGCGACAATCATTTCGCGCACGCCATCCTCGCCGAGCAGGAGCTCGAGCGAATCGATGCCGAGTTCGGCCGGACCCACGCCATCGAGCGGCGACAGGTGGCCCATCAGCACGAAGTAGCGGCCGCGAAAGCCCCCCGACTGCTCGACCGCCACGACGTCCGCCGGTGACTCGACCACGCAGATGAGCCCGTTATCGCGCTGCGTGCTCGAGCAGATCGGGCAGAGCTCGCCGTCGGTCAGCATGCGGCAGCGCTTGCAGTGCCCGATCGTCTCGAGGGCGCCGGCGAGCGCGCGGCTCAAATCGAGCGCGCCGTCGCGGTCGCGCTCGAGCAGGTGGAAGGCCATGCGCTGCGCGGTCTTGGGACCTACGCCCGGCAGGCGTCGAAACGCCGCCAGCAGGTGTGCGAGAGCGGGCGAGTAGTTCACGAGGCCTAGAACGGCAGCTTGAAGCCGGGCGGCAGCTGCATGCCGCCCATCATCCCGGCGAACTTCGCTTGTGTCTGGGACTCGACCTTGCGGACGGCATCGTTGAATGCCGCCGTCAGCAGGTCCTCGAGGAGCTCCCGATCATCGCCCGCGACCGACGGGTCGATCGTGACGCGCTGCACCTCGTGCTTGCCATTCATGCGCACCTTCACCATGCCGCCGCCCGACTCGCCCGTCACCTCGAGCGTCACGAGTTCTGCCTGGGCCTTCGCCAGGTTCTCCTGCATCTGCTGCGCCTGGCGCATCAGGTTGCCGATTCCACCTTTCATGCGTGCTACCTCGGAATTAACGGAGCGGCTTGACCGACTCCGCCTGGACTGTGGCCCCGAACTTCTCGCGCAGCGCCCGCACGGTCGGGTCCGCCTCGAGCACCGCGCGGGCCTGCGCGACCTGGGCCTCGGCGGCCTTCGCTTCGCGTCGCGCCGGGGTGTCGGCGACCTCCGGGGCCTGCACGGACTCGTCGCGCTCGATGACCAGCCGGATGCCGGCGCCGAAGTGCCGGGCCAGCGCCTGCGCGAGGCGCTCCTCCGTCGCCCCGGTGCGCAGGCTCTCGCTGCGTCGGTCGAGCTTCAGGCGGACCACGTCACCCTCGCGCCCGACCCAGACGCAGTTGGCGGCCAGCTGGCGTGCCGCCCCGCTGATCTCGAGGCCCGCGAGCAGTTCCTGCCAGTCGCTCGCGGCGCCCGGCCGCGCGCTGGCCGGCGCCGCCGCGGGCGCGGGCATTGCCGCGCGCGGCGCGGACGGCGCTACCGCGGCCGGTGCGCGCGGCGCGGAACCTTCGGTTGCGTCCGCCGGCACCGGCCGGAACGCGAGCATCCTGAGCAGCGTCATCTCGAAGCCGACGCGGGGGTCCGGCGCAAGGTCGAGGTCGCGCCGACCGAGCAGCGCGATCTGGTAGTAGAGCTGCAGGTCTTCGGCGGCGAAGCGAGGCGCGAGCGCAGCGAGGAGCTCCGGGTCGAAGCCGCCATCGGCGCCCGAGTCCGGCACGAGCTGCACGAGCGCGAGGCGCTCGAGCAGCGCCGCGAGCTCCGCGAGCACCTGGTCGTAGTCGGGCGCCTGTTCATCGAGCGCGCCGAGCACCGCGACGAGCGCGGCGGCATCCCCGGCAGCGAGGCATTCGATCAGCCGCGCGACATGGCCGCGGTCGATGGTGCCGAGCATCGCGCGGACGTCGCCCTCGATGATCTTGCCGGCGCCGAACACGAGCGCCTGGTCAAGGAGCGAAAGCGCGTCGCGCAGGCTCCCGTCCGCGGCCCGTGCCAGCAGCGGCAACGCCGGTGGCTCGAAGGCGACCGACTCGGCCGCGAGGATCGTGGCCATCCGCTCGGTGATGAGCGCGGCCGGCAGTCGCTTCAGGTGGAACTGCAGGCAGCGCGACAGTACCGTGATCGGGAGCTTCTGCGGGTCGGTCGTCGCGAGCAGGAACTTGACGTGCGGCGGCGGCTCCTCGAGCGTCTTCAGGAGCGCATTGAACGAGTGCCCCGAGAGCATGTGCACTTCGTCGATCAGGTAGACCTTGTAGCGCCCGCTGGCCGGCGCGTACTGCACGTTCTCGAGCATCTCGCGCGTGTCCTCGACCTTGGTGCGCGAGGCGGCGTCGACCTCGATCAGATCGACGAAGCGTCCCTCGTCGATCTCGCGGCAGGCCGAGCAGACGCCACAGGGTTTCGCCTTGACGCCGGTCTCGCAGTTGAGCGCCTTGGCGAGGATCCGCGCGATCGTCGTCTTGCCGACGCCGCGGGTGCCCGTGAACAGGAACGCATGGTGGATGCGGCCGCTGTCGAGCGCGTTGGTCAGCGCCCGCACGACATGTTCCTGGCCGACCAGCTCAGCGAATGAGCGTGGCCGCCATTTGCGCGCCAGCACCAGGTAGCTCATGGATTCCCGTGCCCGGATCGCCACGGGCGCAAGTGGGTGGCAGCCCGCGCCAGCACCCCTCCGGCACCCGATCGCACCGCTGCCGCTGCTCCCTTCCGGGCCTGACGGGGTTTACGGCTGATCGTCGCGGAGGAACCGACGCGGGCCACCATTGAAAAAATAGGATCTGCCCGACGAACGTTCGGGCGCCGCCCGCGTGCGCCGAAACCGGGTTCTCGAGGCCGCGCGACGTTACACGGGGGCCCGGCGAGCGTCAATTCGCGTCCCGGCCGGCTTGGCGCGGCGCCACCCGGGATGCCGGGCGCCTGCCGCGGCACGGCCGGGGGCCTCAAGAATTGGGTGGCGGAGAGGGTGGGATTCGAACCCACGAATACCTTTTGGGTATTACTGGAATTCCAGTCCAGCGCCTTCGACCGCTCGGCCACCTCTCCGGCGGGTCGCAAGCCTAACCGCGCATCGCCGGCGAGGCAAACCCGCGGCACGGGTTCACTTGGCGGTGGCCGGTTTCGGGCGATCGGAGTAGAAATTCGGCGGCGAATCGAGGCAGGCGGTGCCTGGGGCGTGGGGCTTGGCGGCCGCCACGTCGTCGGTGATCTTGAGCGAATTGTGCGTGTTCGGCGCCGGCAGGCCCTCGGCCGCGTGCAGCATGGGTACCGCCTGCGCGTGCAGGTAGGGCGAGCGGACCGAGCATTCCTCGGCACTCGGCTTATGGTGAAAGAGGTGGCAGGCGCCGAGCGCCGGCAGCAGCATCACCGCGAATACAACCCTCAAAGCGCGCATTCGACCCCCGCGGCGCGCATCGCTTCGCGCACCAGATTTTGACCGTCCGCCGTCAGTCGCGTCAGCGGCAGGCGTATGCCGCCGCGGATGAGCCCGAGCTGCTCGACCGCCCACTTGACCGGGATGGGATTCGACTCCACGAACAGCGCCCGATGTAGGACCTGCAGGCGCGCATCCAGTTCCCGCGTGAGCCCGGCGACACCCGTCGCGGCCGCGGCACACAATTCGCGCATCGCCCGCGGGGCGGCGTTGGCCGTCACCGAAATGACGCCGCTCGCCCCGGCCAACAGGGCCTCCGCCGCCGTCGGGTCGTCGCCCGAGAGGAGCTGGAGGTCCTCGCCGCAGCGTTCCCGCAGCTCCTTGAGGCGCGGCAGGCTCCCCGTCGCCTCCTTGAGCGCGACGATACGCGGATGGGCGGCCAGGCGCTCGGCCGTCTCCGGCAGGAGGTCGACGCCCGTCCGCGACGGCACGTTATAAAGAATAACCGGCACGCTCGATTCCTCGGCCATTGCCGTGAAGTGCCGGAACAGGCCTTCCTGGGTGGGCTTGCTGTAATACGGCGTCACCGCGAGCACGGCATCCGCGCCCGCCTCGGCAAAACGCCGCGTGCGCGCGATGCTGCGCGCGGTGTCGTTCGTGCCGCTCCCCGCGATCAGCGGGATCCGCCCTTTCAAGCGGGCGGCCGCCCGGCGCGTCAGCTCCACGACCTCATCGATCGTCACCGTCGGCGACTCGCCCGTGGTGCCGGCGACGACGATGCCGTCCGTGCCCTCCGCGACGTGCCAGTCGAGCAGGGCATCCCAGGCCGGGAAGTCCACCTCGCCCGACTCGAGCATCGGCGTGACGATGGCCACGATGCTGCCGCTGTACATTCAAGCCTCGCGAAAACTAGCCCGCGATGGTACTGAGCAGACGCCCGCAGGCGCAAGCAAAGCCGTCGAGCGCGGCCCCACGCCACGGTCCCCGTGGAGTAGAATGGACGTTTACCCTCCCCCCCCGAGTCGTCCCCACGGATGAAGCAGCTGATCGCTCTGTCTGCCATTGGCAGCGACCGCACCGGCATGGTGCACGACCTGACCCGCGTGATCGCCGATTGCGGCGGCAACATCGTCGAAAGCCGCATGTCCGCGCTCGGCAGCGAGTTCGCGATGGCGCTGCTCATTTCAGGAAACTGGCACTCGCTCGCGAAGATCGAGACCGAGATCAAGAAGCTCGGCGACGGCGGCGAGGTGTCGGTGCTGGCGAGGCGCACCGAGACCCGCGCGGTCCGCGCCGACATGCTCCCCTACTCGGTCGACATCGTCTGCCTCGACCAGTCCGGCATCGTCTCGAGCGTCTCCGGGTTCTTCTCGGCACGCGGCATCGACATCGCCGAACTCGACACGCGCAGCTATCCGGCGGCCCACACCGGCGCCCCGATGTTCTCGCTCAGGCTTGTCATCAACGTGCCGAGCCGCATCCACTTGGGGGTACTGCGCGAGGAGTTCATGGATTTCTGCGATCACCTGAACCTCGACGCGATTCTCGAGCCCGTCAAGAACTGACCGAGCGCCGGAGCGAGTATGCCGAAGCCCGTTGTCGGAACGAAGATCGCTGACTTCTCGCTCGAGTCGAGCGCCGGCCCCTGGCGCCTCAAGGACGCAGCGGGTTCCAAGCTCGTGCTCTATTTCTACCCGAAGGACAACACCTCGGGCTGCACGCGCGAGGGCGAGGCGTTCCGCGACCTCGCCGCGGAGTTCCGCAAGGCCAAGTGCCTCCTGCTCGGCGCCTCGCCCGACTCCGTCGCCTCGCACATCAAGTTCAAGGCGAAGTACCGCTTTCCATTCGAACTCCTCGCCGACCCCGACAAGGAAGCCTGCACGCTGTTCGACGTCTGGAAGGAAAAGAGCATGTACGGCCGCAAGTACATGGGTGTCGAGCGCAGCACGTTCCTGCTCGATGGCAAGGGCGTGCTCAGGGCTGAGTGGCGCAAGGTGAAGGTCGAGGGCCACGCCGACGAGGTCCTGGCCGCCGCGCGGGCGCTGTAGGAAGCCCGTGCCGACGTCGCGCGCAGGGCGCGCCCGCCGCTCGATCTTCGTGCTGGACACCAACGTCCTGATGCACGACCCGACCGCGATCTTTCGTTTCGACGAGCACGACGTCTACATCCCGATGATCGTCCTCGAGGAACTCGACGCCGGCAAGAAGGGCCTCTCGGAGGCCGCGCGGAACGTCCGCCAGGTGAGCCGCTTCCTCGACGAGCTCATGCACGGCGCCTCGAAGGAAGCGATCGACCGCGGCCTGCCGCTGCCGACCGCCAAGAACGGCGCCGCCGAGAGCCGCACGGGCAACGGCAGGCTCTTCTTCCAGACCGAAGTCCTCGACTCGGACCTGCCGACGCTGCCGGGCCATGGCGCGGACAACGCAATCCTCGGGCAGACGCTTGCGCTGAAGCGCGCCCACGTCGAGGCCGACGTGACGCTGGTGTCGAAGGACATCAACCTCCGGATCAAGGCGGCCATCCTCGGCGTGCACGCAGAGGATTACTTCAGCGACCAAACCATCGAGGACGCCGATCTCCTCTACACCGGAACCCAGGCGCTGCCCGTCGATTTCTGGGAGCAGCACGGCAAGGACATGCAGTCGTGGAAGGACCAGCACCGCACTTTCTACCGGCTGCGGGGGCCTGCGGTACGCGACTGGCACTCGAACCTGTTCGTCTACGAGGACGGCGCGAACGGCGTCGAGGCGACGGTGCGCAGCGTCACGGGCGAGGAGGCGGTACTCGAGCTCATCAATGATTACCGCGCCGAGCGCCATAGCGTCTGGGGTGTCACGGCCCGCAATCGCGAGCAGAACTTCGCACTCAACCTGCTGATGGACCCGGAAGTCGATTTCGTCACCGTGCTCGGGCCGGCCGGCACCGGCAAGACGCTGCTAACGCTCGCCGCGGGACTCGCGCAGACGCTCGACAACCGCCGCTTCACCGAGATCATCATGACGCGGGTCACGATCCCGCTCGGCGAGGACATCGGCTTCCTGCCGGGGACAGAAGAGGAGAAGATGGAGCCGTGGATGGGCGCGCTGATGGACAACCTCGAGGTCCTGACGCAGGGCCAGGAAGGCGGGCACTGGGCGCGCGGCGCGACCAATGACCTCCTCCGGAGCCGCATCAAGATCCGCTCGCTCAACTTCATGCGCGGCCGGACGTTCCTGAACCGCTTCATCATCCTCGACGAGGCGCAGAACCTGACCCCGAAGCAGATGAAGGCGCTGGTGACGCGGGCGGGCCCGGGCACGAAGCTCGTCTGCCTCGGCAACATCGCCCAGATCGACACTCCCTACCTGACGGAAACGACCTCGGGGCTCACCTACGTCGTCAACCGATTCCGCGGCTGGGCGCACTCCGGCCACGTGACCCTGCTGCGTGGCGAGCGTTCGCGGCTCGCCGATTTCGCCTCCGAAAGTCTGTAAAGACCGCACTTGAACCAATGCCGCCGGGTCGGGTCTATAGTCAACTAATGACGTTCCCGACCCTCCTCCGACGCGCTGTCGTCTCCCTGACTGCGGCCCTGATCGTGCTGACGGCGGCGAATGCCGCGCCGAACGACCTGCCCGACATCGGCACGCCCGCCGATGCGGTGTTCACCAAGCAGGACGAGTTCCAGATCGGCACGATGATCGTGCGCCAGCTCAGGGACTCGGGCGTCATCCTCGATGACCCGGAGATCGGCGAATACATCCAGGGCATCGGTGCGCGGCTCGCCGCCCATGCCCAGGAAGGCGAAACGAAATTCACCTTCCTCGTGCTCAAGGACAACACGATCCAAGCCTTCGCGCTGCCGGGCGGATTCGTGGTCGTGCACTCGGGGCTCATTCTCGCGACCACTGGCGAGAGCGAGCTTGCCGGCGTCCTGTCGCACGAGATCTCGCACGTGACGCAGCGGCACCTCGCGCGCGGAATCCAGAACGCGGGCCGCGGTAGCCTCATCGCGACGGCCGGGATGCTCGCCGCGATCCTGCTCGGCGCCATCAGCGGCAATGCGAACGTCGGCATGGCGGGCGTCATCGGCGCCCAGAACGCGGCGGTCCAGCACCAGCTCAACTTCTCGCGCGAGAATGAGATCGAAGCCGATCGGGTCGGCATCAGCGTAATGGCCGCCGCCGGCTACGACCCGAACGCAATGGCCACATTCTTCAGCACCCTGAGCCGGCGCATGGGCAGCGCCGGCATCAACGCCAAGATCCTCGAGTTCCTGCAGACCCATCCGGTGACCAGCGCGCGCGTCGCCGAGGCGCGCAGCCGCGCGCTCACCTACCCCGTCGTCCGGCCGGTCGACACGGTCGGCTACCAGCTGACCCGCGAGAAACTGCGGGTGCTGGCGCTCCCCATCGAGTCCGACCCGCACGATGCTTACGCCGACGCCACCTCGCGCGGAACGGTGGTCAGCGAGTATCGTCTGTACGGGCGGGCGCTCGCGCTCGTGCAGGGCAAGAGCCCGGCCGAGGCGGTGCCGATCCTGCAGGACCTCGTCACGCGCCACCCGGACACCGTGGAGTATCACTCGGCGCTTGGCCAGGCGCTGCTCGCCGCCGGCGACATCCCGGGCTCGCGCAGCGAGCTGGCGCAATCGATGGAACTCTTCCCGCGCAGCATCCCGATCACGGTGCGCTATGCCGAAACGCTGATGCGCGCCGACGATGCCAGACTCGCCCACGCGGTGCTGCTCGACCTCTTCAACGCCGTGCCACCCTCGCACGACCAGGTGCGCCTCATCGCGCTCGCGGCGAGCGCAGCGGGCGAAGCGGCCGAGGCGAGCTACTACATGGCCGAGTACGACGTCATGAGTGGCGACCTGCCGCTTGCGATCCAGAACCTGCGCCAGGCGCTCGCGGTCCCCAACATCACGCCCGTGCAGCGCAGCCGCTTCAAGGCACGCATCGACGAGCTCAAGGAGTACCTGCCGCCGCGGATGCAGGCCGCCGTCGAGCGCGGCGAACCGCTGCCGCCGCAGACGCCCGACGACACGCGCCGCTGAGCCCACCGGCGCCCTGTTAGAATCCCGAACCATGACACCCTACACGTCCCCGCCGCGACGCCTTGCCCGCCGGACCCTCACCCTCGCCCTCGGCGCAATCCTCCTCGGCCAATCGGCGGCGGCGCCCGCGGGCACCCCCGGCGACCCGCTCGAGAAGCTCAACCGGGCGACCTATGCATTCAACGAAGCGCTCGATCGCATGCTCGCGCGCCCGGCCGCCCGCGCCTATGTGGCGGTGGTTCCATCGCCCGTCCGCAAGGCCGTCAGCAACTTCGCCTCGAACCTCACCTACCCCGCCGTCGTCGTCAACGATGCGTTGCAGGGCAAGGTCAAGGACGCCGGTAGCGATGTGATGCGGCTCCTGATCAACACGACGCTCGGCATCGGCGGGTTGGCCGACCCGGCGACGCGCTTCGGATTTCAGAGCCACGACGAGGATTTCGGCCAGACGCTCGGTCATTGGGGCGTGCCCCCGGGACCGTACCTCGTCGTCCCGTTGCTTGGACCCTCGGATTTTCGCGATGCGCCCGCCAAGTTCGTCGACACCTACGTGACGCCGTACCACTACCTGAAGTCCGCGCGGGCGCGCTACGGCTTCCAGATGCTGGTTCTGTTCGACCGCCGCGTCGAGCTGCTCGCGGCCGACTCCACGCTGCGCAACGCGTTCGACCCGTACGTGTTCGTCAGGAACGCCTACGTCGCGCGGCGCTCCTACCTCGTCCACGACGGCAACGTACCGGATGACAACTTCGATGATCCGGTGTCGGCGCTGCCGGACCCGGCGGCCCCTGTCGTCGCGACGGATGTGGCCGCCTCGACCGCCGTCGGCAGCGAACCGTCCGAGGGCGCGGGGGCAACGGCGGCCGAACCCGCGCCACCGGCGAGCGACACTACCGATCCTTGAGGAAAGCGCGCGGCCTATTCGGCGGCGGCGAGCAGGCTCTCGACCGCGCACAGGCGCGCGATGCCGAGTAGCTGCGCGGGTAAGGCGGTATAGCGCAGGTGCCAGCCTTCGCGCTTCGCCCGCTCGACCCACGTGAGCAGGACCGAAAGCCCCGCGCTGTCGGCGTGCGTCACGCCCGACAAATCAACCGACCGCGTGCCCGCCCCGCGAAAGAGCATCGTGCCGCGCGCCAGCGCCGCGCTCGCGGTATCGAAGCTGAGGACGCCGGAGAGGGCGTAGGTGCCCTCGGCGCCCGCAGGCGCGAGCTCGAACCGGGCGGACTCCGGGCGGCGTGCCATGGCGGTCTCAGTGGCCGGCCGAGGACTTGTTGACGTCGAGCCCTTCGCGCTCGAGGCGCGTGATCACGGCTTCGAGGCCGTTCTTGCCGGCCTCGGCGCCCAGGTCGGTGCGGTAGTTCCGCACGTACGAGATGCCCTCGATGATGACGTCCCAGGCCTTCCAGCCCTTGTCGGTCTTGTGCAGGCGGTAGTCGACCGGCACGACGCCGCCGTTGGAACGGGTGACCTGCGTGCGGATCGTCGCGTTGGCGGGATCCGGGTCCGGCCGGAACGGCAGGAGCTTCAGCCGGTCGGCGGTGAAATCGGCGAGCGCGCCGCCGTAGGTATGCAGCAGCGCCTTGTAGAGCGCCGACACGAACCGCTTCTGCTGCTCAGGCGTCGCGGTGCGCCAGTACTGCGCGAGCACCTTCTGCGCCGCGAAGTCGGTATCGAAGTGCGGCAGCAGGATCTGGTCGACGATCGGGAAGACCTTCTCGGGGTTCTTGTGGATCGCATCGCGGTTGTTGTCGAGCGCGGCGAACATGCGGTTCGAGACATCCTGCATGAGCTCCTGCGGCCCGAGCTGCGCGCTGTCGGTGGCAGGCGCGGCGGGTGTTGCTGGCGCGGGCGCCTGTGTCGCAGCTCCCGCGAGCGGCGCGGCGCCGAGCGCGGCGGCGAGCGTAAGGCTGGCGAGCGCAGCCCGAATGGCGGCGGCTCTCGGGCGGGTTAGGCTCACTTGGCGGCTCCTTCGGCGGGCTTGGCGGGGCCCTGCCCGGCCTTGTCGAACAGGTACTTGCTGATCAGGTTCTCGAGCACGATCGCTGACTGGGTCATCTCGATCTGATCGCCTTCCTTGAAATAAGTTTCCGAGCCGCCGGCGGTAAATCCGACGTACTGCCCGCCAAGGAGCCCCGCCGTGTAGATCGCGACGTCGCTGTCGTCCGGGATCTTCTTGTAGCGCTGCTCGACCTTGAGGTGTGCGACCGCCTTGTAGTCGGTCGAGTCGAAGTCGATCGACTCGACGCGGCCGATCGTGACGCCCGCCATCGACACGGGCGCACCGACCTTGAGCCCGCCGACGTTGCTGAAGCGCGCGGTCAGGTGGTAGCTCTGGTCGTGCCAGCTGAAGCCACGGCTCGTGATCTGCGTGACCAGGAAGAACAGGGCCGCGAAGCCAAGCAACGCGAAAAGGCCCGTGCCGATCTCGGTCGAGCGTATCTGACTCATCGCCACTCTCCTCCGCTCACAGCAGTACCGCCGTGAGCATGTAATCAATGACCAGCACCGCGACCGAGGAGGTCACGACCGTGCGCGTCGTCGCGCGCCCGACGCCCTCGGCCGTCGGTACCGCGTGGTAGCCCTCGTAGACGGCAATCGCGCTGCAGGCGAAGCCGAACACGATGCTCTTCAGGATTCCCTCGGTCACGTCCTTCAAGGCGACGGCGCCTCGCATCTGCGACCAGAACTGCCCGGAGTCGACGCCCATCAGCGTGACGCCGACGAGCTGCGCACCGAAGATGCCGATCATGCCGAAGATGGCCGCCAGCAGCGGCATCGAGATGAAGCCGCCGATGAAGCGCGGCGCGCAGACGCGCCGGATCGGATCGACCGCCATCATCTCCATCGCGGCAAGCTGGTCGGTCGCGGCCATGAGGCCGATCTCGGAGGTGAGCGAGGTGCCGGCGCGCCCGGCAAAGAGGAGCGCGGTCACGACGGGCCCGAGTTCCTTCAGGATCGCAAGTCCCGTCGCCGTGCCGAGCGATTCGGTCGAGCCGAAGCGCTGCAGCAGGTCGTAGCCCTGCAGCGCGAGCACCATGCCGACGAAGAGCCCGGACAGCATGATGATGACGAGCGAGAGGGCGCCCGTATTGAAGACCTGGGCGATGACGAGCGAGGGCCGCAGGAGCGCCCGCGGCGTGACTCGCAGCATCCTCAATGTGAAAAGCGTGAAGCTGCCGGCCTTGCCAAGCAGCGCCCGCCCGTTGCCGAGGACTTCCGCCGCGAGGCTCATCGCGGCACCTCGGCGCCTAAGAGCTGCGCGGCGTAGTCGGGCGCCGGGTACTGGAACGCGACCGGCCCGTCGGGTAGCCCGCCCATGAACTGCCTGACGATCGGCGAGGCATCGGCGTTGAGCTGCGCGGGCGTCCCCGCTGCGACCACGCGCCCGCCCGAGAGGAGATACGCTCGGTCGGCGAGCGCGCTGATCTCGTGCACGTCGTGCGAAACGACGATGCTCGTGATGCCGAGCGCATCGTTGGTGTCGCGGATGAGCCTGAGCACCACGCCAAGCGCGATCGGATCGAGGCCCGCGAACGGCTCGTCGTAGATGAGGAGCTTAGGGTCCATCACGATCGCGCGGGCGAGCGCGACCCGTCGCGCCATGCCGCCCGAGAGCTCCCCCGGCAGCAGGCGCGCGGCTCCGCGCAGCCCGACCGCGTGCAGCTTCATGAGCACGATGCGCGCGACAAGCGATTCGGGCAGGTTCGTGTGCTCCCTGAGCGGGAACGCCACGTTCTCGTAGACATCGAGATCGGTGAGCAGCGCGCCATTCTGGAACAGCATGCCCATGCCGCGCCTGAGCCGGTAGAGGCCGTCGTTGTCGAGCGTGCCGACGTCGGTGCCATCGACCTGGATGCGCCCGGCATCCGCACGGATCTGGCCCGTGATCAGGCGCAGCAGCGTCGTCTTGCCGGTTCCCGACGGGCCCATGATCGCGGTCACCTTGCCGCGCTCGATGCCGATGTCGAGACGGTCGAAGATGCTGCGGCCGCCGACGGCGTAGCTAACGCCCTCGAGCGACACGACGGCGTCGGCCGCGCCAGGACTCGGGGCGGCGGTGGCGGGACCGGTCATGCTGTGCGCCTTGGCGTCAGGCGGCCTGCTTCTCGAGCGCCGACTCGTAGCGACCGCCCGCCGCGAGGCTGTTGAGCCGCGCGCGCTTCAGGAACTCGGCCTGCGCGCTCGCAACGCTCGCCGCGGCCCCGCCCCAGGTGGCGAGCGCCGACTGCTGCAAAGCCCGTCCGTAGCTGAACGACAGGAGCCAGGGCAGGGAACCGGCGCGGTTCATGAGGTCCAGGTGCAGCGTCGCTTCCTGCTCGTTCTGGCCGCCCGACAGGAACGCGATGCCAGGCACCGCCGCCGGCACGTGGCGCTTCAGGCACCGGAGCGTCGCCTCGGCGACTTCGGCGGGGCTCGCGCGGTTGGTGGCCTTCTGGCCCGAGATCACCATGTTGGGCTTCAAGACGATGCCCTCGAGGTAGACGCGCTGCGCGTGCAGGCGGTCGAACACCGTCGTCAGCACCTGCTCGGTCACTTCCTCGCAGCGCGCGAGCGAGTGGCCGCCGTCCATGAGCACCTCCGGCTCCACGATCGGCACGATCTCGGCCTCCTGGCAGAGCGCGGCGTAGCGCGCGAGGAGATCCGCATTCGTCTCGATGCAGGTCCGCGTCGGGATGCCATCGCCAATGTCGATGACCGCGCGCCACTTGGCGAAGCGGGCGCCGAGCTTGTGGTACTCGGCGAGCCGGGCCGGGAGGCCGTCGAGGCCCTCGGTGATCACCTCGCCCGGGAAGTTCGGCATCGGCTTGGTGCCGCCATCGACCTTGATGCCGGGGATCACGCCGAGGCGCGTCAGGAGGTCGGCGAAGCGCTCGCCGCTCTTCGTGGACTGGCGCAGCGTCTCGTCGTAGAGGATGACCCCGGAAATGAAGTCGGCCATGCCGGGCGTCGTGAACAGGAGCTCGCGGTACGCGCGGCGGTTCTCCTCCGTGCCCTCGACCTTGATCTTGTCGAAGCGCTTCTTGATCGTGCCGGTGCTCTCGTCGGCGGCAAGGAGCCCGCGACCCTTGGCGACCATGGCGTGCGCGATACGCGCCAGTTCATTCCGATTCATGCCGAACTCCTGGATAAGTCTCGCCACCACGCTGGGGACCGGGGACGAAACGGGAAGTTCCCATAATAGCGGATCCGGCCGCCCCGCCTCACCCCGCCCTCCGTCCCGCTTGGCTCCGAACGCTAATAGGACTAAAATGGTCCTGTATAGAAATCAAGGGTTTCGGCATGCTCCGCATCAGCAAGATGACCGACTACGCGACCGTGATCCTGGCGCACCTCGCCGACGAAGGCGCGGGGCTCAAAACCGCCGTCGAACTCGCCGAATCCTCTCGGGTCGGCGTCGCGACCGTGAGCAAGGTCCTCAAGGAACTGCAGCGCGCGGGGCTCGTGACCTCCATCCGCGGCAGCCACGGCGGTTATGCGCTCGGCCGCGCCGCCGACTCGATCAGCGCCGCCGACATCATCGATGCGGTCGAGGGACCCGTCGGTCTCACCGAGTGCGTCACGCACCCGGGCCAGTGCGGCCTCGAGGGCAGCTGCCGGGTCGGCCACAGCTGGCAGCGGGTCAACGGCGCCATCCGCCGCGCGCTCGCCGCTGTGTCGCTGACGCAACTCACCGGACGCGACGCGACGAGCCTCGCGCTCGCCGACCTCGCCATTCCGCTCGGTGCGCGCCCCGGCCTTCGCGTACGCAGCTGAATCTCCCCATGGCAACCAAACCCCAGGACCTCGATTCACTCGTCGGCCAGCAGTACCGCCACGGCTTCGTGACGGACATCGATTCCGACACGGTGCCGCCCGGCCTCAACGAGGACGTGATCCGGCTCATCTCCAGGAAGAAGGGCGAGCCCGAGTTCCTGCTCAACTGGCGCCTCGTGGCCTACCGCCACTGGCTCACGATGCGCGAGCCCCACTGGGCACACGTGCGCTATGCGCCGATCGACTATCAGGCGATCTCGTACTACTCGGCGCCGAAGGCGAACACCGACGGGCCGAAGAGCCTCGCCGACGTCGATCCGAAGCTGCTCGCGACCTACGAGAAGCTCGGCGTGCCACTCCATGAGCGTGCGCGGCTCGCCGGTGTTGCCGTCGATGCGGTCTTCGACTCCGTCTCGGTCGCGACGACGTTCAAGGAGCGGTTGGGGGAAGCCGGAGTGATCTTCTGTCCGTTTTCGGACGCGGTGCGCGAGCACCCTGCCCTCCTCGAGCAGTACCTTGGCAGCGTCGTGCCAACGACGGACAATTTCTACGCCGCGCTCAACTCGGCGGTGTTCACCGACGGCTCGTTCGTCTACATCCCGAAGGGCGTGCGCTGCCCGATGGAGCTGTCGACGTACTTCCGAATCAATGCCGCCAAGACCGGACAGTTCGAACGTACTTTGATCATCGCCGATGAGGGCAGCCACGTTAGCTATCTTGAAGGCTGCTCGGCTCCCATGCGCGATGAAAATCAACTGCATGCCGCGGTTGTTGAATTGATTGCGCTGCGCGATGCCAACATCAAATACTCGACGGTCCAGAATTGGTACCCGGGCGATGAGAACGGCGTCGGTGGCATCTTCAACTTCGTGACGAAGCGCGGCGAGTGCCGCGGCGCCAACTCGCGCATCTCCTGGACGCAGGTCGAGACGGGCTCGGCGATCACCTGGAAGTACCCGAGCTGCGTGCTGACGGGCGAGAACTCGGTCGGCGAGTTCTACTCGGTCGCGGTGGCCAACAACTACCAGCAGGCCGACACCGGCACGAAGATGATCCATATCGGCAGGAACACGAAGAGCACGATCGTCTCGAAGGGCATCTCGGCCGGCCACGCGCAGAACAGCTACCGCGGCCTCGTCAAGGTCTTGCCTTCGGCCGAGGGCGCCCGCAACTACACGCAGTGCGATTCGCTCCTGATGAGCGAGCACTGCGGCGCGCACACGTTCCCGTACGTCGAGGTCAAGAATCCGACCGCGACGGTCGAACACGAGGCGACGACGTCCCGCATCGGCGAGGACCAGCTTTTCTACTGCCTGCAGCGCGGGCTGTCGCAGGAGGACGCGGTCAACATGATCGTCAGCGGCTTCTGCAAGACTGTCTTCAAGGAGCTGCCGATGGAATTCGCGGTCGAGGCGCAGAACCTCCTCGCCGTCAGCCTCGAAGGCGCGGTCGGATGAACGAATCAATCACGAAGCGACACTACGCATGACTGACACGAACCAGAGCGAGCTCTTGCTCGAGATCAAGGACCTCGCCGCCGAAGTGCAGGGGCGCAAGGTACTCGATGGCCTCAACCTCGAGGTCCGCGCGGGCGAGGTGCACGCGATTATGGGACCGAACGGCGCCGGCAAGAGCACGCTCGCGCAGCTCCTCGCCGGCCGCTCGACCTACAAGGTCACGCGGGGCGAGGTGCGCTATCGCGGTGCCGACCTCCTCTCGCTCGCACCCGAGGAGCGCGCGCGCCGCGGCCTGTTCCTCGGCTTCCAGTACCCGGTCGAGATCCCGGGGGTCAACAACGTCTACCTGCTGAAGGCGGCCTTGAACGCCCGCCGGCGCGAGCAGGGCTTGCCCGAGGTCGACGCGTTCGAATTTCTCGGGCTCGTGCGCGACAAGATGCGCCTCATGCAGATGGACGACAGCTTCCTCTCGCGCGGCGTCAACGAGGGATTCTCAGGGGGCGAGAAGAAGCGCAACGAGATCCTGCAGATGACCGTGCTCGAGCCGACCCTCGCGATCCTCGATGAGACCGACTCCGGTCTCGACATCGACGCGCTGAAAGTCGTCGCGAACGGCGTCAATAGCTTAAAGCGCGCCGACCGCGCGATCGTGCTCGTAACCCACTACCAGCGCCTGCTTGAGCACATCATCCCCGATCGCGTCCACGTGCTCGCGGCCGGGCGGATCCTCAAGAGTGGCGACAAGAGCCTCGCGCTCGAGCTCGAGCGGCGCGGCTACGACTGGGTGCGCCACGAGGCGAGCGCTGCATGAGCGCGGTTGCCGAAGGCACGACGCCGCTCGGCCGTCTCGCCGAGGCGGCGGCGACGCTCGCCGGTGGCGAGGTAGCGCACGCGAGGCGCCGTGCCGCGCTCGATCGGCTGCTGGCGCTCGGGCTGCCGGGCCCGCGCGACGATGCCTGGAAGTACTCGAACCTCAGGCTCCTCGGTCGGCGCGATCTCGCACCGGCCACCGCGCGGCCCGTCGCCGCCGACGCGCTCGCGATGCTCCCGGCGCGCGACGGGACGACGGTCGTCTTCCTCGACGGGCGCTTCCAGCCAAGCATGTCGACCGCGGTCCTCGCGCGCGGCCTCAGCGTCACGCCGCTCGCGGCCGTGCTCGCCGCCAAGCTCCCACCCGCCCTCGAGGCGCGCCTTGGCGCGGGCGATGGCATCGACGAGCGGATCCGGCTCCTGAACGCCGCCCTCCTCGTCGACGGCGCGCACCTCAGCGTCGCCCCGGATGGCGCGCCCGACCAGCAGATCCACGTCGTCCACCTCGCCACGGGCGGCGGGGCGTACCCCCGCCTCGCCGTGACGCTCGCGCCGGGTGCAAGTGCGCGCCTCATCGAATACCACCTGACGCCGGGCGACGCCGAGACACTCGCGGCCCCGGTAGCGGACATCGAGCTTGGGGTCGGTGCACGCCTTGAGCACTACGCGATCACTCTCGCGGGGGCCCACGCGATAGAGCTCCAGGACGTGAGCGTGCGGGTCGCGGCGGATGCCACCTACCGCCACCGTCATCTAGGACTCGGCGGGCAGCTCGCGCGGCTCGACCTCAGGGTCCGGCTCGAGGGCGAAGGCGCCTCCACGCAACTCTCAGGTCTCCTCCTCGCCGAGCAGAGCCGCCAGATCGATGTGCGCACCGTCGTCGAGCACGTAGCGCCCCGCACGACGAGCGACCAGGTCTACCGTGGCGTCGGCAAGGACCGCGGCCGCGGCAGCTACGACGGCAAGGTCGTCGTGCACAAGGGCGCCATGAAGGCCGACTCGCGCCAGTCGAGCAAGAATCTCCTCTTGTCACCGGGCGCGAGCCTCGACTCCCGGCCTCAGCTCGAGATCAATGCGGACGACGTGAAGTGCAGCCACGGCGCGACAACGGGCGCCCTCGATGAGCAGATGCTCTTCTACCTGCTCGCCCGCGGCCTCGACCGGGACATCGCCCGCGCGCTCCTCACCTTCGCCTTCGCCGAGGACGTGATCGCGAAGATCACGCTGCCGGCGCTTCGGCGCTTCGCCGAGGAGCGCGTGCTCGGCAGCCTCCCCGCCGCGCCGCTGATCCGGGAGTTCATCGCATGAGTGCGCAGATCAGAGCCACGCCCGCCGAGTTCGACGTCGCCCGCTACCGCGCCGATTTCCCGATCCTCGCCGAGCGGATCCACGGCAAGCCGCTCGTCTACCTCGACAACGGCGCCTCGAGCCAGCGGCCGACCGCGGTGCTCGACGCCGAGCGCCGCTACGCCGAGCACATGCACGCGAACGTGCATCGCGGCGTGCACACGCTGTCGCAGCGCGCGACCGATGCCTTCGAGGGCGCGCGCGAACGCGTGCGCGTGTTCCTGAACGCCCGCTCGAGCCGCGAGATCATCTTCACCCGCGGCACGACCGAGGCGATCAACCTGGTCGCGCAGTCCTACGCCCGCCCCAAACTCGCCCCGGGCGATGAGATCCTGATCACCTGGCTTGAGCACCACGCCAACATCGTGCCCTGGCAGATGGTCGCGGCGGCGACGGGCGCGAAGCTCGTCGTCGCGCCGATCAACCGCCGCGGCGAGCTCGAGCTCGAGGCGTTCGCCCGGCTCCTCGGCGAGCGGACGCGACTCGTCGCGACCGCGCACGTCTCGAACGCGCTCGGCACGGTCCTTCCGGTCAAGGAGATCGTTGCGCTCGCGCATGCAAGGAACATCCCTGTGCTCCTCGACGGCGCCCAGGCCGTGCCGCACACCGCCGTCGACGTGCGCGCGCTCGACTGCGACTTCTACGCCTTCTCGGCGCACAAGATGTACGGGCCGACCGGCATTGGCGTCCTGTACGGGCGCGAGAGCCTGCTCGAGGCGATGCCGCCCTGGCAGGGCGGCGGCGACATGATCCTTTCTGTCAGCTTCACCGGCACCACCTACAACGAGCTGCCGCACAAGTTCGAGGCGGGCACGCCGCACATGGGCGGCGCGGTCGGCCTCGCGGCGGCGATCGACTACATTGATGGCATCGGCCTCGAGCGCATCGCCGCCTACGAGCACGGCCTCCTCGAGTACGCGACCGAACGGCTCGGCACGATCGAGGGCCTCGAGCTCGTCGGCACCGCGCGCGACAAGGCGAGCCTCGTCTCGTTCACGCTCAAGGGCGTGCACCCGCACGACTTGGGCACGATCCTCGACCAGTCCGGCATCGCGATCAGGACGGGCCATCACTGCGCGATGCCGGTCATGGAGTACTTCGGGGTGCCCGCGACCGCGCGCGCCTCCTTCGCCTTCTACAACACGCGCGCCGAGATCGACGTCCTCGTCGAGGCGGTCGCCGCGGCGAAAACCCTTTTCGGCTGAGGCGACGATGGATCTCAAGGACCTCTACCGCGACGTGATCCTCGATCACAACCGAAAGCCCCGGAACCTCGGGCGCCTAGCGCCGCCCGCGCGCTCCGCTCGCGGCCACAACCCGCTCTGCGGCGACCAGCTCACCGTCTACGCCGACGTCGATGGCGGGGTCCTGCGCGAGGTCAAGTTCGAGGGCACGGGATGCGCGATCTCGGTCGCCTCGGCCTCGCTGATGACCGACGCCGTGCGCGGCAAGACGACCGCGCAGGCCGAGGCGCTCTTCGGCGAGATTCACGACCTCCTGACACGCCAGGGCGCCGAGGCTCCTGCCTCGCTTGGCAAGCTCGCGGCGCTCTCCGGCGTGCGCGAGTTCCCGGCGCGGGTGAAGTGCGCGAGCCTCTGCTGGCATACGCTTCGCGCCGCGCTCGCCGCCGAAGCCGCACCCGTTTCGACCGAATGAACCCCTAGGCAGGCAACGAGCGAATGCGTCACCACGAGAACGAGCCCTTCGTCGTCAACCGCGACGTCAAGGCGGTGCTGGTCCCGGCCGGCGTCGAGGTGAAGCTGCGCACCGGCAGCGTCGGCTACGTCACGCAGGCGCTCGGCGGCAGCTTCACTGTTTACGTCGAGGGCAACCTCTTCCGGGTCGCGGGCGAGGACGCCGATGCGATCGGCAAGGAAGCGCCGCAGAAGCTCCAATTGCCACCCGATGCGACCGACGCCGACGTCGAGAAGCTCGCGTGGGACCAGATGCGGACCTGCTACGACCCCGAGATCCCCGTCAACATCGTCGATCTTGGCCTCATCTACAGCTGCGAGATCGCGGGCCGGCCGGACGGGACCCGCGCGGTCGCAGTGCGGATGACGCTGACGGCGCCCGGCTGCGGCATGGGCGAGGTGCTCGTGCAGGACGTCAAGGAAAAGCTCGAGCTCATTCCGACCGTCACCGAACCCGACGTCGAGCTCGTGTTCGATCCACCGTGGGGCCGCGAGATGATGTCCGAGGCCGCGCGACTGCAGACCGGTATGATGTGATGACGGCGCGCTGGATCGATGTGGGCGCTGCCGATGCCGTGCCGCGCAGCGGCCACCGGGTGTTCGAGGTCGATGGCCGGTTCATCGCCGTCTACGATGTGGGCGGCGAGCGCTACGCGATCGAGGACGTCTGCACCCACGACGGCAACCCGCTGTCGGATGGCCCGGTCGAGGGGCTCGAGGTCATCTGCCCGAGGCACGGCGCGCGGTTTTGCCTGCGCACGGGGGCGGCGCTTTCGCCGCCCGCCTACGAGCCCGTCCCGACCTTCCCGATCGAAGTAAGGGCCGGGCGGCTAGTGATCGGGATCGACTAAGAGCACGACGACAAGACGGGGACGGGGAATGAAGCTGGTAACGATCGTGCGCCACGCGCACGCCGAGAAGCACGACGGCGACGTCGAGGACTTCGAGCGGCGCCTCGACAAGCGCGGCCGCAAGGAGGCCGAGGAGATGGCCGAGCTCGCCCACTCGCTCGGCATCCGGGCCGACCACATCCTCGCGAGCCCCGCGGTGCGCGCGATCAGCACGGCCAAGGAGTTCGCGCGCTCGCTGGGTTTTCCGCTGCAGAAGATCCGCCACGACGATCGCATCTACCTCGCCGAGCGCGCGACGCTCGTTGCCATCCTGCGCGCGACGCCCGCCGCGCACCGCCACGTGATGCTGGTCGGCCACAATCCGGGCGTCAGCCGCCTGGCGGCATGGCTCTCGGGCGACGATACGATCGGCGACCTGCCGACCGCCGCCGTCTGCACGCTCAGGGCTCCTGTCGAGGGCTGGGATGAAGTCGCCCAGGGAGTCTT
The DNA here is from genome assembly GCA_025356075.1 of Pseudomonadota bacterium. Taxonomy (GTDB): domain Bacteria; phylum Pseudomonadota; class Gammaproteobacteria; order Steroidobacterales; family Steroidobacteraceae; genus CAIKZZ01. The sequence continues at coordinate 26,014 of JANXUT010000075.1, read as the reverse complement.
CGAGAAAGTGCGGCTGCGCCACCCTGACGACGACGGCCCCCGCCGCTAAACAGTCGTTTGGCGCCCGATGACCAACGGAGGTCCGCGGTGACTCTGAGTGTCGCTGTCGAACAGATAATCACGGTGGGCGAACCTGTGGTCATCGAGGCCGCCAGCCGGACCGAGTCCGTTGCGGTTGTATTTGAGGACGACGGGGAGACGGGCTATTTCTATTCCGTCGACGTGTCCAACGACGAGCTGCGGATCCTCGACGCGATGCACATCTACACCGTAGGAGAGGTTTCCGATCGCGAGCTCCCATCGACGATCAAATTGCTCTGGGATGACGGCGGAACCAGAGCGGCCCTGCTGGTCAACGACTACCCGCATGCGGTCTTTGATTTCGAAGCGCGGCGCGGCTACTGCCGGAACGACTATCCGGAACCGCCCTCCGGGAGCGCCTGGCTGCGCCCTGAATGGAGCGAGCAGATGCTCGAGTCGTTCGATCTCGCCGCAGGACCCGCCCGGCAATAGGCCGGAGCGGGCCGTGAACGACAACGCTCCACGCCTATCGCCGCCTGCCGCGGCCTCGCTACCAAGCCGCTAGCCCGCGAGCGCCAGCAAGCTCGCATTGCCCCCGACCGCCGCCGTATTGATCGTGACCGTCTGCTCGGTCGCGAAGCGGTGCAGGTAGTGGGGGCCACCCGCCTTCGGCCCCGTGCCCGAAAGCCCGCTGCCGCCAAAGGGCTGCACGCCGACCACCGCGCCGATCATGTTGCGGTTCACGTAGACGTTGCCGGCCCGCGCCCGCCGCCGCACCCGCTCGACGGTCGAATCGATGCGCGTGTGGATGCCGAGGGTAAGCCCGAACCCGGTCGCGTTGATCGCATCGACGAGTTCATCGAGCTCGCGCGCCCGCCATCTCAGCACGTGGAGCACGGGACCAAACACCTCGCGCTCGAGCGCCGTGATGCTCTTGATCTCGACGGCGAGCGGCGCGAGGAACGAGCCGCGCTCGAGCCCTGGCGGGAGGCGCGCGCGGTGCGACCAGCGCGCGCCGCGGGTGATCTCTTTCAAATGCCGCTCGAGCCCTGCGAGCGCCTCGCCGTCGATCACCGGGCCAACGTCGGTCGAGAGGAGCGCCGGGTCGCCGATGACGAGCTCATCCATGGCGCCAGCGATCAACTCCTCGACCCGGTCGGCGATCTCCTCCTGCACGCAGAGGATGCGAAGCGCCGAGCAGCGCTGGCCAGCGCTGCCGAAGGCCGAGGCGATCGCGTCGTTGACGACCTGCTCGGGGAGCGCGGAGCTATCCACGATCATCGCGTTCTGCCCGCCCGTCTCGGCGATCAGCGCCGCGATCGGGCCCTTGCGTGCCGCGAGCGCGCGATGGATCGAGGCGGCGGTGTCGTTCGAGCCCGTGAATGCGACGCCAGCGACGCGGCTGTCGGCCGTGAGGCGCCCGCCAACGCGCGCGCCATCGCCCGGCACGAAGCCGAGCGCGCCGCCAGGCACCCCCGCCTCGTGCAGGAGCCTCGTCGCGTAGGCGGCGACGAGCGCGGTCTGCTCGGCGGGCTTGGCGATGACGGCGTTGCCGGCGGCGAGCGCCGCCGCGACCTGGCCCGTGAAGATCGCGAGCGGGAAGTTCCAGGGACTCACGCACACGAACACGCCCCGGCCACGGAGCGTGAGCTCGTTGCTCTCGCCGGTCGGCCCCGGCAGCACCAGATCCTTGCCGAAGTCGAACCGCGCCCGCTGCGCGTAGTAGCGCAGGAAATCGACCGCTTCGCGGACCTCCGCGACGCTGTCGGCGATCGACTTGCCGGCCTCGCGCACGCATAGCGCGATGAGCTCGGCGCGGTGCTGCTCGAACGCATCCGCCGCGCGCTCGAGGATCATGGCGCGCTCGTTCGCCGGGGTCCGGTCCCAGCCATCGAACGCGCCGACCGCGACATCGAGCGCCCGCCCGACGTCGGCGTCCGTCGTCTCGAGCACGTGCCCGACGAGGAGCGAGCGATCCGCCGGGCTGTGCACGGCGGTGCCGCGCGCGGCTATCGCATCGGGCTTGGCCGCCGCCCGCCCGTCGATGATCGCGCTCGCGCCGTGACGCGCCTCGAGGGCGCCGCCAGCCGCGGCGGCCAGCTCGGCAAGCGCGTGCCCGTCGGCGAGATTGACGCCGGCCGAGTTCGGCCGCTCGGCGCCGAAGATGCGCGACGGCAGCGGGATGCGCGGGTGCGGGACGCTGACGAGTCCATCGATGAACGCGATGGGATCGGCGACGATTTCCTCGGGCGGCAACCGCGAATCGACGATGCGATTGACGAAGGAGGTGTTGGCGCCATTCTCGAGGAGGCGCCTGACGAGGTACGGCAGCAGGTCTTCGTGCGAGCCCACCGGCGCGTAGACGCGGCAGGCCGCGCCGTGGCGCGCGGGGTCGGTGACGAGGCCATAGAGTTCCTCGCCCATGCCGTGCAGGCGCTGGAACTCGAAGCTGCGGCCGCGACTCCCGGCGTGGTGCAGGATGCTCGCGACGGTGTGCGCGTTGTGGGTCGCGAACTGCGGGAATATCACATCGGGCGCATCCAGCATCAGCGTCGCGCAGGCGAGGTAGGCGACGTCGGTGCACTGCTTGCGCGTGTAGACGGGGTAGCCGGGGTACCCGCGCTCCTGCGCGCGCTTGATCTCGGAGTCCCAGTACGCGCCCTTGACGAGGCGCACGTTGAGTCGACGGCCGGCCGTGCGCGCGCGCGCGATCAGCCACCTAAGCACGTCCGGCGCGCGCTTCTGGTACGCCTGCACGGCGAGCCCGAACCCCTGCCAGCCGGCGAGCGCGGGCGCGCCGAGCACGGCGGCGACGATCTCGACGGAGATCTCGAGCCGCTCGGATTCCTCGGCGTCAACGGTGAGCGCGATGCCGACGGCGGCCGCGCGCTCGGCGAGCTTGATGATCCTGGGCGTCAGTTCCGCATGCACGCGCGCGCGCTGCGCGAACTCGTAGCGCGGATGAAGCGCCGAGAGCTTGACGGAGATGCTCGGCGCCGACTCCGGGGTCGAGTCGCGCGACTTCCTGACCGCGGCGCCGAGCGAGTCGATCGCACGGGCGTAGGCATCGAGGTAGCGATCAGCATCCGCCATCGTCAGCGCCGCTTCGCCCAGCATGTCGAAGGAGTAGCGGTAGCGGGCGTTCGCGCCCTCGCCCGCCCGCGCGAGCGCCTCGTCGATGGTGCGCCCCATGACGAACTGGTGCCCCATGATGCGCATCGCCTGGCGAAGCGCGGTGCGCACCACAGGCTCCCCGACCCGCGCGACGAGGTTACGGATGAACCCGGCGGGATCGCGCTGGGTGCCGGCGTCCGGCTGCACGATCCTCCCGGTCAGCATGAGGCCCCAGGTCGAGGCGTTCACGAACAGCGACCCGCCGTCCGACAGGTGCGCCGCCCAGTCACCCGCGGCGAGCTTGTCGGCGATGAGCCGGTCGGCGGTCACCGCGTCCGGAATGCGAAGGAGCGCCTCGGCAAGGCACATCAGGATCACGCCCTCCTGGGAACCCAGGTCGTATTCCCGCAGGAATGCGTCCATCCCCGAGTGCTCGATGCGGGCGCTGCGCACCGTCTCGACGAGCGCGATGGCCTCCGCCGTCACCGCGGCGCGGGCGGGCTCCTCGATGCGGGCGAGCGGCAGGAGTTCGCGGAGCACCGCGTCCTCATCGGCCAGCCACAACCGGTTGACCCCGCGGCCCACGGCCGACTCGAGCGACTTGCCGTCGACGCTGATGAATGGCGACATTCGATTCCCCCGATTGATTCGGCTACTATATTGCGATCAAGCCAGTGTTTTTAACTGTCTCAAGAGCCGAAAAACGTTAGATCGACTGCGTTGGTGCCACATGTCCCACCCGCTCGACCGAATCGACCGCCAGATGCTCTCGCTACTGCAGGCCGACGGGCGCCTGAGCGTCGCCGAGGTCGCGCGGCAGGTGCACCTCTCCGCTACCCCGTGCCTCGAGCGCCTTCGGCGCCTCGAGCGCGACGGCTACATCCGGGGCTATGCCGCGGACCTCGACCCCGCCCTCCTCGGCGCCGGGCTCATCGCCTTCGTCGAGGTCCAGCTCGACCGGACGACGCCGGATGTCTTCAACCGCTTCCGCGACGGCGTCATCGGCCTTAAGCCCGTCCAGGAATGCCACATGGTCGCCGGCGGCTTCGATTATCTCCTCAAGGTCCGTACCGCCGACATGGGCGCCTACCGCCGCTTCCTCGAGGATCTCGCGGCGCTGACCGGCATCGAGCAGACGCACACCTACGTCGTCATGGAAGAGGTCAAGTCGACGCGCGCGATCCCGATCGACGCGCGCTGAGTAACCCGCTTCAGCCGGCGCGGACGCGCCGGTAGTCCGCGAGGGCAACGTAGACGACGCTCACCGTGTGGCCGCGCGCATCGCGCGCAGGGTCTGAATAGACGCCAAGGAGCGCGCCGAGCTCGACGATGAGCCCCGTCTCCTCGCGCGCCTCGCGGACGGCCGCGGCCTCGACCGTCTCGCCGACGTCGACGAACCCGCCCGGCAGCGCCCAGCCGGGCGGCGGGTAGCGCCGCTCGATGAGGACGATCGGACGACCCGGCCGGTCGATGAGCTCGATGACGATGTCCACCGCGAGCTTCGGGGTGACGGGCGCTGGCATCGGGGGAGTATCGCCGAGCGCGGCGGGCTCTTGATACGGAGGCCGCGCGCCCACACGCTTACCCATCGCCACCCCGACTCCCGCGAGGCCCCGTGTCCGCCGCCACCGCCGTCGATCCCGCCGTCACCGAGGCCTCCTTCGAGGCCCGCGTGCTCGAGCGCTCCCGCGACTTGCCGGTGCTGGTCGACTTCTGGGCGGCCTGGTGCGGGCCCTGCCAAGCGATCGCGCCGGTGCTCGAGCGCCTAGGCCTCGAGTACGCCGGCCGCGCGGAGGTCGTGAAGGTCGACACCGACGCCGAGGCGGGCCTTGCCAGCCGCTACGGCATCAAGAGCCTGCCGACGCTCGCGCTGTTCCGCGGCGGCAAGCCCGTCGATGCCCTCATCGGCGCGCAGCCGGAAGGGGTCATCCGCAGGCTCATCGAGTCGCACCTGGAGCAGCCGTCCGACCGCGAGCGGCGCGCGGCGCTCGAGGTCGCCGCGGCAGGCGACCCGGACGCGGCGATCGCGACGCTGACGCAGCTCAACGCCGCCGAGCCCGGCCGCCTCGCGCACCGGCTCGCGCTCATCGACGTGCTGATCGCCGCCGGCCACCTCGATGCCGCCGCCGAGCGCCTCGCGGACGTGCCGGCCGCGAGCGACGCGGAGCGGGCGATCACGGAGCGACGCGCGCGACTCGAGCTTGCGCGCATCGCCACGAGTGCACCGGCTGCCGACCCGCACGCCAGGCGCCACCGCGCGGCGGCGCGCGAATTCCTGGACGGCCGCCACGCCGAGGCGCTCGACGCCTGGCTCGACCTCATGCGCCAGCAACCGTCCTTCGGCGGCGGCGCCGCGCAGCGCGCGCTACGCGCCGCGTTCGCGCTCCTCGGCGAGAGCCATGCGCTCGTGCCGCCGAGCCGCCGCCAGATGGCGGCGCTGATGCACTAACGGCGCCTCGCCTCACGCCCGTCCCTGGCGGCGCGCAAGCTCCATGAGCTCGCGGCGGGCCTTCTTGTCCGGCCGGCCCTCGGGCCTTGGCGTCGTGAGGGCGGCGAGGCGCTGCTGGGAGTTCCACACGAGCCCGCGCGCCTCGCTCGCGGCCGTCTCCCGGTAGCAGCCACGCGCCTCGCTCGCCGGTCCGCGCCGCGAGGGGATCGCGAGCACGTTGAGCTCAAGCTCGCGTCCGCCGAGCGATAGTTGCAGGAGCTCGCCGCACTTAAGGAGCCGCGAGGGCTTCACGCGCAAATCCCCCACGCGCACGCGCCCGGCGCTGACCGCCTGCGCGGCGAGCGAGCGGGTCTTGTAGAGGCGCGCGCACCAGAGCCAGCGGTCGATCCGAAGCGCCTGGGCGCCGCCCTCGGTGCCCGGCTCCGCCTCGTCCGCCGCGTCCCCGGCATTGGTGTTATGTCGATTCACGTGGCAGCGTCCCTCGCGCGGATGGCCGGTCGCGGCCGGCGATTTTGCCTATACTTTCCACCCCTTTGGCTCCGGGATCCAGCCATGCATGCGGCCCTCGATGAGCGCCTGACCGCCGAGCTCGCCGCGCTGCGCGCGCAGGGCCTTTACAAGAGCGAGCGCCTGCTCAACTCGCCGCAGAATGCCGTGATCCGGGTCGGCGAGGGCCGCGAGGTCGTGAACCTGTGCGCCAACAACTACCTCGGGCTTGCGAGTCACCCGGCCGTGCGCGAGGCCGCGCACCGGGCCATCGACCAGTACGGCTACGGGATGGCCTCGGTGCGCTTCATCTGCGGCACGCACGCCGTGCACCGCGACCTCGAGCACAAGCTCGCGACGTTCCTCGGCACGGCCGATGCGATCCTCTACTCCTCCTGCTTCGATGCGAACGGCGGCCTCTTTGAGACGCTGCTGGGCGAGGAGGATGCGGTCATTTCGGATGCGCTCAACCACGCCTCGATCATCGACGGGATACGCCTGTCCAAGGCGACCAAGTACCGCTACGCGAACCGCGACCTCACCGAGCTCGAGGCGAGGCTCAAGGAGAGCGCGGGCGCGCGCACGCGGCTCATCGTGACGGATGGCGTCTTCTCGATGGACGGGACGTTCGCACCGCTTCAGGGCATCTGCGACCTCGCCGAACGCTACCAGGCGCTCGTCGTCGTCGATGACTCGCACGCGACCGGGTTCGTCGGCGCGGGCGGCCGCGGCACGCACGAACGCGCCGGCGTCATGGCGCGCGTCGACCTGCTGACCGGCACGCTCGGCAAGGCGCTCGGAGGCGCCGCCGGCGGCTACGTCGCGGGCCGAAAGCCCGTGATCGACTGGCTGCGGCAGCGCTCGCGCCCGTACCTCTTCTCCAACTCCGTGCCGCCCGTCATCGCCGCGACGACGCTGAGGGTGCTCGACCTCGTGAGCGAGGGCGGGGAGCTGCGCACGCGCCTGGCCGCCAACGCGCAGCAGTTTCGCGCCGGCATGACCCTGGCCGGCTTCACGCTCGTGGCGGGCGAGCACCCGATCATCCCCGTGATGCTGGGCGATGCGAGCCTCGCCGCGCGCATGGCCGACCGGCTCCTCGAGCTCGGCGTCTACGTGATCGGCTTCTCCTTCCCCGTCGTGCCGAAGGGCCAGGCGCGGATCCGCACGCAGATGAGCGCGGCGCACACGCCCGAGCAGATCGAACGCGCAATCGGCGCCTTCACGACCGCCGGGCGCGAGCTCGGCCTCATTCCACCAGGAGCGGCGCGCGCATGAAGGCACTCGTTAAGTCCAGGGCCGAGCCCGGCATCTGGATGGCGGACGTCGCGGAGCCCTCCTACGGCCCCAACGACGTGCTGATCCGCATGAAGAAGACAGCAATCTGCGGCACCGACATGCACATCTGGCACTGGGACGAGTGGGCCAGGCGCACCATCAAGGTGCCGATGGCCGTCGGCCACGAGTACGCGGGCGAGATCGTCGCGATGGGGAGCGAGGTTCGCGGCCTTGGCGTCGGCGACCGGGTCTCGGGCGAGGGCCACATCACCTGCGGCCACTGCCGCAACTGCCGCGCGGGACGCAGGCACCTGTGTCGCAACACGCAGGGCGTCGGCGTCAATCGCGCCGGCTGCTTCGCCGAGTACATGTCGCTGCCGGCGAGCAACGTGTTCAAGTTGCCGGAGGCGATCACCGACGAGATCGCCTCGATCCTCGATCCCTTCGGGAATGCGACCCACACTGCGCTGTCGTTCAACCTGGTGGGCGAGGACGTGCTCATTACGGGCGCCGGTCCCATCGGCATCATGGCGGTCGCGATCGCGCGCTTCGTCGGCAGCCGCCACGTCGTCATCACCGACGTGAACCCCTACCGGCTCGAGCTCGCGAGGCGCATGGGAGCGTCCCGCGCACTCGATGTGCGCACCGAGAGCCTCGATGAGGCGATGAAGACGCTCAAGATGGAGGAAGGCTTCGACGTGGGGCTCGAGATGTCAGGGGTCCCCTCGGCGTTCCACGAGATGCTGCGCACGATGCACCACGGCGGCAACGTCGCGCTCCTTGGCATCATGCCGAAGGACACCGGCATCAACTGGGACGAGGTGATCTTCAAGGGCCTCGTCATGAAGGGCGTCTACGGCCGCGAGATGTTCGAGACCTGGTACAAGATGTCGAGCATGCTGCAGTCGGGACTCGACATCGGGCCCGTGATCACGCACCGCCTCCCCGTCGAGGAATACCGGTTCGGCTTCGAGACGATGGCCTCGGGCCAGAGCGGCAAGGTCATTCTCGACTGGACCGCCTGAGCGGCCAGCGGCGCGATTTCAGCGCAGGTCGCAGGCGCAGTAGTAGTAGACGCGCCTCGGGTCGTTGAACGCCGCGAGCGAACGCAGCTGCCGCTCCGCCGCGCCAACCACGCGGCCGATCTGCGAGGGCGGCTCCGCGCCGAACCCGAGCCGGCCGAGTAGCGACCCGCCCTCGGCGCGCAGCTGGCGGATGAGCGTCTCGCGCCAGGTGAGTTCCTTCGAGCGCCAGCTGGTGCCGTAGCGGCCAGCGCCCAAGTGCGCGCGCCTGGCCGCGGCGGCGATCGCCTTGTCGACGTCGCCGAGCTGGTCGATGAGCCCGAGCTTCAATGCCTCCGTCGCGACCCACACGCGCCCCTCGGCAACCGCCTCGATCTCCTCGGGTTTCTTGTGGCGGGCGTTCGCCACGTGGCCGACGAAGTCGTGGTAGGCGTGCTCGACGCCGAGTTGCAGCACCTCGCGTGCCGCGGGCTCGAAGCTGCGCTCGAGGTTCATGGCTCCGGCGAGCGGCGAGGTCTCGATGCCATCGCTCGCGATGCCGAGCTTCCCGAGCGTCTTCTGGAACGTCGGCACGATGCCGAAGACTCCGATCGAGCCCGTGATCGTGGTGGGTTCGGCCCAGATCTCATCCGCGTCCATCGCGATGTAGTAGCCGCCGGAGGCCGCGACGCTCGCGAAGGAGGCGACGACGGGCTTCCCGGCAGCCTTCAGCGCCGCCACTTCCTGGCGGATCACCTCGGAGGCCAGCATGCTGCCGCCGCCCGAGTCGATCCTGAGCACGACCGCCTTCACGTCCGCATCGAAGCGCGCCTTGCGGAGCAGCGCGGCGAAGCTGTCGCCACCGATCTCGCCGGGCGGGCGGTCGCCGTCGATGATGTTGCCGGAGGCGACCAGCACCGCGACCTGCCCGTCCGGGTGGCGCGACAGCACCGAGTCCGGGCGGTTCGCCGCGAGGTAGTCCGCCTGGTCGATCGCGTTGAACGAGTGCGAGGAGCTGTCCTCGCCAACGAGGCCGATGATCTCCTTCTCGAACTCGAGCCACGTCTTGCGGCCGGTGACGAGGCCGCGCTGCTGCGCGAGGAGCGCCGCATCGCCGCCCGCCTCGCGCATCGAGGGCAGGATGTCGCGCACGTAACTCTCGACGGCGCCGGGCGCGAGGTGCCGCGCGCCCTCGACCCCGGTCTGGTAGGCCTGCCACAGCGGCGTCAGGATGCCCTGCACCTGCTCGCGGTCCTCCGGCGACATGTCCTGGCGCGTGAAGGGCTCGGTGAAGGACTTGTGGGTGCCGACCTTGAAGACGTTGACCTCAACGCCCAGCTTCTCGAGCGCATCGCGGTAGTAAAGGTGGTAGGCGGCGTAGCCGATCACGCCGACTTCACCGGCCGGATCGAGGTAGGCCTCGTCCGCCTGCGCCATCAGGTAGTACTGCTCCTGGCTCGCGTAGTGCGCGAACGCCAGCACCTTCTTGCCGGAGGCGCGAAAAACCTGGATCGCCTCGGCGACGGCCTTCAGCTTCGTGAGGCCTCCGCTGCCGAGCTCCTCGGTGTCGAGCACGAGCACCTTGATGCGCTCGTCCTTCGCGGCGGCGCGGATCGCCTCGGTGAGGTCACGAACGAGCGTCTCGGGCTCGCGGTCCTGGGCGAGCGCGCTCACCGAACGATCCCACGGACTCCCGGTCAGCTGCTCGACCAGGTGGCCGTGCGGCTGGATCACGAGCGCGGCCCGCGACGGCACGAGCGGCAGCGGCTGGCGCGCGGCGAACAGGAGCACCCCGAAGATCAGCAGCAACACGAGGAGGTGCAGCACCTTGCGCAGGCCATCGAGGAGCCGCCACACGAACCGAAACGACCGACCGACCCAGGCCATAGGAACTCCGACGCGAGAGAGGCAACAGGCTAAGGGGCGACGCGAAGTGTATCGGCACGAGCGGCGCCCGGCGTACCTGAAACTCGGGCGGCGGGGCGGCTAACGCGGCCGGGCCACGGGGGCCCGGCCGGCGGCGGTCAGGCGCAGCGGGCGCGCGAGTGCGCGCCCGCTGCCTCGCTCAGACCTTCTCTTCGATGCGGGCGGACTTGCCCGACCGCTCGCGCAGGTAGTAGAGCTTCGCGCGACGCACGTTGCCACGGCGCTTGACGGTGATGCCACCGAGCGCGGGGCTGTAGGTCTGGAAGACGCGCTCGACGCCCTCGCCGTGCGAGATCTTGCGCACGGTGAAGGAGGAGTTGAGGCCGCGGTTGCGCCTCGCGATGACCACGCCCTCGTAGGCCTGCACGCGCTCGCGGTCGCCTTCCTTGACCTTCACCTCGACGATGACGGTGTCGCCCGGCGCGAAGACGGGGATCTTGCGCTCGGTCTGGCGCTTCTCGATCTCGGCAATGATCTTGTTCATGACTGTCGTTCCTCTCGATACTCGTCGAGGAGCTCGCGCTCCTCGAGCGTCAATTCGCGCCGGGCCAGGAGGTCCGGACGTCGCTCGGCGGTTCGGCCGAGCGCCTGTTTCAGCCGCCAGCGGCGTATCGCCGCGTGGTTGCCGCCCATCAACACCTCCGGCACCCGCCGCCCCCGCCACTCCTCGGGCCGCGTGTAGTGCGGCCAGTCAAGGAGCCCGCCGTGGGCACCCGCGCCAAAGGACTCCTGCTCCGCCGACTCGGGCGCCCCCAGCACACCCGGCAACAGCCGCACCGTCGCATCGATGACCGCGAGCGCCGCGATCTCACCGCCCGACAGCACGTAATCCCCGACCGACAATTCCTCGTCGATCAACTCATCCAGCACCCGCTCATCGACGCCCTCGTAGCGTCCGGCGACGAGCACGAACCCGCCAAGCGCCGCGAGGCGCCTCGCCGTCGCCTGCTCGAAGGGCCGCCCCTGCGCGGAGAGGTAGATCCGCGGGCTCCCCGCCGGCAATCGCGCCCCCGCCCGCTCGATCGAGCGCCCGAGAGGCTCGACCTTGAGCACCATGCCGGGGCCCCCGCCGTAGCTTCGGTCATCGACCGTGCCGTGCAGGTCGGTGGCGAGCCCCCGCGGGTCCTCGGTGCCGACCGTCACGATGCCGCGCTCAAGCGCCCGCCCGACCACGCCCATCGCCAACGCCGCCTTCAGCGGCTCCGGGAAGAGCGTAACCACCTCGACCGCGAGCCGCGGCCCCGCCGCGTCCATCGCGCTATTCCTCCGGATTCCAGTCGACCACGATGCGCCTCTGCCCCAGATCCACCTGCTTGAGATGGCCTGGCGACAGCGGTACCCAGTGCTCGCCACCGGCGCCCCGGACCGCCATCACGGGCCCCGCCGGGAAGTCGTGGAAATGGCTCACGACCCCAAGCTCGGCCCCCGCCGTCGTCGCGACCTCGCAACCAACCATATCCTCCCAGTAGTACTCACCGGGTGGGGGCACCGGCAGCGCCGAGCGCGGCAGGCCGACCTCCCGGGAGGTGTACTGGCGCGCATCCTCGGGGTTCAGTACCCCCTCGAGCGCGACCACCAACTCGCGGCCGGCGCCGTGCGCCCGACCGCTCAAAACCCTGACCGTCTCCCAGCCACCGCCCGTCCGGCTCAGCTGCCACACCGGGTAGTCGAGGAGCGCCGTCGGCGGATCCGTGTACGAGTGAACCTTGAGCCAGCCCTTGATCCCCCACGGCGCCGCCAGCCGTCCGAGGATGACCATCCGCTCCGCGTGGTGCGGCGGAGTTGCGGCGGCGTCCGTCATGCGCCGCCCGCGCCCCTCAGGCGGCGGCCGGGGCCCCGGCGGTCAGGCGGTACTGCTCGATGAGAGCGGCCACGCGCTGGGAGGTCTGAGCTCCCTTCTTGACCCAGGCGTCGATCTTGGCGACGTCGAGGCGGAGCTTCGTCTCCTTGCCACGCGCGATCGGATTGAAGATGCCGACGAGTTCCAGGGTCGTTCCGCCCTGGCGCTTGCGGCTATCTGTAACGACGACGTGGAAGTACGGATCCTTCTTCCCGCCGCGCCGTGTCAGGCGAATCGTGACCATCGGCTGCAAAACCTCTGCGCTTGTGACCGGCGAATGGGTACGGACCCTCGCCAAAGAGCCGCGCATTCTACTCAAATCGCCCCGCCGGGGCTAGGGGCCGAACGCGGGCGGCAGCCGCCCACCCAGGGAGCGCATGAGGCCCCGGACGCCCCCCTTCGAGAACTGCTTCATGACCTTCTGCATCTGCAGGAACTGCTTCAGCAGCCGGTTGACGTCCTGGACCTGGACCCCGGAGCCGTTGGCGATGCGGCGCTTCCTCGAGCCATCGATGACCTCGGGCCGTCGCCGTTCCTGGCGGGTCATCGAGTTGATCATCGCGATCTGGCGCTTGACGGTCTTCGGGTCGAACTGGCCGGAGGCCCTCGCCGCGGCGCTCGAGAGCTGCCCGGGGAGCTTGTCCATCAAGGCATCGAGGCCGCCCATCTTCTCGAGCTGCAGCATCTGGTCCTTCAAGTCGTTGAAGTCGAAGCCCTTGCCCTTGGCGAGCTTCTTGGTGAGCGCCGCCGCCTGGTCGCGGTCGACGTCGCGCTGCACCTGCTCAACGAGCGAGAGCACATCGCCCATGCCGAGGATCCGCGAGGCGATCCGCTCCGCATGGAACACCTCGAGCGCCTCGACCTTCTCGCCGACGCCAAGGTAGAGGATCGGCTTCCCCGTGACCTGGCGCACCGAGAGCGCCGCGCCGCCGCGCGCATCGCCGTCGGCCTTGGTGAGGATGATGCCGGTGAGGTCGAGCGCTGCGTTGAAGGCGCCGGCGGCATTGACCGCATCCTGGCCCGCCATGCCATCGACGATAAAGAGGCGCTGGTGGGGCGCGATTGCCGCATCGATGGCCTGCACCTCGCCCATCATGTCGGCATCGACGTGCAGGCGTCCGGCAGTGTCGACGATGAGCACGTCGTAGACGCCCCGGCGCGCCTCCCCGAGCGCTCGGGTCGCGATCGCGACCGGCTGCTCGCCCGCCGCCACCGGCACGAAGCCGGCGCCGATCTGCGCCGCGAGGCGCTCGAGCTGCGTGATCGCGGCGGGCCGGTAAATGTCGGTGCTGACGAGCAGCACGCGCTTCTTCTGCTCGGCCATCAGCAGGCGCCCGAGCTTGGCGGCGGTGGTCGTCTTGCCCGCGCCCTGAAGCCCCGCGAGGAGCACCACGACCGGGGGCTCGGCCCGGAGGCTGAGGCCCTCGCCCGGCGCGCTCATCACGGCGATGAGTTCGTCGTGCAGGATCTTGATGAATACCTGGCCCGGCGTCAGGCTCTTCTGGACCTCGGCGCCAAGCGCGCGCGTCTTGACCGACTCGACGAAGGCCTTCACGACCGCTACCGCGACGTCGGCCTCGATGAGCGCCATGCGCACCTGCCGCAGCGTGTCGCCGATGTTCTCCTCGGTCAGCCGGCCGCGGCCGCGCAGCGCCTCGACGGCTCCGGCCAGCCGCTCAGTCAGTTTGTCGAACATCGGCGCCTCCTTGGGAGCGCGCATTATAGGGATTCGAGCCGGCTTGCGTGCTTCCCGCGCCGCAGCGCCTGTGCAATGATTTGGCCGCTTTGACGATCCTCCACATTGCCCTCGCGGTCCTGCCGCTCGCCATCTACCTGCTTGCGGCGTGGCTCACCGTGCGCGCCGTCAGGGTCGACCCCGCCGCCCGGCCGCTGGGTGCCTCGGTCGCGGCGCAGGCCGCCGCGCTCGTGCACGCCTTCCTCCTCTTTGGCGCGATCCACTCGCCCTCGGGCGTCGTCATCGCGATCACCGACAGCGCCTCGCTCGTCGGCTGGGTCATCGGCGCGACCACGGCCGTCGCGATGGCCTTCATGCCGCTCGGCGCGCTCTCATCGCTACTCCTCGCACTCGCCGGGCTCCTCGCGACGCTGACGGGGCTACTCACGGGCTTCACCGAGATCGATACGCCGCACTGGGAAGTGACCGCGCACATCGCCCTCGCCGCGCTCGCGGCGGGCTGGCTCACGATCGCGGTGACGGTGGTGTGCCTGCTGGCCTGGCAGGACGGGCGCCTGCGGTCCCGCCGTCCGCTCGGCAGCCTCGCGCTGCTGCCGCCGATGGAGACGATGGAAAAGACGCTCTTTCGCGCGCTCGGTGGCGGCTTCGTCGTGCTCAGCTTCGCGCTCGTGACCGGGTTCTTCTTCGTCCACGACATCATCGCCCAGCACCTCGCCCACAAGGTCACCTTCGCGGTCCTCGCCTGGCTCGTGTTCGGCGTGCTGCTTTTCGGGCGGGTGCGCTACGGCTGGCGCGGCAGGAAGGCCCTCAAGCTCACGATCGCAGGCTTCCTCTTCCTCGCGGTCGCCTACTTCGGCGCCAAATTCGTGCTCGAGAACGTGCTCGGGCGCCACTGGGGCTGAATGCACCCCTTCCCCGTGGGCTGGGCGGCCGCCGGGCTCAGCGTCTGCATCGTGCTGTCGGCGTTCTTCTCGAGCACCGAGACGGCGCTGATGAGCCTCAACCGCTACCGGCTCCGGCACCTCGCGAGCCAGGGGCACGTGGGCGCGCGCCTTGCCGAGCGCCTCCTCGCGCGCCCGGATCGCCTCATCGGCGTGATCCTCCTCGGCAACACGCTCGCCAACGTCGCCGCGGCTTCCATCGTGACGCTGATCACACTCGAGTTCTTCGGCGAGAAGTGGCTCGCCGCCTCGAGCGCTGTGCTGACCCTCCTCTTGCTGCTCTTCTCGGAGGTCGGACCGAAGACCTACGGGGCGCTCTACGCGGAGCGCCTGGCGCTGCCCGCCGTCTTCATCTACCGCCCGCTCCTCTGGCTCACCTACCCGATCGTGTGGCTGATCAACCTGTTCACGAACGCGCTGCTGCGGCTCATCGGCGTGCCCGCGGAGAAGGTCGCCTCGCACTCCCTCTCGGCTGATGAGCTTCGCACCGTGGTCGCGGAGGCGGGCTCGCTCATCCCGATCAAGCACCAGCAGATGCTGGTCAGCATCCTCGACCTGGAGAAGATCAGCGTCAGCGAGATCATGGTGCCGCGCACCGAGGTGAGCGGCATCGACTTGAGCGATGACTGGGAGAGGATCCTGGCGGCGCTCAGGGAGACCCAGCACACGCGCCTGCCCGTCTACGAGGGCGACCTCGACCACATCGTGGGCGTCCTGCACATGAAGCGGGTCGCGCGCGAGCTCGCGCGCGGCGCTTTCGACCGGGCGAGCCTCGAGCGCATCGCGCGCGCGCGCGAGGCCTACTACGTGCCGGAAGGCACCACGCTCAACCAGCAGCTGGTGGCGTTCCAGGAGAACGAGCGCCGCCACGCCTACGTCGTCGATGAGTACGGCGACGTGCAGGGCCTCATCACGATCGAGGACATCCTCGAGGAGATCGTCGGTGAGTTCACGACGCTGCCGCATGCGCTACGGCACGAGATCCGCCCCGAGGACGATGGCAGCTTCGTCGTCGCCGGCAGCACCACGCCTCGCGCACTCAACCGCGCACTCGGCTGGGCGCTGCCGACGGCGGGACCGAAGACCCTGAACGGGCTCATCCTCGAGTACCTGGAGACGATCCCCGAGCCCGGCACCGCGCTCAAGCTCCACGGCCACGCGATCGAGGTGCTGCAGATCGCCGACAACGCCGTGCGCACCGCGCGGCTGTGGCCCGCCAAGGCCCGCCCGTAAGGCGCGCTCAGGCGATCGCCGCGAGCGCCTCGTCGAGTCGGCTGACGCCTACGACCGTAAGACCGTCGGGTGCCTTTCGCGGCACGTTGGCGCGCGGCACGATCGCGCGGTGAAAGCCGTGCTTGGCGGCCTCGCGCAGCCGCTCCTCGCCAAACGGCACCGGACGGATCTCGCCGGCGAGCCCGAGCTCGCCGAAGACCACGAGGTCCTGCGGGAGCGCCCGGCCCGAATGGCTCGACACCGCCGTGAGCACCAGCGCGAGGTCGGCGGCCGTCTCCTCCACGCGCACGCCCCCCACCACGTTGAGGTAGACATCGTGGGCGGCGAGCGCGATGCCGCCGTGGCGGTTCAGCACCGCCAGCAAGAGCGCGAGTCGGTTCGCATCGACGCCGACGGCGACCCGGCGCGGCAGCTGCGCACGTGACTCATCCACCAGCGCCTGCACCTCGATCAGCATCGGGCGGGTGCCCTCGCGGGTGACCGTGACGAGGCTCCCCGGAACGGGCGTCTCGTGCCGCGACAGGAAGATCGCCGAGGGGTTTTTGACCTCCTTGAGGCCGTGCTCGTCCATCGCGAACACGCCGATCTCATTCGCCGCGCCGAAGCGGTTCTTGATCGCGCGCACGATCCGAAAGCGGCTGCCGGCATCGCTCTCGAAGTAGAGCACCGTGTCGACGAGGTGCTCGAGCACCCGCGGCCCGGCGATGACGCCTTCCTTGGTGACGTGGCCGATGAGCACGACCGCGGTGCCGGAGCGCTTGGCGTGGCTGATGAACCTGGCCGCGGACTCCCGCAGCTGCGACACCGACCCCGGGCTCGCTTCGACCTCGGCGCTCGCCATCGTCTGGATCGAGTCGACGACGAGCACGCGGGCGCCCGCTGCGACCGAGGCGGCGATGATCGCCTCGACGTCGGTCTCGGCGAGGAGCGCCAGGGGTGCGGTGCCGACGCCGAGCCGCCGGGCCCTGAGTCCCACCTGCCGCACGCTCTCCTCGCCGGTCGCGTACAGCACCGGCACCTTCGTCGCGAGCGCCGCCGCGGACTGCAGCAGCAGCGTCGACTTGCCGATCCCAGGATCGCCGCCGAGGAGCGTCGCGGAGCCCGCCACGAGGCCGCCACCGAGCACCCGGTCGAACTCGGCCGAGCCCGTCGGCAGGCGCTCCGCGTCCTCGGTCGCGGCGCCGCCGAGAGTCTCCGGCGTCGCCGCCGGCGCGCGCGGGCCGCGGCTCGCGCGCGCACGTCGCTCGGCCGGCAGCGCGAGCGCCGAGAGCGTGTTCCAGTCCCCGCAGGCCGGGCACTGGCCCTGCCACTTCGCGGCCTCGTTGCCGCAGGCACTGCAGAGGTAGACGGTCTTGGGGCGCGCGCTCACCGGCTCGATGCTAGCAGAGCACCGCCCGCCGCCGGCACGCGGCCCGCGACGCGACCGCTTGGCTCCGCTAGACTCCGACGCGGCGCAGAACCCGGCAGTTAATGCACGCACATCCTTTCTTCCGCCCGCTGGCCGCCGCGACGCTGGCACTCGGCATCGCCGCCGGGCTCCTGCTCGGCCCGGCACGCGGCATCGGCGCGCACCTCGCGGGCTGGCCGCTCGCGCTGCTGCAACAGGCGGAGAACGCACCCGACTCCGGCCACGTCGTCTGGGTCGACAGCGGCGAGGCGACGCCGGACCCCGCGCGGCTGCGCGGCCTCCTCGCCCAGGCGCTCGATGCGGCGCACGCCTCTGGCGCCCGCGCGGTGCTGCTCGCCGTCCCGCTGGCCGAGTCGAGCGACAGCGCGGACCTCGCCCGCATCAGGAGCTTCCTCGACAGCGTCGATTCATCGCCCGACCCCGCGATGCGCGCACGCCTGACGGCGTGGGTCGCCGAGCTCGACCATGATCTGCAGCTCGAGCGCGCCATCCACGCGGCCGGCAACGTCGTGCTGCTCGCGACCCCGAACGAACTGCCGCTCGAGCGCTTCACCGGCGCCTCGCGAGCGCTGGGCTTTGAGCCGGCGACCGCCGCCTCGGCGGACGGCGTCTACCGGCACGATCGCCTGTTCGGCGGCGAGGGCGCCTCCCCGGCCGCACCCTCCGCGACGCTCGCGACGTTCACCGTCGCGCACGGCGCCGCGCGCGCCGAGCCCGCAGGCTCCGGCAGCGGCGTCGACGTCGGAAGCGTGCACCTTCGCACTGGCGCCGCGACCGAGTGGATCCCGCACTACGGTCGCCGCGCGAGTGAGGACGGCGGCACGCACCACGTGGCGCTCGAGGAACTCGCCGCCGGCAAGACCAGCGCGGCGACGCTCGCGCAGCAGGTCCTCGTCATCGGCCGGGGCGTGGGCACGATCGCAACGCCGACCGGCCCCGGGCTCTCGACGGGCGAGGCGCTCGCGCAGCGGATCGCGAGCCTCGAGGCCGGCAATTACGCGACCGCGACGCGCTTCAGCGGGGTGCTGACGGTGTGCTTGCTGCTCGCGGCGATCCTCTACGCCGCGCTCCTCGCGCCACGGCTCGCGACCGCCGGTCGCCTCGCGACGACGCTGCTCCTCGCGCTCGGCCTCCTCGCGCTCGAGCTCGCGCTCCTCGGGAGCGCGCGCCTGTGGGTGCCGCTCTTCTGGCCGGCGCTCGCGCTCGTCCTCGCGACGCTCGTCGTCTGGGTGCTGCCCGAACCCCGCATCCAGCCGCTCGTGCGCACGCAGCCCGCGGTGCCCGCGCGCCCATCGCCCCTGCCGCGGCCGGGCGCGAGGCCGGGCGATGCCGGCAAGGGACCCGCCCGCGCCACGGCCGAGCCGCCCGAGGCGCCGCTCGCCGCGCCGCCGCCCTCGCTCCGGGAGATCAGCCAGACGCTCGAGGCGAGACGCGAGGAGCCGACCCGCGCGGAGGTCGCGGACCTCCTGCTCGGCCGCTCCAAGCGCCCGCCGAAACCCAAGCTCGGCCGTTACGAGCTCGAGCGCGAGCTCGGCCGGGGCGCAATGGGGACGGTCTACCTCGGCCGCGACCCGCGCATCAACCGCGTCGTCGCCATCAAGGCAATCCCGATCGTCGAGGAGTTTTCGGAGGAGGACCTCGCGGAGGCCCGCAACCGGTTCTTCCGCGAGGCGGAAATGGCCGGGCGCCTCAAGCACCCCGGCATCGTCACCGTCCACGACGCGGGCGAGGACGGCGGAATCGCCTGGATCGCGATGGAATACGTCTCGGGCCACCTGCTCAGCGAATACGCGGTCTCCGACCGGCTGCTGCCGGCCGCGAGCGTCCTCGAGGTCGTCGCCCGGACCGCCGAGGCGCTCGACTACGCCCACGCCCAGGACGTCATCCACCGCGACATCAAGCCCGCCAACATGATGTTCGACCCGGCGACGCTCGAGACCAAAATCACCGATTTCGGGATCGCCCGGCTCACCAATTCGACCTCGACCCGGACCGGAATTGTGCTCGGGACCCCGTCTTTCATGGCCCCTGAGCAGCTGGAGGGGCGGAATGTGACCGGACGCTCGGACTTGTTTGCCCTCGGTGTTACCTTATTCCAGCTACTGGCCGGGCAATTGCCGTTCCGGGCGGACTCGATGACGGGACTCATGGACAAGATCGCGAACGCCGAACACCCACCGCTGCGCACCATCCGGCCCGACCTCCCTCCCTGCGTATCGTCGATCGTCGACCGGGCGCTCAAGAAGGACCCGGCGGAGCGCTATCAGACGGCCGGCGAGATGGCGCTGGCGCTGCGGGCCTGCGCCCAGGCGCTGAAGGCCTGAACGAGCCCATGAGAGCCAAGGTCAAAAGCGTCGCCCTGACCGACACGGGGCGAATCCGCGAGCACAACGAGGACACGATCGGGGCCGAACCCGACATCGCCCTGTACGTGCTGGCCGACGGCATGGGCGGCTATAACGCGGGCGAAGTCGCGAGCGGCATCGCCGTCAAGACGATCGTGAACCTGGTGCGGGAAGCCTTCCAGGTGCAGGAACTCGAGGGCGCCGACCGGGCGACCGGGCTCATGCGTCCGACGATCATCCTGAGGGACGCGATCCTCAGGGCCAACAAGATCATCCACCAGACCTCGAAGACCCAGCCGCAGTGCGAGGGCATGGGGACGACGGTGGTCGCGGCGCTCTTCTACGATGACAAGATCATCACGGCCCACGTCGGCGATTCGAGGCTCTACCGCCTGAGGGGCGATCGGTTCGAGCAGATGACGATGGACCATTCGCTCCTGCAGGAGCTCGTCGACCGGGGTTTTTACTCCCAGGAAGAGGCGGCGAGGTCGACGAACAAGAACTACGTCACCCGGGCGCTTGGCGTCGAGCCTGCGGTCGAGGTGGAGGTGCACGAGCACCCGGTTGATAAAGGTGACTACTACGTCCTTTGCTCAGACGGCCTGTCTGATATGGTCGAGGACGAGGATATTCACTTAACAATCAGTACGTTCAATGATAATCTTGAGACGATTGTGAAGCAGTTGGTACAGCTGTCGAACGAGCACGGGGGGCGTGACAACATCTCCGTGATCATGACGCAAGTCATTGACTCGTTCCCCGCACGCCGGGGCATACTTGACAGAATATTGGGCTGGTTTGGTTGACGCACGAAGGACGCAAGGCTCATGGCTAGACTGATTCTCAGCCTGGATAGCCAGGTGCTCGCCGAGTACAACATGAACAAGGAGCGGTACACGATTGGCCGCCTCCCTGACAATGACGTACGAATCGACAACCCGGCGGTCAGCGGCCATCACGCGCTCATCATCAATATCCTCAATGACTCGTTCCTTGAGGACCTGAACAGCACCAATGGCACCTACGTCAACGGCAAGCTGATCAAGAAGCACGCGCTGCAGCACGGTGACGTGATCACCTGCGGCCACCACCAGCTCCGCTTCGTCGACAACCAGACCGGCGACACCGAGCCCGATGAATTCGAGAAGACGATGGTGATCCAGCCCTCGCAGGCGCTCGAGGACAAGATCCGCGCGATCAAGGCGGGACCGGATCCCGCGCCGCGCCCGGCCTCGGGCAAGGGCGATGACGCCGCGGGCGCGAGCCCGACGGCACCGCCGAAGGCGAAGCTGCAGGTGCTCTCCGGCGCCTTCGCGGGTCGGGAGCTCGAACTCATCAAGGCGCTGACGACGCTCGGGCGCCCCGGCATCCAGGTCGCGGCGATCACGCGCCGCGCCGACGGGTTCTACCTCGTGCACGTCGACAGCGGGACGCCGGATGACTATCCGCTCGTCAATGGCCATCCGATCGGGCCGCAGGCGCGGCGCCTCATCGACAACGACGTGATCACGCTCGCCGGCGTCAAGATGGGCTTCTTCTCCGGCTGAGTCCGCCGCCTTGGAGCGCCGTTACTACTCCGGCCGGGACGTACGGCGGGCGCGCACGATCGAGGAGCTGCGCCGCCTCGCGCGCCGCCGTACGCCGAACTTCGTGTTCGAGTACGTCGACGGCGGGGCCGAGGACGAGCTGGCGCTCAGGCGCAACCGCCAGGCCTTCGATACCCATCGCTTCGTGCCGCGCACCCTCGTCAACACCGAAGGGCGGCACTGCCGCACGACGCTGTTCGGCGCGCCGCTCGCGGCTCCCATCATCATCGCCCCGACCGGCATCAACGGCATGCTGCGCCGGGATGGCGACCTCATGCTGGCGCGCGCCGCCGGCCGCGCGCAGCTCCCCTTTTGCTTGAGCACCGTCGCCAACGCGCGCGCGCGCGATGTCGCGGGCGAGGTGCGAAGGCTCTGGATGCAGCTCTACGTCTTCAAGGACCCGGCGATCACGGCGGACGTCGTGCGCCGGGCGGACGAGGCCGGCTGCGAGGCGCTCCTTTTCACGACGGATGCAAACGTGTTCGGCGCGCGCGAGTGGGACCAGCGCAGTTTCCACTCACCGGGCCGCCTGACCGCGCGCAGCGTGCTCGACGTGCTCGCCCATCCACGCTGGCTCGCCGAGTTCGCCGCGAGCGGCTTCCCGCGCTTCGTGAACGTCGCCGAGTTCTTCCCGCCGCAGGCGCGCAAGGCGAGCGCCGGTGTCACGCTCATCCCGACCCTGTTCGCGCCGACGATCGACTGGGACGACGTGGCGCGGCTCCGCGACCGCTGGAAGCGCCGGCTGCTCATCAAGGGCGTGCTCGCGGCGGAGGATGCCGAGCGCGCGCTCAAGCTCGGCTGCGACGGCATCGTGCTCACGAACCACGGCGGCCGGCAGCTCGATGCGTGCGTGGCGCCCTTCGAGGTGCTGCCCGAGATCGCCCGCGCCTTCGGCAGCCGCCTGACGATCCTCATCGACAGCGGCTTTCGGCGCGGCAGCGACATCGCCAAGGCCATCGCACTCGGCGCGCACGCGGTGCTGATCGGGCGCGCGACGCTCTATGGCCTCGCCGCGGGCGGTGAAGCGGGCGTCACGCGCGCGCTCGACATCCTTACCTCCGAGCTCGAGCGGGTCCTCGGCCAGCTCGGCTGCCGCTCGCTCAGCGACCTGTCGCCGGCCCTGCTGGTGCCCGGGGCGCCGACCGGGGATTCCCCCGCCTGAGGGCGCGCCTCCCTGCCCGGCGGCACAGCCGGCGGGTATGCTCGTACGCTGCCGCGCCGGCGACAGCCGGCCTTCCCTCGCCCGCCCTGGAGCTCAGCTACCGATGTCATCCTTCCCGTCCCGCTCGCGTCCGGCCGCGTACCTGCTCTGCCTCGTCTCGGCACTTGGGCTTGCGGCGACGAAGCCCGCACGCGAGGCTCCCGCCGCCGAGCCTCCGTCGCCCGAGCAGGGCGCTGCGCAGGTGCGCGACCGCGCGCTCGGCGGCGGCTCGGTCGCGTGGGACCTGGTCGAGTCGCTGACGACCGACATTGGACCCCGGCCCGTCGGCAGCCCCGCGATGGAGCAGGCGCGCGACTGGGCGCTCGCCCGCATGAAGGCGCTCGGGTTCGCCAACGTGCATGCGGAGCCGTTCGTGAAGGAACACGCCTGGGCGCGGGGCGCGGAGTCCGGCGCCATCGTCGCGCCGGTCGCGCGGCCGCTCGCGCTCGTAGGGCTCGGCGGCAGCGTGCCGACGCCCGCGGGTGGCCTCGAGGCGGAAGTGGTCGTGTTCGCGACGTTCGAGGCGCTCGAGGCCGCCCCACCCGGCTCCCTCGCCGGGCGCATCGCGCTCGTGAATGCGCCGATGACGCGCATGCAGGATGGCGAGGGCTACGGGCCGGCCGTGCGCGCGCGTGCCTACGGCCCCTCGGTCGCCGCCGCCCGCGGCGCGATCGCGTTCCTCACCCGCTCGATCACGACCGGCACCGCGCGCGCGCCGCACACCGGCGCCCTCGTCTACGAGGACGGCGTGCCCAAGATCCCGGCGGCCGCGCTTGGGCTCGCGGATGCGGAGCTCCTGCAGCGCCTCGTCACGCGCGGCGCGGCGCCGCGCGTCCGTCTCAGCCTCGAGTCGTCCGAGCAGGCGAGCGCGGCCGCGTGGAATGTCGTCGGCGAGATCCCCGGCCGCGATCCCGCGGCGGGCACGATCGTGATCGGCGGCCACCTCGACAGCTGGGATCCCGGCCAGGGCGCGATCGATGATGGCGCGGGTGTTGCGATTACGATGGCCGCGGCACGCCTGATCGGCGAGCTGCCGGTAAAGCCGCTCAGGACCATCCGCGTCGTCGCCTTTGGCTCCGAGGAAACCGGCGGCAGCGGCACCGCCTACGCCCAGGCGCACGCGGGCGAGGCGGCGAGCCTCGCGCTCGCGGGCGAAAGCGACCTCGGCGCCGGGCGGGTGTTGCGGCTCTTGATGCCGAAGCGGCCGGCGCACGATGCGCTCATCCGCTCCCTCAGCGTGCTGCTCGCGCCGCTCAAGGTCTACGTCGGGGCGGATCCCGCCAAGGATGCGGGCGCGGACGTCGAGGGACTCGCCGCCGCCGGGGTGCCGGTGTTCGAGTTGACGCAGGATGCGAGCGCCTACTTCGACATCCACCATTCGGCGGACGACACGCTCGACAAGATCAACCGTGCAGAGCTCGAGCAGAACGTCGCCGCGTGGGCGACGGTCCTCTACCTAGTCGGGGATTCGACCGCGAGCCTGCGCTAGCGCCCGGAGCGCGGGCCGCCGAAGCGCCGCCCGCCGCTGCCCGTCGGCCGGCCACCGCCACCGCTGAAGGAGCCGCCGCGCGAGCCGCCGCCCGACGCCGAGCGGCTGCCGCCACCGCCACCGCCGCCGCCCCGCCCGCCCTGCTTCGCGTTCGAGCGGGAGCGATCGTCGGCCTTCTTGGCGCGGATCGCGGCGATGCGTTCGCCGAGCGGGATCTCGAGCTTGGCTTCGGGGCGGGCGTTGTAGTCGAAATCAGGCACCGTCACGCGCGGCAGGCGCTTGCCGAGCACCTTCTCGATCGCGGTGATGTCGCCCTCTTCCTCGCGCGCGACGAACGTGAACGCATCCCCGGTCAGGTCTGCGCGTCCCGTGCGGCCGATGCGGTGGATGTAGTCGGCGGGCACGAGCGGCACGTCGAAGTTGACGACGTGGCCGAGCGCCTCGACGTCGATGCCGCGGGCGGCGATGTCGGTCGCGACCAGCACGCGGCAGCGGCCTTCCTTGAAAGCGGCGAGCGCGGCGGTACGCTGCGCCTGCGAGCGGTTGCCGTGGATGCGATCGGCATTGACGCCGCGCTTCACCAGGAACTCGCACAGGCGGTTGGCGCGGTGCTTGGTGCGCGTGAAGACGAGCGCCTGGTTCATGTCGCCGCGATTCAAGATCGCGAGGAACAGCGTCGACTTCAACTCCTGCGCGACCGGGTAGACGGCCTGGGTGATGCCGACCGCGGCGGTCGACTGGCGCTCGAGGTTGATGGTCGCGGGGTTCGTCAGCATCTCGCGCGCGAGCTGCGCGATCGGTGGCGGCATCGTCGCGCTGAAGAAGAGCGTCTGGCGCTTCGGCGGCAGGTGCCTGAGCACGCGGCGGATGTCCGGCAGGAAGCCCATGTCGAGCATCCGGTCGGCCTCATCGAGCACCAACAACTCGACATTGGCCAGGATCGCCGCGCCCGAGTTCATCAGGTCCATCAGCCGGCCAGGGGTGGCGATGAGGATGTCCAGCGGTCCGCGCAGCGACTTGAGTTGGGCGTGGTAGGGCACGCCGCCGACGACATGCGCCACGCGCAGGCCGGCAACGCCGTAGCCATAGGTCGAGCTGGCCTTGCTGACCTGCATCGCCAGCTCACGGGTGGGGGTAAGCACCAGCACCCGCGGACCGAAGGTCTGGCCCTTGGCGCGGCGCTTGGCCGGGTCGTGACGGGCATCCAGGATGCGTTGCAGGGCGGGCCAGACAAAGGCCGCCGTCTTGCCGCTGCCGGTCTGCGACGAGACCAGCAAGTCAGCACCGGTCAGGGCCTGTGGCACGGCACGGGCCTGCACCGCGGTCGGTTCGGTGTAACCGGCGCGGGCAATCGCGCGGGCGATCTCGCTGGCCAGGCCCATCTTGGCAAAGACCGCGCCAGGCGCATTGGCAGCGGCAAAGGGGGTGTCCGCCAATTCGGTGGCAACAGTGGCGGGGGTATCGGAACGGTCAAAATCCAACATCATGGGCTTTCAAAGGGCACGCCGCACCCGGTGGCCGCAAGAGCCACAACAAGGCACAGCCGCAGCGGCGCCAGAGATGGGCGCCACCGCAGTGGAGTCGCATTTGGGGGTTGTTCAGCCGGTGGCGGACCTGAATGCTGGAAGATTCAGGGGCCCGCGTCACGAGTGTCCACAGCGACGGCATCGCCGCCAACCGGAACTCAAGACGCGTCGGGGGTGAATTCCTGCGAGGGTCGCAGGGCCCGGCTTGAAAGGGTCAGTGGGGATGAACAAACGCCAACCCAGGGGGGTTGGCGACAAGGCGGATTCTGGCACGCTCAGCGTAAACCCGCAAGGGCTTTCTGGGCTCAGGCCATCACTGCGGCCGAGCGGAGCAGGTCGACCGCCTTCTCGGCGATCATGATCGTCGGCGCGTTTGTGTTGCCGGCGACGATCTGCGGCATCACCGACGCGTCGACCACGCGCAGCCCCTGCATGCCGTGCACGCGCAACTCGGCGTCGACCACATCGGCGCTGCCC
>JANXUT010000060.1 GCA_025356075.1 Pseudomonadota bacterium | reverse complement strand
CGCGTCCTAAAGTTCCGCAGCATGCGCGTCGATGCCGAGAAACCGGGCAAGGCCGTCTGGGCGGCCGCGGTCGACTCGCGCGTCACGCGGGTCGGCGCGTTCATCCGCAAGGTCCGGATCGATGAGCTGCCGCAGCTACTCAACATCCTGCTCGGCGACATGCGCTTCGTCGGCCCGCGCCCGGAGCGCCCGGAATTCGTCGGCCGGCTGGAACAGCAGATTCCGTACTACGCCGAACGGCACACCGTAAAGCCAGGGCTCACCGGCTGGGCTCAGCTTTGCTACCCGTACGGGTCCTCCGAGCAGGATGCCCTCGAGAAGCTGCAGTACGACCTCTACTACGTGAAGAACAGCAGCCTCCTGTTCGACTTCGTGATCCTGCTGCAGACCGTCGAAGTCGTGTTGTGGAGCCGGGGCGCGCGCTAGCGCCGGGATGACCGCGATGGCAAGCGCACCAATAGCCGGCGCAATCGCTACCGCAGCCCTCGCGCCGCTTGCGCTGCTCGTGCCGCTGCGCTGGCGCAACGAGGGCTCCTGGGGCTATCTCTGGGCCGCAGTGCTCGCGACGATCGCCTGGGCGGTCGGCTCCGCACTCGCGCCCGGGCCAGCGCCCGTGCCGGTCGGCGCCGCGCTCGACCTCCTGAAGTCCTACCTCTGGATCGCCTTCCTGAGTTGCGCGATCGAGCAGCCGTGGTCGACGCGGGGCGTCTTGCTTCTGCGCGGCGTGCCGGCGGCGATTCTCGTGATGGGTCTTGCGGTCAGTGCCGGTGATCTTGCCGAGGTGGACCTGCCGTTTGGACTCTCGCTCGAACGGAGCTACCCGCTGCTCGCGCTCATCATGGCGGTGTTCGGCTTAGCGCTCGTACTGCACGTCGCGCAGATCGCCGGCGGCATCCGCTCGGCGCTGATGTGGGCGAGCAAGTTCGTCTGGCTTGGTGTCGGCGCGATATTCGCGTACGACGCGGTGTACTTCACCGCGGCCGTCGTCAGCGGTTCCGCCGACCGGGACCAGTGGATAGCCCGCGATCTCGTCGTCGCCCTCGCGGCGCCGCTCATCGGCGTCAGCGTCAGCCGGCTGCATCGCTCGCGCGCACGCCTCGTGCTGTCCCGCCGTTTCGCCTACTTTGCGGCGACACTGCTCGCGGCGGCCGCATACGTCCTCGGCGTCGGCATCGTGCGCCACTACCTGCAGGAGCTCGGCGGCGAAGTGGGACGGGCGCTAATCGTCGTGTCGATAGCGGCGGCGGGGCTCGGGTTCGTCGCAGCGATGCTCTCGGGCACCGTGCGCGCGCGGCTCCGGGTCGTCCTCAACAAGTACTTCCTGGCCCACAAGTACGACTATCGCGACGAATGGCTGCGCCTGACGGCGGCGCTCGCCGGGGATGATGCGGCCGGCACGTTGCCTGAACGGGCACTGCCGGTCTTTATCCGGCTCGCCGGCGCGCGCGGTGGCGGGATCTGGGTGCGCGAGGACGCAGTCTTTCGCTGGCAGGCCGGGGATCTCGGTGATCCAGCCGTTCCGAGCGAGCCTGCCGACGGCGCTTTCTGCCGCGCACTCGAGAGCCGCGCGTGGATCTTCGATGTCGCGGCAGCGCGGGCCGGACGCGGGCCGGATGCCGCGGTGCCGCTTCCGGGCTGGCTTGCGGCGATGGACGGTGCGCACCTCGTGATCCCGCTCGTCCACAAGGAGGTCTTGACGGCGTTCGTGGTCCTGCAGCAGGCGATCATCGAGGAGCCGCTGACGTGGGAGGACTTCGATCTGCTGCGCACGGTCGGCCGGCAGACCGCGAGCTACTTCGCGGTGGCACAGGCCGCCGATGAGCTCGCACGCGAGCGCCAGTTCGCCGCGCTCAGCCGGTTCACCGCATTCGTCATGCACGACCTCACCAACGTCATTGCCCAGCAGCGCCTCGCGGTCGAGAATGCCGCGCGCCACCGCCATAACGCCGAATTCGTCGATGACATGATTGCCACGATCACCGACACCGTCAGGCGCACCACCCGGCTCCTCGAGCAGCTGAAGGGCGGCGACGTGCCGTCGGCGCCGCGGCGGGTGCCGCTCGCAGCAGCCTGCGAGCGCGCGGTGGCGCGTTGCTCCGACCGCCTGCCACGGCCGGCGCTCGCGGCAGGCGCCGCGCCCGTCGCTGCGTTCGTCGCCGAACAGGCGCTCGACTTCGCCCTCGAGCACGCCATTCGCAACGCCCAGGACGCCGCGCCCGAAGGCCGCGTCGAGGTGCGCCTGCGGGAAGTCGACAGCTGGGCCGAGATCGAGATTGCCGACAGCGGGCGAGGCATGAGCGCGGAGTTCGTGCGCGAACGGCTGTTTCGGCCGTTCGACACGACCAAGGGCAGCAAAGGCATGGGAATCGGCGCGTTCCAGATCCGCGAGTTCGTCCGGGCCGCGGGCGGGGAGGTTAGTGTGACGAGCGTCCCCGGCGCCGGGACCAGTCTTGTGTTACGACTGAAGCGCGACACCCGGGATTCCAATGACTAGCCGCGACGGTGACAAGCGCAAGCTTCTGGTGGTCGAGGACGACGCTGGCCTGCTACGGCAGATCAAGTGGTTTCTTGATGACTACGACGTAGTGACGGCGGACACCTGCGAGGCTGCCGTCGCCGCGGTAAGGCGCCACGCGCCTGCCGTGGTACTGCAGGATCTCGGCCTGCCGCCGGAT
This sequence comes from Pseudomonadota bacterium, assembly GCA_025356075.1. Classification (GTDB taxonomy): domain Bacteria; phylum Pseudomonadota; class Gammaproteobacteria; order Steroidobacterales; family Steroidobacteraceae; genus CAIKZZ01. Next base: position 177,646 of record JANXUT010000060.1, on the reverse strand, counting down.
CCTAGCGGGCTCTCGGAGGGCCTTCGGGCGGTGCGCGAGATCCTCGAGCTTGCGCCGCACACCAAGATCATCGTGATGACCGGGAACGGCGACGTCGGGGCGGGCGTCGAGTCGATCGGGCGCGGCGCCTGGGACTTCTACGCGAAGCCGTTCGTCGCCGAAGCCCTGCGGCTCAGCGTCGAGCGCGCCTTCCACGTCGCAGCGCTCGAGACCGAGCACCGCGCCCGGCGCGCCGCCGAGGGCGCCAACGACATCGAGGGCATCATCGCGGTCAGCGAGGTCATGCTGTCCTTGGTGCGCAAGATCGAGAAGCTCGCGCTCGCCGACGTGAGCGTGCTGTTGCGTGGCGAGAGCGGGACCGGCAAGGAGCTGATCGCCCGGGCCCTGCATACGCTTGGCAATCGCAGCGAGAAGCGCTTCGTCGCCATCAACTGCGCGGCGATCCCGGAGGCGCTGCTCGAGAGCGAGCTGTTTGGCTTCGAGAAGGGGGCCTACACCGGCGCGGCCCGGACGACTCCCGGCAAGATCGAGAACGCCGAGGGCGGCACGCTGTTCCTCGACGAGATCGGCGACATGCCGCTGTCCTTGCAGGCCAAGCTCCTGAGGTTCCTGCAGGAGCGCGTCATCGAGCGGGTGGGCGGCCGGCGCGAGATTCCGGTCGACGTGCGGGTCGTGTGCGCGACGCACCAGGACCTCGAGGAACTCATCCCGCAGGGCCGGTTCCGCGCCGACCTCTACTACCGCATCAACGAAGTGCCGCTGCAGGTCCCGGCGCTGAGGGAGCGGCGCGCGTGCATTCCGGCGCTTGCCCAGCGGATCCTGCGTCGCTACGCGACCGACAACCACCGCGAGCGCCTCGCGTTCGCGCCGGGCGTCCTCGCCTCGCTCGCCGCCCAGGCGTGGCCCGGCAACGTGCGCGAGCTTGAAAGTCGCATCAAGGCGGCCGTCATCATGACCGACGGGCCCATGGTTACGAGCGCCGACCTCGCGCTGTCACCGGCCGGTGCGAGCGCCCGGGCTCTCAGCCTGCGCGAGGTCCGGCGCGAAGCGGAGCGCGGCGCGGTCCGCGAGGCGCTCGCGATCGCGCAGGGCAACATCAGCCGCGCGGCCGAACTCCTCGGCATCACGCGCCCGACCCTCTACGAACTCATCGACAAGCTCGGCCTCGGCGCCGCCCCCGACCCCGGGTCCGCCGAGGCCGCATCCGACGGCGATTGACGCCGCGCCGCGGGTGGCATTCCTCGCCGCCCCGTGCGTATACAATTGCGCATCAAAGTCGTCCGCCGATGCGCGCGGCGATCGGCCGCTCGGGTTGAGGAGTTGATCATGTCTGCGACGTCCAAGGGTGCCGCCAAGGTCCCCGCCGCCCGAATGCAAGTCCCGCTGCTCGACCTCAAGGCACAGTACCTTGATTTCAAGGCGGAGCTCCTGCCGCTCCTCGAGAGCGTCTACGAGTCGCAGCATTTCATCCTCGGCAAGGAAGTGACGGCACTCGAGGCCGCGATCGCACGCTACACGGGCTCGGCCTACGGCATCGGCGTTTCCTCGGGCACTGACGCGCTCCTCCTTGCGCTCATGGCGCTCGACATCGGCGCGGGCGATGAGGTCATCACCTCGCCCTACACGTTCTTCGCGACCGGCGGCACGATCGCGCGCGTGGGTGCGCGGCCGGTGTTCCTCGACATCGACCCGCGCACGTTCAACTTGAGCCCCGCGGCCGTCGAGCGCTTCGTGGCGGAGGAGTGCGAGGCGCGCCAAGGTGGCCTCGTCAATCGCGCCACGGGCGGCAAGGTGAAGGCCTTGATGCCGGTGCACCTCTACGGGCAGTGCGCGGAGATGCAGCCGCTAATCACCCTCGCGCGGGCCCACGGCCTGAAGCTCATCGAGGACGCCGCGCAGGCGATAGGCTCGGAGTACCGGGGCAAGCGGGCCGGCAGCCTCGGCGACATCGGCTGCTTCTCGTTCTTCCCGAGCAAGAACCTGGGCGCCTTCGGCGATGCGGGCCTCTGCACGGCGAATGACGCGGCGCTCGCCGAGCGCATGCGCGTGCTCCGGGTCCACGGCGGGAAGCCCAAGTACTACCACGCGCTGATCGGCGGCAACTTCCGCATCGACGAGGTGCAGGCGGCGGTCCTCAACGTGAAGCTACCGCACCTCGACCGCTGGACCGACGGGCGGCAGAAGAACGCCGCGCGCTACGCCGAGCGCTTCGCCGCAGCCTCGCTCACCGGGACGGTCACGCTGCCTCACGCGATGCCAGGCGACCGGCACATCTACAACCAGTTCGTGATCCGCGCGCCCAAGCGCGACCTTCTCAAGCAGTACCTCGCCGATGCGGGAGTGGGCTCGGAGATCTACTACCCCGTGCCGCTGCACCTGCAGGCCTGCTTCGGTTACCTCGGCGGCAAGGCGGGCGATTGCCCGGAGTCCGAGCGCGCGGCGGCCGAGACGCTGGCGCTCCCCGTGTACGCGGAGCTGGCGCCTGCGCAGCTCGAGTACGTCGTCGACGTGATTCGTGCCTTCTACGCCTGAGGCCGCCGTTTGAGCCCGCACGGCTCGCGGCTCATCGCGGCACTTGCGGGCCTCCTCGTCGGCGCGGTGCTGCTGGCGCTCGCCTTCCACGGCACGCCGCCGGCGGCAGTCTGGCAGCTGCTCGCGGCGGGCCACTGGGGGCTGCCGGCGCTCCTCGTTCTCGCGGCGACGGCGCTGTTCGTCTACGCGAAGGCGGCGCGCTGGCGACTGCTGCTCGGCTCGCCCGCGGACCTTGGGACCGCGACTCTTCTCGGGCCCGTGCTCGTTGGCCTGTCGCTCAACGCGCTCGTGCCGCACTCGGGCGAGTTCGCGCGGGCGGCATCGCTGCACCGGCGCTACGGGCGGGCGCCGGCGGCGGTGCTGTCCTCGATCGTCGCCGAGCGCGTCTTCGACCTCTTTGGCGTCCTCATCGTCGGCTCCGCCGCGCTCGGCTCGATCGGCGCGGCGGTGGAGATCGCGACCGCGATGCGCCTGATCGCGATCGTCGCGGCGCTCCTTGCCTCGGTCATCGTGCTCGCGCTGGCGATGCCGACGGGCGTTGCGCACCTGGCGCGGGTACTCACCAAGCCGCTACCGGCGCGCCTGCAGGGCTGGATCACGGCGCAGCTGGCGGCGGCCCTCGCGGGGCTCCTGCCGGTGCGCTCGCCTAAGACCTCTGTCGCGGTGCTCGGCTGGTCGCTGCTCGAGTGGCTCAGCGTCGCGGTGGCGGTGTACGGCTGCGCGGCGGTGATCGGACTTCCCGTCGCCTTTGCGAGCGGCTGCCTCGTCGTCGTCGGGATTGTCGTTGCGTTCCTCTTGCCGAACGCGCCCGGCTACGCGGGCTCCGTGCAGGTTGCCTTCCTCGTGACCTTACGGCCACTCGGAATCGCCGAGGCGGGCGCGCTGGCGGCCTCGGTCGTCTACCAGCTCCTGATGGTGCTGCCGCTCATCGTCGCGGGCCTTGCGCTGCTGCGCGGCAGCCTCGCGCGCCGCTAGTCAGCGCGCCTTGAACTCATCCGGCGTCAGCTGGTGGCGGGACAGCAGCTTGTAGAAGTCGGTGCGGTTGCGCTTGGCGAGGCGGGCCGCCTGGCTCACGTTGCCGCCGGTGATCTGCAGGATCTGCACGAGGTAGTTGCGCGTGAACTCATCGCGCGCGGCATCGAAGGAGGGCAGGCCGCTGGCCGCGCCGACCGCCTGCTCGGCGATCTCGGCGCTGATGACCGCCGTCTGCGCGATCGTCGCGTTCTGCCTAACGACCGCCTGCAGCTGGCGCACGTTGCCGGGCCACTCGGCCGTCGCCAGGAACTCGACCGCCTCGGGTGAGTAGATCTTGCGGACCCCGGTCTCGACCGCGATCTGTTCGAGGAAGTGCGCGACGAGCAGCGGAATGTCCTCGCGCCGCCGCGACAGCGCCGGGATGTCGATATGGACGGTGTTGAGGCGGTAGTAGAGGTCCTCGCGGAACTTGCCCTGCACCATGAGCTGCGTGAGGTCCTGGCGCGTCGTCGCCATGATGCGGGCGTTCACGGGCTGGGTCTCGTCGGTGCCGGCCGGACGCACGCGGTTCTCCTGTAGCGCCCGCACGAGCTTCGCCTGCAGTGACACCGGCAGGTCCGAGATCTCCTCGAGCACGACCGTGCCGCCCTCGGCGGCCTGCAGGAGGCCGCGCTGCGCGCGGGCGGCTCCTGGCACCGCGCCGTTGTCGTAGCCGAAGAGGTCGGTCTCGAGCTCGCTCTCGGCGACCTCGCTGCAGCTGATGACGAGGAAAGGACCGGTGCGTCGCGTGCTCGCGCGGTGGATCGCGCGGCCGAGGAGCTTCTTGCCGACGCCGGCATCGCCCGTCAGCAGTACGCGCGCGTCGGTACCGGCCACGAGGTGTGCCTGGCCGAGCTTCTCCTCCATGAGCGGGCTGCGGGTGATGACATCCGCGCGCCACTCCTCATCGACGGTCGGAAAGCCCGAGATCTTGAGCGCCTTCTGCACCTGCTCGAGGAGTTCCTGCTTCTCGACGGGCTTGGTCATGAAGCTGAACGCGCCGCTTTGGGTCGCGCGCACCGCGTCCGGGATCGTGCCGTGCGCCGTCAGCAGGATCACCTTGAGGCCGGGCCAGCGCGCCTGCAACTCCTTCAGGAGCCCGATGCCGTCCATCTGGTCCATCCGAAGGTCCGTGATCACGAGGTCGGGGCGAAAGCGCGCCATCGCCGCGAGCGCCTCGGCGGCGCTCTGCACGGCCTCGACTTCGTAGTTCTCCGAGCGCAGCCGGATCGTCAGCAGCCGGAGCAGCCCCGGATCGTCGTCGACGGCGAGGATCTTGGCGCGGCGTTTCTGGGAGTCTTTGCGTAGGGCCTGCATCGGGGGTCTGCCTCGGAGCTTTAGGGTTTCGGCGGGTTCCCCCGGCCGGTTATCGAACGTTCGACCTGCGTAACGGCGTCGAGTTTCTTCTGGGCATCCTCGAGCGCGCGTTTCAGGCGCGCGTTCTCATCCACTTCCGCCTGCAAGCGCTTCTGCAGGCCGGTCGTCCGGTCCTTGTCGCGCAGTCCGGAATCTTGCTCCAGGCGGCGGGTTTCCGCGAGCAGCACGAGTCGGTCATCGACACTCGCGAGCATGACCGCCGCGAGCGCACGCTCGGCCGACAACATGGATTCTGGCCTTGCCAGTAATTCTGACAACTGTCTGCGGGCGGCGACAGGATCGCTGGCCGCGTGGGCGGGGAGCCCGAGCATGAGCGCGTAGCGGAGCCGGTTCATCGTCGTCGGCGCGCTCTCGGCGGCCGCGCGCGCCGACTGGAAGAGCTCCGCCTGCGCGGCCGGCGTCGAGGACTGCAGTGCCGCGAGCGCTGCCAGGTACTCGCGCGCGGCCTCCGCATCGGCCGCCGGCCGGTTGATCACGGGTTCGGCCCGGGCCGGCGTCGCCTTCCCGAAGGAGTCCCCGAGCGCCCCACAGCCGGCGAGCCCGGCGAGCGCGAGTACGAGCGCCGGGCTGCCGAGCCACTTCATGCCGCGGCGTCCGTCGATTCGGTCGACGCCGGTCGAAGGTCCGCCGGCCGCGCGGGCAGGCGGATCCTGAAGTGCGCGCCCGGATGCACGCCATCGACGAGCTCGATCGTGCCGCCGTGCGCCTGCACGAACTCGAGCACGACGGAGAGGCCGATGCCGGTGCCCTTGACCGGGCCCGCCGGCTCGATGCGGCCGGTGTAGAACGCCTCGAAGATGTGGCTGCGGTCGTCGGGCGGAATGCCAGGTCCCGTGTCGCCGACATCGAGGATCAGGTGATCCTTGTAGTTGAGCGCGTGGATGAAGATCGTGCCCTCGCGCGGCGTGTACTTGACCGCATTCGACATCAGGTTGTCGAGGATGAGCCGGAGCTTGCCGCGATCCGCCGTGATCTCGATGTCCTGCACCTTCACGTCGAGCTTCACGCGGTGCGCGACCAAGGTCAGCTGCTGGGCGCTGACCACGGACTTGACGAGCTGGCGGAGCGGGAACTGGCTGAGTTCAAGGCCCACCGCCTTCGCCTGCCAGGCGCTGAAGGAGAGCAGGTTCTCGATCATCCGCTGCAGCTTGATGCCGTTCTCCCTGAGGATGTTCGCGACCTCGCGCTGGTTCGCATCGAGCGGACCCACCGCGCCTTCCATGAGGAGCTCCGTGCCCTCGCGGATGTTGGCGAGCGGGGTCTTGAGCTCGTGCGACATGTGCCGGAGGAACCGGTTCTTCTCCTGCGCGAGGTCGAGGAGGCGCGCCCTCAGCCACTCGAGCTGGCGGCCGAGGCGCTCCAGGTCGCTCGGGCCCTGCACGACGATGGGACGTGAGAACGTGCCGCGGCCGAGCTCGCTGATGGCCTGGTCGATCTGGCGGATCGGCCGGGCGAGCAGCGACACGAACACGAGCACGATGAGCGCGGTGCCGGGGATCAGCGCCGCCGCCTGCCAGTAGAGCCTGCGCTCGGTCTCGGCGGCGATCTGCTGGACGGCGGCGAGCTGCGAATTCAAGTCGGCGCCCGTCTGCTGCTTCAGCACCTCGACCGAGTCGCGCGATGCACGGAACACGTCGATCGCGTGCAGGAGTTCCGGCGAGCCGGGTGGATTGTCCTTGAGCGCCTGCGCGAGCTGCGCGCCGTCGGCGCGGATGAGCCCGAGGATGCGCGTGCTCGAGGCGCCGGCCTTCAGGTGTTCGAGCTTGGCGAGGCTCGTATCGAAGCTCACCTTGTGCTGCGCGAAGGTGTCGAGGTCCTTGGTCGCGCCGAGTGCCTGGTAGAGGCCGGCGGTGCCCTCCATGAGCGGAATCAGCTTCAGCAGCTCCTGCGTCTCGTGCGTGATGTCGACGCCGTGGTGGACGAGGAGTTCGCTGCGCTGGGTCAGCTTCTTCATCTCGAGCGTCGTGTTGACGACCGCGACGAGGAGCGGAATCGCGACCAGCGCGAAACCGATTAACAGGAGGCCACTCAGGGATTTAGGTCGCGCGATGCGCATTCGGCGAATGATATCAGCGTCATCTGCCGGTTTAGGGCGGTTCTGCACGCCAACACGCCCGCGGCCGCGTCGCGCACCGAGGCGTCGGGACCCGGCGACGGCGGTAGTTGGGCTACGCGGCCGGCTGTGCGAGGAGCTTGCGCTCCCAGCGCAGGGCATCGCCCACGATCTGGTCGAGGTTGTCGTAACGAGGGCTCCAGCCGAGTGTGCTGCGAATCCGTTCGGCGCGCGCGATCAGCTTGGCCGGGTCGCCGGCACGACGCGGCTCCTCGCGTACCTCGAGCGGCCGACCGGCCGCGCGCGCGACGGCCGCGAGCACGTCGCGGACGCTAAAGCCATGGCCGTAGCCGCAATTGAGGATCGTCGAGCCGCCGCCTGCACGCAGGTAGGCAAGCGCCGCCAGGTGCGCGGAGGCGAGATCCTCGACGTGGATGTAGTCGCGGATGCCGGTGCCATCGGGCGTCTCGTAGTCGGTGCCGTAGATCGACACGTGCGAGCGCTTGCCGATTGCATGCTCGACCGCGACCTTCGTCAAGAGCGTCGCTTGCGGCGTGCACTGGCCGATCCGCCCGCCCGGGTCGGAGCCGGCGACGTTGAAGTAGCGAAGCGCGACGTGGCGAAGCTGGGTGACCGCCGAGACGTCCCGCAGCATCCACTCGCTCATGAGCTTCGAGGTGCCGTACGGGTTGATGGGCTGGGTCGGCGAATCCTCGTCCGCCACGCCGCTCGCCGGGGTCCCGTAGACCGCCGCGGTCGATGAAAACACGAACTGCTCGACGCCCGCCTCGAGGCAGCACTCGAGGAGCGTGCGGGTATTGGCGGTGTTGTTCTCGTAGTACTTGAGCGGCTGGGCCACCGACTCCGGCACGATCGTGAACGCGGCGAAATGCATGACGGTGCCGATTGAGTGCTGGCGGAGCGTCTCCCGGACGAGCGCCCGATCGCCGGTGTCGCCGATGACGAGCTCGCCGCAGGTGATCGCGTGCCGAAAGCCCCGCGACAGGTTATCGAGCGTGACGACCCTTTCGCCCGCCTCGCCGAGCTGCCGGGCCACGTGGCTGCCGATGTAACCGGCGCCGCCGGTGACGAGAATTCCGTTTCCGCTCATGTACCCAGCCCCGTTACCCGATGCACCCGCCAGCATACCAACCGGGCGCTACGGGGTCGTGCGACGGGGGCCGCAGTTTAGCGACGTCGTGGCCCCCCAAGTCCTGCATAATCGGCTGATGGAACAGATGCTTGCGAGCGAAACCGACGAAACCCCTTACTCGCGACTGACGCCCGACACGGTCATCGCGGCCGTGGAACAGGCGGGGTTTCGGTCCGACCAGCGGGTGCTCGCGCTCAATAGCTACGAGAACCGGGTCTACCAGGTGGGGATCGAGGAGGGGACCCCGGTGGTCGTCAAGTTCTACCGGCCGGGCCGCTGGACCCGGGACGCGATCCTCGAGGAGCACGCCTTCGCGCTCGAGCTCGCCGCCGCCGAGATACCGGTCATCGCGCCGCTCCTCATCGGCGGCGAAAGCCTGCTGACCCACGCCGGCTACCCGTTCGCGGTCTACCCGCGCCGGGGCGGGCGGTGGCCGGACCTCGATACCCACGACGATCGCATGTGGATGGGCCGGTTCCTCGGCCGGATGCACAAGATCGGCGGCTCCAAGCGCTTCGAGCACCGGCCGATCCTGGATACCGAGGCGCTCGCGGTCCGCTCCGCCGAGACCGTGCTCGGGGGCGAGTGGCTGCCGGAGTACCAGGTCGACCGGTACCGGGCGCTCGCCGAGGAGCTGATCACGCGGATCGAGGCGGCGTTCGCGGCCGCGGCGCCCCTCAGGAGGATCCGGATCCACGGCGATTGCCACCGCGGCAACATCCTCTGGACGGACTCCGGGCCCCATTTCGTCGACCTCGACGACTGCATGAGCGGACCTGCGGTGCAGGACCTGTGGATGCTGCTCGCGGGCAACCGCGAGGAGATGCGTGCGCAGCTACGCGACGTGCTCGAGGGCTACGAGCAGTTCGCCGAATTCGACCGGGTCGAGCTTGGGATCATCGAGCCGCTCAGGGCGCTCAGGATGATGCACTACGCGGCCTGGCTCGCCCGCCGCTGGCACGATCCGGCCTTCCCGCGCGCCTTTCCGTGGTTCGGCACGCCGCGCTACTGGGACGAGCACGTCGGCCAGCTGCAGGAGCAGCTGGAGGCGCTGGAGCAGCCGCCACTGCGGGTATAGTGCGCGCTGCTGACGGCTGAGCGGCAGGTCAGGGAATGCAGATGAACAAGGACAGCACCGGGCGCCGCGCGCTCGCCATCGCCGCGCTCGGCGGATTGCTCGCGCTGGGTGCGTGCCACCGTCAGGGGGATCCCGCGGCCGCTGCCGCGCGCCCGGGCAGTACCGCGCGCAAGGTCGCCGCGGGTGGCGAGTCGGCTGCCGATGCGGCGGTCGCCGATGCCAACCGCAAGATGGCGGCCGGCGTGCCGGTCGGCGCGAGTACGGCGCCGGTCGAGGTGCGGTTCGACCTTGCGACGGTACCCATCGCCGGGCAGCCCTTCGAAGTGAACGTGGCGGTGCTCCCGGCCGCTCCCACGCCCGTGCTCCATATCGACGTCCGGGGCGGTGAGGGCCTCACGATCGTGACGCCCGAGGGCGCGGTGTCGATCGAGAAGGTGCAGGCGGGCACGCTCGAGCGCCTCGCGGTGAAGGCGCTCGCCGCCGCACCCGGAACCCGGGTGATCGGCATCACGGTGACGCTGGAGCTCCCGACGGGCACCGAATCCCGCGACTTCGCCTTCCCGGTCGTCGTTGGCGCCGCCGGCGGGGCGAAGCCGAAGGCTTGAGCCCCACGCCTCGTCGGCTGAGAGGAAATCAGCTAAACTAGGCGGCTTCCCAGAGGGTCCGACGCCTTCGGACTCCGCACAGGGCTCCCGTGATTTCAAATCTCCGCAATATCGCGATCATCGCGCACGTCGACCACGGCAAGACGACGCTGGTCGACCAGCTGCTGAAGCAGTCGCATACCTTCGACGCGCGCACCATCGTGCCCGACCGCGTCATGGACTCCAACGATCTGGAGCGCGAGCGCGGGATCACGATCCTCGCCAAGAACACCGCCATCAAGTGGGGCGAGTACCGCATCAACATCGTCGATACGCCGGGCCACGCCGACTTCGGCGGCGAGGTCGAGCGCGTGCTGTCGATGGTCGACTCGGTGCTCCTGCTCGTCGACGCGGTCGATGGCCCGATGCCGCAGACCCGCTTCGTCACGCAGAAGGCGTTCCGCCACGGCCACCGCCCGATCGTCGTCATCAACAAGATCGACCGCGACGAGGCTCGCCCGGGCTGGGTGCTGGACCAGACCTTCGACCTCTTTGACCGGCTCGGCGCGACGCACGAGCAGCTCGACTTCCCGGTCGTCTACACCTCGGCGCTCAGGGGCTTCTCCTCGCTCGAGCCCGAGCATCGCGGCGGCGACATGGAAGTGCTGTTCCAGGCGATCGTCACGCACTGCCCGCCGCCCAAGGTCGATCGCGACGGGCCGCTGCAGCTGCAGGTCAGCCAGCTCGACTACTCCCCGTACGTGGGCACGATCGGCATCGGCCGCATCACCCGCGGCACGATCCGCCGCAACATGCCGGTATCGATCATCGACCGCGACGGCGTCGCGCGCGGTGAGCGCATCGGCCAGGTGCTCGGCTTTCACGGCCTCAACCGCATCGAGGTGGAGGAGGCGAGCGCGGGCGACATCATCGCCTTCGCCGGCATCGAGGCGCCGAAGATCTCCGACACCATCTGCGATCCGGAGCACCCCGAGCCGCTGCCGACGCTCGTGGTCGATGAGCCGACGATCAGCATGACCTTCGAGACGAACACCTCGCCCTTCTTCGGCAAGGAAGGCAAGTTCGTCACGAGCCGCCAGCTCAGGGAGCGCCTGCAGCGCGAGATCCTGCACAACGTGGCGCTTCGGGTCGAGGACATGGACGACCCGGACAAGTTCAAGGTGTACGGCCGCGGTGAACTGCACCTTGGCGTGCTCATCGAGAACATGCGCCGCGAAGGCTACGAGCTCGCGGTCTCCCGTCCCCAGGTCGTCGTGCGCGTCGTCGATGGCGTGCGCCAGGAGCCATGGGAACAGGTGACGGTCGACGTCGAGGAGCGCTCGCAGGGTGGCGTCATGAAGGCGCTCGGCGAGCGCGGCGGGCAGCTCGCCAACATGGTCAACGACGGCCGCGGACGCGTCCGGCTCGAGTACATGATGCCCTCGCGCGGCCTCATCGGCTTCCAGACCGACTTTCGCACGCTGACCTCGGGCACCGGGCTCATGTACCACGTCTTCGACCACTACGGTCCCGTGATGGACAAGAACCTCGCGCAGCGCCAGCTCGGCGTGCTCGTGTGCAACGGCGAGGGCGAGGCGCTCGCGTACTCGCTCTTCAAGCTGCAGGAACGCGGCCGGCTCTTCATCGGGCACGGCGACAAGGTCTACGAGGGACAGGTGATCGGCATCCACAGCCGCGACAACGACCTCGTCGTGAACCCTCTGAAGGGCAAGCAGCTCACCAACGTCCGCGCCGCCGGCAAGGACGAGAACGTGATCCTCTCGCCACCGATGCGCTTCACGCTCGAGCAGGCGATGGAGTTCATCGACGACGACGAACTCGTCGAGGTGACGCCGCAGAACATCCGCCTGCGCAAGCGTTTCCTCAAGGAAACCGACCGCCGCCGCTCGGAACGCTCCGAGCTCGGCAGCTAGGCTGCCAGGGCTCCCGCGGCGCCTTAAGGGAGGTGCCGCGAGCCCCGTCGAGGGACCCCGCCGGGATCCGTGACGGGTGGCTTTTCCGGGCCTGTCGCCGCCCTGCGACCGGCAGCCAAACCGGGATCCCGTTCACACCCGGGTCTACGGGTAACCCCTAGTATTCAGGCATCTTCTGTCGCATCGGCTGGCAGGGTCGCCTGGCCTTATGTCTTCCCCCGGAAGCTCATCCCGCGTCGTTCCCTTGCCCCGGCCGGCCTCAGGCTCGCCGGCGCCCGTGGGCGACATCGGCGGTGACACGGCCGTCTCGCACACCCAGACACTGCCGAGCGGCTACTCCGGCCGCTTTCCGGGACTGAACCGGACGCTCGGGCGGCAGCTCCGGGAGGCGACGGTCGGCGGGGAGCTCAGCCTCGAGGCGCTGATGAAGATCGCCTCGACCTACTACGACCGCGTGGACCTCGAGCGCCGCGGCATTGTCCGCTCGATGCAGCTGATGTCGGACGAGGCGCAGGAGCTGACGCGGGAGCTCCGGGAGCAGACCGCGAGCCAGCTGCAGGCGATCCTCGACCACGTCAAGGACATCATCCTCACCGTCGATGACTCCGGCTACATCGAGTCCTTCAACCCGACCGGCGAGCGCGTGTTCGGCTACTCGCAGATCGAGGTGCTCGGCCGGCCGCTCACGTTCCTGCTGCCGGACCTGGTCGCGGGCGGGGCCAAGCTCGCCGACCGGCTCGAGCAGCTGGCGCTCAGGAGTGATGACACGCACGTCGACCTCGCCGCGCACGAAGCGCTCGGCCGCGGCAAGACGGGCGAAACCTTCGCCGCGGAACTCGCCGTCAGCAAGGCGCGCGTGCAGCGGAAAGTCGTCTACATCGTCTGCATGCGGGATGCGACGGAGAGGAAGCTCGCCGAGTCCGCCACCCGCGAGAGCGAGGCGCGCTACCGGCTCCTCGTCGAGAACGCGCCCGAGGCGATTGTCGTGCTCGACGTCGATCGCGGCAAGTTCGTCGACTGCAACGACCACGCGCTCAAGTTCTTCAAGATGAACCGGCTGCAGCTCCTCTCCGCCGGGGCGGAGCAGATCAGTCCCTCACACCAGCCGGACGGCACTCCGTCCTTCGGCGTCGTGCGCGGCTACATCGATCGCGCGCTCGCCGGTGACACGCCGGTGTTCGAGTGGGTGCACCTCGATTCCAACCGCAAGGAGCTGCCGTGCGAGGTGCGCCTGGTGGGGCTGCCAAGTGCGGGCCGGCGCCTCGTGCGCGGCTCGATCACCGACATCACCGAACGAAAGCGTGCCGAGGTCTATGCGACCGGCGAGCGGCGGGTGCTCGAGCGCCTGGCCTCCAACGCCTCGCTCGAGTCCGCGCTCGAGGCGATCTCCGACGTCGTCGAGAAGATGCACGCCGGCGATCGCTGCGCGGTCAGGCTCCTCGACGCGGACGGCATCCTCCGTCACGTGATTGCGCCGAAGCTGCCGCGCGAGTACTGCGCGGCGATGAACGAGGTGCCGGTAGGCCTTCGGTTCGGCTCCTGCGCGGCGGCCGTCTACCTCGCCCGTCCCGTCATCGTCGCCGACATCGCGACCGACCCGTTCTGGGAGTACCGGCGGGACGCCGCGCTGCGCTCAGGGCTTCGCGCCTGCTGGTCAAATCCGATCCATGCTTCCGACGGCAAGATCATCGGCACGCTCGCGGTCTACTTAAGCTCGCCGTGCACGCCCGCCGGGCGCGATGCGGAACTCACCGCGCGTATGACGCAGCTCGCCGGCATCGCCATCGAGCGGCGCCGGGCCGAGGATGCGCTCAGGGCGAGCGAGGGCCGCTTCCGCGGACTCTTTGAGCACGTCGTCGAGGGCGTCTACCAGCGCTCGCCCGACGGCACCTTGAGCGCCGCGAATCCTGCGCTCGTGCGCATGCTCGGCTTTGCGACCGCGCAGGAGCTGACGGCGCTGCCGAGCACGGAACACCTGTTCGTCGACCCGGCCGTGCACGCGGAGATTCGCGCGCGCCTCTTGCGCGACGGGGAGGTCAGGAACGCCGAGTACGAGCTCAGGCGCCCGGACGGCCGGATCATCACCGTCGTCGAGAACGCGCGCCTCGTGCGCGATGTCGCCGGCAACGTCACGGGCACCGAGGGGACGCTCTCCGACATGACCGCGCGGCGCCGCGCGGAGCTCGCCGTGCACGCCGAGAAGGAGCGGGCGCAGGTGACGCTGCAGTCGATCGGCGATGCGGTCATCACGACCGATGCCGCCGGCATCATCGATTACCTGAACCCCGTCGCCGAGCAGCTCACCTCCTGGCGGCTCGCCGAGGCGCGCGGCAAGACGCTCGATGAGGTGCTCCGGGTCATCAACGAAGTCAGCCGCCAGCCGAGCGAGAGCCTGGTCGCCCGCTGCATGCGCGAGGGGCGCGTCATCGTCGGCAGCGACCAGGGCGCGCTCATCGACCGCTCCGGCCGCGAGGTCGCGATCCAGAACTCGGCGGCACCGATCCGCGACCGCGGCGGGCAGCTCCTCGGCACCGTCGTCGTCTTTCGCGACGTCAGCCGGGAACGAAGGCTCAGGCGCGCGCTCTCCTACCAGGCGACGCACGATGCGCTCACCGGCCTCATCAACCGGCGCGAGTTCGAGCACCGCCTGCACGCCGCGCTCGCCGAGACGCGGGGCGAGGCGCCGATGCAGCACACGCTCGTCTACGTCGACCTCGACCAGTTCAAGGTCGTCAACGACACCTGCGGCCACCCGGCGGGCGACCGGCTGCTGAAGCAGGTGACGAGCCTCCTGCAGGCGCGCGTTCGCACGAGCGACACGCTCGCGCGCTTGGGCGGCGATGAGTTCGGGATCCTCCTGCAGGACTGCGGGCTCGAGCAGGCGATGAAGATCGCCGAGGGCCTGCGGCAGGGCATCAGCGACTTCCGGTTCGAGTGGGCGGGGGAGCCCCTCAAGATCGGCGCCTCGATCGGACTCGTCACGATCGACCGGAACACCGAGACCGTCGCCGCCGTCATGAGCGCGGTCGACGTCGCCTGCTACGCCGCCAAGGATGGCGGGCGCAACCGCCTGCACGTCTACCAGTCGGACAACGTGCCGACCCGCCACAAGGAAATGCAGTGGGTGTCGCGCCTGCAACGCGCCTGCGACGACGGCCGGCTCGAGCTCTTCTTCCAGCCGATCCGCGCCATCGGCAAGAACCCGGACCGCGAGGCGCACTACGAACTCATGCTCAGGATGCGCGATGAGCAGGGCGGCCTCGTGCAGCCGGTCGAGTTCATCCCGGCGGCCGAGCGCTACAACGTGATGCCGATGATCGACCGCTGGGTCGTGAAGCAGGTGCTCGGCACGATTCTCGGGCGCGGCAGGATCGGCGAGCACGCCAACTTCGCGATCAATCTCTCCGGCACCACGCTTTCCGACGAGGGCTTCCTCGAGTTCCTGCTCGGCGAACTCGCCACCGCGGAGCTGAGGCCGGGGTCGCTGTGCTTTGAGATCACCGAAACCGCCGCGATCTCGAGCCTCTCGAGCGTCGTCTACTTCATGGGCGAGCTCAAGGACCGGGGCGTGCGCTTCGCGCTCGATGACTTCGGCTCTGGGCTCTCCTCGTTCTCGTACCTGAAGACGCTGCCCGTCGAATTCCTGAAGATCGACGGCCAGTTCGTCGAGCAGGTCGTGCGCGACCCGGTCGATCGGAGCATGGTCGAGGCGATCTGCCAGGTCGCGAACGCGATGGGCATCCGCACCATCGCCGAGCGGGTCGAATCGAAGGACGTCCTCGACACGCTTGCCAAGATCGGCGTCGACTACGCGCAGGGCTTCTACATCGCCCAGCCCCAGCCGATCGCGCTCCTGCCGCCGGCGCCGCGCAAGGGCCTGCTGCGCTGACGCCGGCCGAGGCTGTCGTCTACAATCCGACGACCCGGCCCCGAGGGGCCGCGCCGACAGTTAAAGGTCCCGGTGTCCGAGCCCAAGAGCGTCCCGCCGCCCGCCCGCGCGAGCGACGCGGAACCCACCGCCGTGCTGCTCCTCGAAGGAGATCCGCCGCCGTTTCAGGTGTACCGCCCGGCGGGCGCGGCCCGGGCGCTCATCACTTGCGACCACGCGAGCCGGCAGATCCCCCGGGCGCTCGGCGCGCTCGGCCTCAGGTCCGAGGCGCTCGAGCGCCATATCGCCTGGGATATCGGCGCCGGCGACCTCGCCCGGGCGCTGGCCGACCGGCTGGATGCCACGGCGGTACTCGCGGGCTACTCGCGCCTCGTCATCGATTGCAACCGCAGGCTCCTCGACCCCTCGTGCTTCGTCACGCTCGCCGACGGCGATACCGTGCCCGGGAACCTGGGTCTCACGCCCGCCGCAACCCGCGCCCGGGCCCAAGCCTGCTACGAGCCCTACCACGAGGCGATCGAGGGGCGCCTGGCTGAGTTCACCCGCCGGGGCGAGGTCCCGGCGCTGATCGCCGTCCACAGCTTCACACCCACCATGGGCGGCGTCGCGAGGCCCTGGCACGTCGGAGTCCTGTGGGACAAGGACGGGCGGATGCCGCTCGAGCTCCTCAGGAGCCTGCGCGCCGAGCCCGGGCTCAATGTCGGGGACAACGAGCCTTATTCGGGGCGCCACCCGGCCGACTACACCGTCGATCGGCACGCCGAGCGGACGGGGCTACCGCACGTGTGCATCGAGGTACGCCAGGACGAACTCACGACGCCCGCCGGGGTCGCGCGCTGGGCCGATATCCTCGGCCGCGCGCTCGGCGCTATCCTCGCCAATGACTCGCTGTACCAGGTCCGGGATCCCCGCGAGACGCGGGTGACGGAGGGCTGAGATGTCGAAGGATCCGCCGTTCACGGTCGGCATCGAGGAGGAGTACCTCCTCGTCGATTTGAAGACCCGCGATCTCGCCAACGATCCGCCGCACGGCCTCGTGGAGGAATGCGAGCAGCTCTGCGGCGGGCAGGTGAGCCCGGAGTTCCTGCGCGCGCAGATCGAGATCGGCACCAAGGTCGCCAGGACCATTCCGGAGGCGAAGGCAGACTTGAAGCACCTGCGGCGCAGCGTCGTCGAGGTCGCGCGCCGCCACGGGCTTGCGCCGATTGCGGCCTCGACGCACCCGTTCGCCCGCACGATCCAGCAAAAGCACACCGACAAGGACCGCTACGTCGCGCTCGCCCAGGAGATGCAGGCGGCGGCGAGGCGCATGCTGATCTGCGGCATGCACGTGCACGTCGGCCTTGCCGACAACGAGCAGCGCATCGACCTGATGAACCAGCTGTCGTACTTCCTGCCGCACTTCCTCGCGCTGTCCACCTCCTCGCCGTTCTGGGAAGGCGAGCAGACGGGCTTCAAGTCCTTCCGCCTGACGATCTTCAGCGCGCTGCCGCGCACGGGTCTCCCCGAGCGGTTCGCGAGCTGGGCGGAGTACCAGCGCCACATCGACCTCCTGATCCGCACGGGGCTCATCCAGGACACGACCAAGATCTGGTGGGACCTTCGGCCGAGCTTCCGCTATCCGACGCTGGAAACGAGGATCATGGACTGCGCGACGAGCGTGGAGGACTCCGCCTGCCTCGCGGCGTTCGTGCAGACGACGCTGCGGATGCTCTATCGCCTGAGTCGCCGCAACCAGCACTGGCGCTCCTACGCGCACCTGTTGCTCACCGAGAATCGCTGGCGCGCAATGCGCTACGGGACCGACGAGGGCCTGCTCGACCTCGCCCGCGGCGATCTCGTGCCCTTCGCCGAGCTCATCGAGGAGATGATCGCGATGCTGCACGAGGACGCGGTCGCGCTCGACTGCGTCAAGGAGATCGAGCACGCCCGCACGATCCTGAAGCGCGGCACCAGCGCGCACCGCCAGGTGCGCGCCTACGAGGAAGCCAAGGCGCGCGGCGCGAGCGAGCGCGAGGCGCTCGTCGCGGTCGTCGACTGGCTCGTGAAGGAGACGGCGGCCGGCCTTGACTGACGGGCGCCTCAGCGCGGAGCCGGCTCGTGGCTGAGGCGCCGCGGCCGGCTAGCTCCGCGCTCGTGATTCTCTTCTGCCTGCTCGCCGCGCTCTGCGAGGGCTTCGATGTGCAGACGCCGGGCGTCGCCTCGGTCGGCCTGAAGCAGGAGTTCGCGCCGACGGCGGCCTGGCTCGGGATCCTCTTCAGCGCCAGCAATGTCGGGCTCCTCATCGGCGCGATCCTCGGCGGGCGCCTCGCCGACCGCTTGGGGCGCAAGGTCGTGTTAGTCGGATCGCTCGCCTGCTTTGGCGTCTTCTCGCTGCTGACCGCCGCCGGCGGCAGCATGGCGGCGCTCGCCGTGCTTCGCCTGCTGACCGGCGTTGGCCTCGGCGGCGCGATGCCAAATGTCATCGCGCTTGCAGCCGAGTCGAGCGCAGGGGCGACGCGCAACACGCGCATCGCCGTCAGCTACATCGGCTTCCCCGTGGGCTCGGTGATCTCGAGCCTCGTGATGCTGGCGCTCGGGCCCGCGCACTGGCGGTTCGTGTTCGTCCTCGGCGGCCTCGTGCCGCTCCTCGTTGCGGGCGCGATGGCGGTCGCGATGCCGAGGACGGCCGCGTCGCGGTCGCAGGCGGCGTTCGGCGGATTCCTCGCCGAACTCCTGGCGCCGGCGCGGCGCTCGCGCACGCTCGTGCTCTGGATCGGCTTCTTCCTGATCGTGCTGACACTCCACCTCCTGCTCAACTGGCTGCCGCTCCTGCTGACCGGGCGAGGGCTGTCGCGCGGTGAGGCGCTCGCGGCGCTGATGGCATTCAACGTGGGCGGCGCGTTGACGGCGCTGCTGATGGGCGTACTGCTCGATTCGCGCGGTCGGCGGGCGGCACTTGCGACGTGCTGCCTCGTACTGCCGCTGCTCCTCCACGGGCTCGCCCTCGGTGAGCCCCCGGTACGGGTCCTGCAGGGCCTCGCGGCGCTCTTGGGCGGGGCGGTGCTCGCCTCGCAGGTCGCGCTCTATGGCGCGGCGCAAGCAAGCTATCCCAGCCAGGCCCGGGGGCTTGGCATCGGCGCGGCGATTGGCGCTGGCCGCGTGGGCTCGATCGTCGGGCCCCTGTTCGCGGCGGCGCTCATCGAGAGCGGCCGGAGCACGGCGGCGGTGTTCGCGGGCATCGTGCCGATCGTGGTTCTCTGCAGCCTGTGCGTCCTCAGGCTTTGCTGGCCGCGCGCAAACGCGCTGCCGCCGGACCGACGTCGGAGCTAGCGCGGGCGCGGCGTTGGCGGCGGAAGGGCCGTTCGTTTACGCTCGCCTGAGGCCGATCTGGCGTTGACCCGGCCAAATGGATTCGGACCGACCATGACGCTCAGCCTGCATGCTGTCACATCTAGTTTCGTCGCCGAGGTGGGCGACGTCGACCTGCGCAACGAGCTCGCGGCCGGGGACCTGGCGGCAATCCGTGCGGCGTTCGCGACCTACGCGGTGCTGGTATTCCCGGCGCAGGATTTGAGCGCCGTGCAGCACCTCGCGTTCGCGTGGAATTTCGGGCCGATCGAGCCGACGGTGGATGCGGCGCTCAAGCGGGAGAACACGCGCGTCCTGGCGGGAATCGCCGATATCGCCAACATCGACACCACCGGCAAGCTCTGGAATGCGGGCGATCGCATGCGCTCGTTTCAGATGCTCGCCAACCGGCTGTGGCACACCGACAGCTCGTTCAAGCAGCCGAGCGGCTACGCCTCGCTCCTCTACGCGCGTTCGATCGCCCCGGTCGGCGGCAATACGGAATTCGCGGACCTGCGCGCGGCCTACGATGCGCTCGCGCCCGAAACGAAGCGGCGCATCGGCTCGCTGGTGGCGGAGCACTCGATCCTGAACTCCCGGCGCCGGCTCGGCATGGCGGAGTTCACCGACGCCGAGCGCGCGGCGTTCACGCCGGTGCTGCGCCCGCTCGTGCGCACGATCCCGGAGTCGAGCCGCGCGACGCTCTACATCGCCTCGCACGTCGGGCGGATCGAAGGCGTGCAGGCGGAAGAGGCGAGTGCGCTGCTCGATGCGCTGCTCGCGCACGCCACCCAGCCGCAGTTCGTCTATGCACACCGCTGGCGGGTCGGTGATCTCCTCCTGTGGGACAACCGCTGCACGATGCATCGGGGCCGGGACTTCGACGACCTGCGCTGGCCTCGCGATCTGCAGCGGGTCACGACCTCCGATCGCATCGATGCCTTCGCGGGTGCGGTACGCGCGTCGGGCGCACGGGCGAGCTACTAGTCCGCGTGCCCGGCGGGACCCCAACGGTAGACGCTTCGCCGACCGCGGACGGCCCCGAATCTCCGGCGCGCCACCGCCTCTGCGTCGCGCCGATGATGGACTGGTCCGACCGTCACTTCCGGCACTTCCTGCGCCTGCTGGCGCCCCGCGCGCTCCTCTACACCGAGATGATCGTCGCGCAGGCGATCCTGAAGGGCGACCGGCCCCGGCTCCTCGACTTCGACGCCAGCGAGCACCCGGTCGCGCTGCAGCTGGGCGGCAGCGACCCTGCGCAGCTTGCGCAGTCCGCGCGCATCGGCGAGGAGTGGGGCTACGACGAGGTGAACCTCAATGTCGGTTGCCCGAGCGACCGGGTGCAGAACGCGAGCTTCGGCGCCTGCCTCATGGCGCGTCCCGCGCTCGTGGCCGAGTGCGTCGCCGCGATGCGCTCCGCGGTCGCGATTCCCGTCACCGTGAAGTGCCGCATCGGCATCGACGATCTGGACAGCTACGAGTTCCTGGAGGAGTTCGTCGACACGGTGGCGGCGGCAGGCTGCGGCACATTTATCGTACATGCCCGCAAGGCCATCCTCGCGGGCCTGAGCCCGCGCCAGAACCGCGAGATCCCGCCGCTCCACTACCCGACCGTGTGGCGGCTGAAGGAAGCCCGGCCGGCGCTGACGATAGTCATCAACGGTGGCATCCGCGCGCTCGCGGGAGCCGAGCCCCACTGGGCGCGCGTCGACGGGGTCATGGTGGGGCGCGAGGCGTACCACAACCCGTACGCGTTCGCGGCGCTGGACCGGCGCGCCTGGCCCGCGGACGGGCCGATCCCGGAACCGCGGCTCGTGGTGGAGCGCATGCGGCCGTATTTCGAGCGGGAGCTTGCGCGCGGCACCCGGCTCCATTCGATCACGCGCCACATGCTCGGGCTCTACGCCGGCCGGCCGGGTGCCCGGGCATGGCGGCGGACGCTGAGCGAGCTTGGCCGTCGCGACGGGGCGGACTTCAGCGTCGTCGAGCAGGCGTGCCGCGCGGCCGACGGTCTCGGCGCGGAGCCGGCGGGCGCCTGAAACGTGTCCTACACGGCCCTACCCGCTGATTTCGCGACTCGGGTCGTTATGACAAGTCGTATATAATCCCGCTGGCATGAATAAGGACATTGAGCTCGCAATCCTCTTCGCCGACGTCGTCGGCAGCACGATGCTCTACGAAAAGCTCGGCGACGCCAAGGCCAGGGAGATGGTCGGCATCTGCATCGAGGCGATGAAGGGCGCGACCGAGCAGCACGGCGGCACCGTCATCAAGACGATGGGCGATGAGGTCATGTCGACGTTCCCGACCGCCGACCAGGCGGTGAACGCCGCCAACCAGATGCAGCGGGCGATCTCCCAGCACGCGGGCCTGCAGAACGACCTCGCGCACGTGGCGATTAGGATCGGCTGCCACTTCGGCCCGGTGGTCCTCGAGAACCGCGACGTGTTCGGGGCCGCGGTCCACACCGCGAATCGCATGACGAGCCAGGCGAAGGCGGGGCAGGTCATGACGACCATCACCATGGTCGAGAAGCTTTCCCCGGACTGGCGCGCGGCGGTCCGGCAGATCGACGTCGCGACCCTGAAGGGCCGCAGCCACGAGGTCGCGCTCTACGAGGTGCTGTGGCAGACCGAGGACGTGACCAGCATGCTGCCGGCGATCGCGCTCGCGAACCGCGAGCAGGTGAGGCCACGGCGCCTCAGGCTTAGGTTCCAGGGCGATGAGATCGTGCTCGACGACAGCCGTAATCTAGTCACCATCGGCCGCGCCGATGACAACGACATCATCATCAAGGGCAACCTTATCTCGCGCCTGCACGCCAGGATCGAGGCGAACAAGCAGCGCTTCATGCTGATCGACCAGAGCACCAACGGCACGTTCGTGCACTCGGCGAGCGGCGATGAGCAGTTCATCAGGCGGGATGCGATGCCGATCACCGGCGAGGGCTTCATCGGCCTCGGCAAGGCGCCGGAGCGGGATTCCTCGCAGACGATCAAGTTCGTCGCCGAGGAATAGCCCGCCCGCGGCGCGCGCTCAGGCGAGCCGCGCGAGTACCGCCTCGAGTTCGGCCTTCAGTCCCTCGGGCAGCCGGTCGCCGTACTGCTCGAAGTCGCGCGCGAGGCTCGTGTACTCCTCGCGCCACGCGGCCGGGTCGACCGAGAGGAGCTCGGCGAGCGCCTTCGGGTCGAGGGTGAGCCCGCTGAGGTCAAGGTCCTCTGCCGCCGGCATGAAGCCGATCGGCGTGTCGCGCGCGCCGAGCGTGCCATCGACCCGGCCGAGCACCCACTCGAGCACGCGCAGGTTCTCGCCGAACCCCGGCCAGAGGAAGTGGCCACCGGCATCCTGGCGGAACCAGTTGACGTGGAATATCCGCGGCGGCCGGGTCAGGCGCGCACCGACAGTGAGCCAGTGGTGCCAGTAGTCGCCGAAGTTGTAGCCGGCGAAGGGCTTCATCGCCATCGGGTCGCGCCGCAAGACGCCGACCTTGCCGGTCGCGGCGGCGGTCGTTTCCGAGGCGACGCCGGCGCCGACCAGCACGCCGTGGCTCCAGTCGCGCGCCTCGTAGACGAGCGGGGCGAGCGAACGGCGCCGACCGCCAAAAATGATGGCCGAGATCGGTACGCCTGCTGGGGCATCCGCCTCGCGCGCGTAGCTCGGGTTCTGCCGCGCCGACACCGTGAAGCGGGCGTTAGGGTGCGCCGCCGGCCCGTTGGCGGGATCGAAGGGGCGGCCCTGCCAGTCGGTCACGGGCGGGCCGCCGGTCGCGCCGTCCCACCAGGGCTCGTTCCTCGCGTTGAGCGCGACGTTCGTGAAGATCGTGTCGTGCCGGATCATGTCGTAGGCGTTCTTGTTGCTCGTCGGGCTCGTGCCGGGAGCCACGCCGAAGTAGCCGGATTCGGGGTTGATCGCGTAGAGGCGGCCATCGGGTCCCGGATGCAGCCAGGCGATGTCATCGCCGATCGTGCGCACCTTCCAGCCGGGGAGCGCCGCGGGCGGGATCAGCATGGCGAGGTTCGTCTTGCCGCACGCCGAGGGAAAGGCTGCGGCGACGTAATGCGTCTCGCCCGTGGGGCTATCGAGGGCGACCAGCAGCATGTGCTCGGCGAGCCAGCCTTCCTGGCGCGCCTGCCAGCTCGCGATCCGAAGCGCGTGGCACTTCTTGCCAAGCAGCGCGTTGCCGCCGTAGCCCGAGCCGAAGCTCATGATCGCGAGCTCCTCCGGGAAATGCATGATGAAGCGCCGCTCGGGGTCGAGCTCGCCGGTCGAGTGCAGTCCGCGCACGAAGCCCCCGTCGCGGGCGATGCGCGCGAGCGCCGCATCGCCCATGCGCGTCATGATGCGCATGTTGAGGACGACGTAGGCGCTGTCGGTGATTTCCACACCGCAGCGCGCGTAGGGCGAATCGATCGGGCCCATGCAGTAGGGCACGACGTAGAGCGTGCGGCCGCGCATCGCGCCGCGGAAGAGGTCGTCCATCTTCCGCCGCGCGAGCTCCGGTGCCATCCAGTGGTTGTTGGGGCCGGCGTCGCGCTCGCTCCTCGTGCAGACGAAGGTCACGTGCTCGACGCGGGCCACGTCGTTCGGGGAGGAGCGGTAGAGGTAGCTACCTGGGAACGTCGCCGGGTTGAGCGGCAGGAGTTCCCCCCGGGCGGCGAGCTCGCGCGTCAGCGCCGCTGCTTCCTCCTCGCTGCCGGTGCACCAGTGGACACGGGCGGGGCTCGTGAGCGCCCGGACTTCGTTGACCCAGGCCTCCAGAGCGGCCGGGCGGTGGGGTGCAGCCGGCATCACAGGCTGGGTGGCCATTCAGGTTCTCGTCGCGCCGGTGCACCGGTGGGGCGGCGATTATACGAGCTTGCAACTTTTTGCAGCGCGGCGGTGCCATCGGAATTCGCCCGGACGCGCGTCGGCGGCCGCCGAGGGGCCGCTGAGAACAGCGCTATAATAAGTCAAAAAAGCAGTAGCTTAGCGCATTATTCTCGTGTGCTTTAGCAAGGAGGCTGCTGCGCGCGCCGCGCTCAGCGCAGGCGCTGGGCGGCGAGGCTGACCTCGCTCTTGCCGCGGGTCGAGACGTCGACTTCGAGGCGGCCCTCATTCACGAGCGTCCAGGGAAGCGGCACGTTGTCGCCGATGACCGTGACAACGTGGCGGCCGCTCGCGACGACGGGGAAGTCGAACCGCCCGTTCACATCCGTCTGCACCGAGTAGCGCCCGTCGAGGATCACGGTCACGTTCGGTGCGCCTGCTTCACCGGCATCCGGGCGGCCGTTGTTGTTGGCATCGAGGTAGACGATGCCCGTGAGCTCACCCGACCCCGCGCCCGGTGGGCCGCCCAACGGCGCGAAGTGCGAGCCGGTGGCACGGAGGTAGCGGACCGTGAGGAACACGCCGCGCTCCGTGACGCCCGGGATGACGGTGGCGGTCGGCGGCGTGAGCGGCGAGTCGACGACGAGCGGCGTCCAGGCGCCGACCTCGCTGTCGTAGTAGGTCGCGAGCATCTGCCAGTGCGGCGCGATCTGCCAGCTGAGCGAGACGTTGGCGGAGATGCCGGGCGCCGCGCGCCCGGAGATCGCGGTCGCGTAGCGGACGTTGCCCTCGATGCCCAGGCGCGCCGTGAGCTGGCCGCCGCCGTACGCGGAGAGCCCGAGGACGGTGGTATCCGCGACGATGCCATAGGGCGCCGCCCCGCTGATCCTATCGAGCGAGGCGGAGGTGCTGAGCCGAAGGCCCGCCGGGATCGACGACCAGGTCTGGTCGACGAGGAGGCCGAGGTCGCGTCCGGAGGGCGTCTCGGCGATGTCGGCCTGGGCGCGGCCGGACCCGAAGCGGTTGAGGTGGTCGAGGTACCCTTGCGCCGACCAGCTCGTGCCGCCGCTTGTTCGGCTCACGTTGGCGACGCCGCCGACGCCCCAGTCGCGGGAGATCTGGTAGCGCGTATCGCCCGTCAGGAACGTGGTGCTGCCGACCTCGCCCGACACCGAGCGCACCGCATCGATGCCGACGTCGGCGAGCCACTGGCGGCTCTGGTAGTTCAAGCGGTAGTAGCCGCCCTCGGTGTCGTTGGCGATGAGCTGGTTGCCCCAGGTGAGATTCGGATCGATCCGAAACACCCCCGCGTTCTGCACGACGCGGCCCTGCGCGTACGCGCCGTCGACCCAGCTGCCGAGGCCGTTGCCGGTGCCGCTGATGCCGCCGTCGAGCAGGTTGAACTGCAGGCGCGCGCTCTTGTCCTGCCACGCCGCCGTCACGAGCCCGGTCGAGGTCGAGAGCCTGGAGTCGCCGTTGATGGCAGGTCCCACCACGATGTTGACGTCGCGCGCCTCGATGAACTGCCCGCCGACCGTCCAGTGCTCGGCCGGCGCGAACTCGGCGCCGGCCGTCGCCGTCGAGCCGCCGAGCGTGCGGAAGTTCGGGATCACGATGCCGTCGTAGAGGCCGGGCTCGCCGGCACCGGCGACGAGCTGAAGGCCCGAGGGTCCCCGCCACTCGGTCGAAAGTCCCTGCATGGGCCCGGTCGGCAGGTAAAAACGCGGCTGCAGGCGGGCGAGCGCGATATCGGGGGAGTTAAGGTCGCCGAGCGCGTTGTCGGCCGTCCAGCCGCCATCGAAGGGCATTGCGCGTTGCCTGAGCGTCACGACGCCGCCCTGGCCCTGCTCGGTGTAGTTGGCGCCCGTGGCGCCGGCCCTGAGCGCCGCATCGAGCGAGAACGCCCCGTAGCGCGCCGTCTCCCACTGCGACTTCGCGACGATGCCTTCCTCGACGACGTTGTTGCTGATGCCGCCGCTCTTGGAGCCCAGCACGCTCACGATCCCATCGAGTTGCAACGAGCGGGCGAGGCCAGCGCCGCCCTCGCTGCCGTCCCCGTCCCCGGAGGAGATGTCGGGCGCGAGCGTGCCGCCGCGGATGTACTGATCCTGGTAGGCGGGCTCCGCCGGCGGCGTCGGCACGGCAGGCGCCTGCGCCTGGGCGAGGCTAAGCCACGCGAGTCCGCCGAGCCCGCCGAGGCCACGCGCGAGCCGGTGGGGGAGGTGGACCCGGGAATTCATTCAAAAAGCTGGTCGAGCTCGGTCTTGTGCTCGCCCCACTCGAGCGTGCCCTTGACGCGCACCGGAAAGGCGAGCGTCGGGTGATCGTCGGTGCCGGTCGAGGGCGTCAGGAACACCTCGCGCTCCTCCGCCGGGAGGACCGGGAAGTCGGACGGCGTGAAGTCGTAGGCGACGCCCTTCGCGTCGGTGCCGGTCAGGAAGCCGCTCATGCGGCCGTGGGCATTGCCGGCGTTGTGGATGCGCAGCGTCGGGATGCGCTGGCCGTTCAACGTCGCGATCTTCGGGCCAAAGAGCTCGAGCACCGGCGCGGCATCGCCGATCGTGATGTACATGATGACGCCGATGCGGCCGGTCACGGGCACATCGAGACCCTTGCTCCGTGCGATCGAGGGCTCCGCGCCCTCGACCATCACGGCGAAACGGCATTCGCCCGCGGCGGCGTCGGCCGGCACCGTGACCTCGAAGCGGTAGCGAAGGGTGCCGGCGCCCGGCACCACGACCTCGGGCCGCTCGATCGCGACCCACGGGCGGCAGCTGCCGGGCTGCAGCGCGTCCTCGAAGGTGACGGTGAAGTCCGGTGCGAGCGTCCAGTCGGCCGTGTGGATGCGGTACTTGGCAGGCGCGGTCGAGCGGTTGCTCAACTCGAAGACGCCGCGCAGCGTCTTGCCGGGCTTCCCCACGAGCTCAAAGCGCGGCGGCGAGACCATCGCGGCGAAGCCCTCGGCGTAGGCCGAACCCGCGAGTGTGGCGCCGATGAGCGCGAAGATCAGTAGAACACTCCGTCGCATGACTTAGTCCTCGTCGAATTCAAAACGGAACGTGACCGGGAAGGGCCGGCGCACGAGCGCGCCGTCGACCATGAACTGGAAGCGCAGCACGTCCTCGAGAAAGGGCGTCGTGATGGGCCCTGCATAGATGAGCGTGCGGTTGCCGGAGTGCGCCTGGCCCGAGGCGAGACGCCCCTCGGCGGTCCAGATCGCCGTGAGCGGCCCCGGCGGCTGGGCCGGGAGGGCGAGGTAGATGCGCCCGGAGTGCTTCAGCCACGGCGCGAGGTTCAGGTGCACCCGCACCGTCGTCTGCCCGACCATCCGGTTGTTCGCGCCGCCGCGGGGCGGCGCGGCCGACTCGAAGCGCAGCCGGACCGTCGGCTCCAGCGTCGTCGTGCCCGCGTCATCGATGATCGAGGTTCGCGCGTGGCTCGCAGGCGCCCAGATTATGCTCAATCCGAGCGCGAAAAAAAAAGCAATCGACCGCAACGTCGGGAGGGGCGAGTGGTTCATGGTGAGCTCAGCGTGAACAGCACGCGACCGGTGAAGGTGCCCGCTGCCGGGACGGTGTTGTTGAGGTAGGAGAAAGTCCAGCAGCTCTCGGCCCACTGGTTGCTCGCGATGGAGCCGATGCTCTGCGCGCCGCCGTTCACAAAGGTGCCGCCGGGGAACACCTCGACGCCCGCGTCGCCGTTGCCGCTCGATGTCCACTGGATGCTCGAAAAGGGGATCGTGCTGCCGCTCGCATTCACGAGCGAGGCGGGCACCGTCGCGGTGATCCGCGCCGCGGCGGTCGTTGCGCCCGTGGTGCGGTAGAAGCCGCCGATATAAAGCTGCCCCGGCACGGTGCAGAACACGAAGCCGTCGAGGTTGCTGGCGGCAGCGGTGCTGTCGGTGGTCATCGCCTGCGCGGTGCCGTTGCCGACGGCGGCGGCGGCGACGCTGGTCGAGACGACGTTGATGGTGGTGTTGTTGCCGGGAACGCCGCCGGCGTTGTAGTTCTTCGTGAAGCTGCCGACGCCGACCTGCAGGTACACCGTCTGCGGGGACGCGGGGGTGAGGGTCAGCGTGTACGCGCTCGCCTCGGCCGAGAGGCTCGCAAGCAGGACTGCGCCGAGGATCCTCGGGCGCAGTCCCGTTGCATCGGCCAGGCGCGAACGGCCGGCGGTCCCGCGAGGGGACCGCGCGGCCGGGCGCGCGGACGGGTGAGTGCGCATGCGCTCAGACTCCGTCCGTCTCAGGGCATCGTCGCCGTGTAGGTCACGCGGCTGTTGTTGGTGTTGACGCCACCGTAGGTACCCTGCGGCACCATCGCGCTGTTGGCGTACGCGTACGTCCACTTCGCGTCCTGCACGATGACCTTGCTCGCAGGCGCCGTGAGCACGACGTTCGTGCTCGTGCCGTTGCCAAGCACCGGCGCCGGCAGCGCCGTCGCCGAGGTCAGCGTCGTCGCGGCTGTCGTGATCTGCGTGTAGGCGATCGTGTCGCCGGCACCGTTGCCGAGCGCGCCGGTCGCCGTCGCATTCAGCGTGACGTTGCCTGAGTTGCTGACGATCGCCGCCGTCTCGACGCCCGCGGTGAGGTCACCGCCCGTACCTGCGATCGAGCCACCGCCCAACTGGGCTGCGGTCGGGGAGAAGGTCACGAGGTCGACCGCGTTGTTCGAGGAGAGGTTACCGGTCGTGTACGACGAGCCGGTGCCTACCCTGAGGTAGAGGATCTTCGGGATCACGACCTGGAAATCAACGTGCGCGGTCGCGCCCGGCGCCGCGGTCGCAGCTCCGGTCTGCACGTTCGACTCCGCCTGGGCCATGAGCGGCAGGGCAAGCGCCGCAACGCCCACCAAACTCTTCAAGGCAACCGATGTCTTCATGATGATCTGCTTCCTGTGCTGACTGACGGATCCGTGGGGCACTTCACGAGAGGCGGCCTCAAAGCCACCTACGCTCGTGGCGGCCTCCTGCGGCCCCGTGCGCGAAGGGGATACTTAGGGAATAAGTCAGCTGGCACCTTGACCCGGGTCGCAGTTCGGCAGGGATTCCCTTAAGTTCGGGCCCGGCCGGCCGATAACCCGCTGTTTCTGTGCGTCAGTTCGCACGGCGAACCGGTGCGGGCCGCGCGCTTAAGGGTGACACGGCGGTGCCGGGCGGCCGCGACGGGCATGCCGGGGCGCCGCGCTCAGCGGCACGACCGGGGGTTTCGGAGTGCGCCGGAAGCCGGCGCCGCGCCGGCGCGCGGACGGGGAGCCGTCGGCTGCTACGCCGGGCGTCCCGGGGAGGGGATCAGGGGGTCGACGCGGTGCAAAGGAGCGGCGCGAGCTCGATGACGGGCGAGCCGCCTTGACGCGGCGCGGCGCGGATCGTCCGCGGCCGGCCGATGGAGCAGTCGGCGTACTGCTCGATGACCCCGTGGCGCGGCGCGCGCAGCACCGCGGCGCTGACGCGACCGGAGTAGCGCTCGGCGGCGGGCAATGGATTCGCGGGGCGATCGGCGGTGGTCGCGACGCCCGCGCCCATGCTGACCTGGCGGCCGTTGCTCGTCACCCTGACCGTCGCGCCGGCCGCCGCCACATCGCCCGCGTCGACGACCGTGAGGGCGAGGACGGTCGGGATGATGATCCTGAAATCGAGGCGCGCGCTCGCGCTGACTGCGGTCGTGCCGGCGCCGCTCTTAAGGCTTGATTCCGCGCCAACCATGGCCGGCAGCAGGAGGAGGCCAAGGCTCATCGAGCAGGTGAGGGTCCGTGAGCTGAGCATGTGGGAGTCCGCACCGCGCTGAAGTGCCGTGGATGCCCGGCTGCGTTGCCGTCCCGCCCGGGGCTCGGGCCAACCGCTCGCGAGGGCTGGCCCTCCCACTTATCGACCGCAGGGCCTGCGGCTGAAGCAGCCGACTCGCGACGGCCGTCACAGCCCCCGGGCTCCCACATAAATTGAGTGCCGGCGGATGGGCACGCCGCGGGCGGCGCCGGCGCTGCCGGGCGGTCTCGCGGCGCGGGTCCATTCGGTACACTCGCAAGCGCACGCGCCCCTCGTGCGGTCGGTCTCCCAGGCAGTCATCGCGGCCCGTGTCCAGCATCCACCAGCTCCTTGGGCCCAACGGGCCGCTCGCCGACGCGCTGCCGGGGTTCAGGCCCCGCCGCGAGCAGCTCGCCATGGCCGACGCGGTCGCGGAGACGCTTGAGCTGCGCACCTCGCTCGTCGTCGAGGCGGGTACCGGCACCGGCAAGACGTTCGCGTACCTCGTGCCCGCGCTCTTTTCCGGGCGGCGCGTCATCGTGTCGACCGGAACACGTACGCTGCAGGACCAGCTCTACCACCGCGACTTGCCGCTCGTGAGCCAGGCCCTCGGCCGGCCGGTGAAGATCGCGCTGCTGAAGGGCCGTGCGAATTACCTCTGCCGGCACCGGCTCACCGTCGCCCTCGGTACGCCCCAGTTGCCCGGGCTCGAGCGCGCGAAGTCGCGCAGCCTCGCACGGATCGAACGCTGGAGCCGGACCACCGAGAGCGGCGACATCGGCGAACTCGAGTCGGTGCCTGACAACGATCCCCTGTGGCTGCAGGCGACCTCGACGCGCGAGAACTGCCTCGGTCCGGAGTGCCCGGAGTTTCGCGGCTGCCACGTGCTGAAGGCCCGGCGCGAGGCGCAGGCCGCGGACCTCGTCATCGTGAACCACCACCTGCTGCTCGCGGACATGGCGCTGCGCGAGGAGGGCTTCGGCGAGCTCCTGCCGGGTGCCGATGCGGTCATCCTCGACGAGGCGCACCAGTTCCCGGAAGTCGCCGCGCAGTTCTTCGGCACGCGCTTGGGTGCCCGCTCGGTCGAATCGCTCGCGCGCGATGCGCTCGCCGAGCTCACCCGCGCGGGGCTACTCGATGCTGGCGCGCGGGCGCTGATCGAGGGGCTCGAGCAGCAGCTCACGGTTTTGCAGCGCGCGCTGACGGGACTTGGTGAGCGCATCGAGTGGGCCGCGCTCCCCGATGCGGTGCCTGAGGCGGCGGCCGATCTCGGCGCCGCACTGCTCGCCATCGCCGCGCTCCTCGATGCGCCGGCGCTCGAGGCGCCCGGCGTGCGCCAGTGCGGGCGGCGGGCCGCCGATGCAGCGGCGCGCCTCGCCTCGATCCTCGAGCTCGATGAATCGACGGGACTACGCTGGGTCGAGAGTGGCGCGCGCAGCTGGAGCTTCGAGTTCACGCCCTTTGAGGTCGCCGAGCGGCTGAAGTCGCAGGTCGAGGCGCGACCGTGCGCGTGGATCTACACCTCCGCGACGCTCGCGGTTGGCGATGACTTCAGCCACTTCACCGGCCGCGTCGGCGCCGAGCACGCGCGGACGCTCCTGATTGCGAGCCCGTTCGACTACGAGACGCAATCGCGGCTCTTCCTGCCACTCGGCCTGCCGGACCCGGCGGATCGCGCCTACACCGGCGCGATCATCGCCCAGGCGCTGCCGCTAATCCGCGCGGCGGGCGGGCGCGCCTTCTTGCTCTTCACGAGCTACCGGGCGCTCGGCGAGGGCGCACGGCTCCTCAAGGAGTCTCTCGGCCCTGACGACGCATTTCCGGTGCTCGTGCAGGGCGAGGGGCCGCGTGACGGGCTGCTCAGGCGGTTTCGCGAGATCGGCAACGCTGTCCTCCTCGGCACCGGGAGCTTTTGGGAGGGCGTCGACGTCCGCGGTCCCGCGCTCTCGCTCGTCGTCATCGACAAGCTGCCTTTCGGCTCGCCCGACGATCCAATACTGAAGGCGCGGCTCGAGGGTCTGAAGCGCGGCGGCCGCAACGGCTTCATGGAATACCAGCTGCCGCAGGCGGTGCTGAGCCTCAAGCAAGGCGTCGGCCGGCTGATCCGGGATCCGGATGACTTCGGCGTCGTGATGCTCGGCGACCCGCGCCTGACGACCCGCAACTACGGGCGTGCATTCCTGTCGAGCCTGCCGCCGATGACCGTGACGCGCGATCCCGCCGAAGCGGGCGAGTTCCTGCGTCACCACCTACGCGACGTGCTCGCGGCGGCGCCTTGAACGTGCTCGCGCTCGACACGGCGACCGAGGCGTGCAGCGCCGCACTCATCCTCGGCACCGACGTCCACCATCGCTACGAGGTGCTCGGCCGCGGTCACGCCGAGCGGCTGTTGCCGATGGTCGATGAACTCCTAGGCGAAGCGGGCGCGACGCTCGCCGCGCTCGATGGCATTGCCTTCGGGCGGGGACCGGGCGCGTTCACGGGCGTAAGGATCGCGATCAGCCTCGCGCAGGGCCTCGCGCTCGGCACGGGCCTGCCGCTGGTCCCGATCTCGGACCTGAAGGCGCTCGGCGCCGCCGCGCTCGGCAGAACTCCGGCCGACTACGCGCTTGCCTGCTTGGATGCGCGCATGGGCGAGGTGTACTGGGGCCTCGTGCGCGCGGCCGCGGAGTCGGGCTGCGAACTCATCGCCGAGGGGCTCGCGGCGCCAGGAGCGGTGCCGGCGCCGCCCGCTGGCGCCACGGTGGTCGCCGCCGGCCACGGCTGGTCGGCGTACCCGGCGCTCGAGGAGCGCCTCGGTGCCCGGCTCGCGGCGTGCTGGCCGGATTTACTCCCCGATGCGGTGACGATTGCGCGGCTTGCCCTCCACGAACTTGCTGCCGGGCGGACCTGCTCGGCCGTCGACGCCGAGCCCGTCTACCTTCGCAACGACGTCGCGACGCGTTCGGCGCGGTCGCCGGGCAAATGACGGCGATTTGACGGATTATGAGGTTTGGCGTCGCAGCGTCACCGAAGCGTCACAATTCACCGTTGTAATAAACGGATCCTCCGATGCCTCGCGAGTCCGCCATGACCAGCCGCCAGATCCTCCTCGTCGAAGACGAGCGCCCGATCCGCGAGATGGTCGCCTTCGGGTTGCGGCGCGCGGGCTTCGAGGTGGTCGAGGCCGAGGACACGCGCGGCGCGCGCGCCAGGATCGCCGACCGGCGACCCGAC
Source organism: Pseudomonadota bacterium (assembly GCA_025356075.1). Taxonomy (GTDB): domain Bacteria; phylum Pseudomonadota; class Gammaproteobacteria; order Steroidobacterales; family Steroidobacteraceae; genus CAIKZZ01. The sequence continues at coordinate 144,938 of JANXUT010000060.1, read as the reverse complement.
CTCGTGCTCGTCGACTGGATGCTGCCCGACATGAGCGGGCTCGAGCTCACGCGCGCGCTCAAGAAGGACAAGGACACCCGTGACGTCCCGGTCATCATGCTGACGGCGCGCGCCGAGGAGCAGGACAAGGTCAGCGGCCTCGAGGGCGGTGCCGATGACTACATCACCAAGCCCTTCTCGCCGCGCGAGCTCCTCGCGCGGATCAACGCGGTATTGAGGCGAAGCACGAGCGCGGTGCCGGGTGAGCTCGTGGCCGCCGGCGCCCTGACCCTCGACACGGCGGGACATCGCATCACGGTGGGCGAGGCGAGCGTGCCGCTAGGTCCCACCGAATACCGACTGCTGTCGTTCTTCATGACGCATCCCGAGCGCGTCTACTCGCGCTCGCAATTGCTCGACCGGGTCTGGGGCGGTAACGTGTACGTCGAGGAGCGCACCGTCGACGTGCACATCCGCCGGCTTCGCAAGGCGCTCGAGGGCTTCGACGCCGACCGCCTGATCCAGACGGTGCGGGGCGCCGGTTATCGCTTCTCGACCCGACCCAGCTAGGACCTAAGACCGATCCCGATGTCGCCCGCCTGGTCATTCGCGCTCGCTCGTCTCGTCGGGGCATTCGCGATCGCGGCCCTCGTCGGCTACTTCCTCGGCGAGGTACAGCTCACTGTCATCGTCGTCCTCGCGGGCTACCTCGCTCTCAACTTCGCGCGCCTCTACCGGCTCGAGCGGTGGCTGAGGCGCCGCCGCACGGAGGAGCCGCCCGACTTTCGCGGCATCTGGGGCGATGTCGTTGCGCTCGTCATGCGAATCTACCGTCGCAAGCAGTTCCACAAGCGGCGCATCGTGCAGCTGTTTCGTGAGTTCAGGCGCATGACGACGGCGATGCCGGACGGCGTCGTCGTCATGAGCGCCGAACGCGAGATCCAGTGGTTCAACCGGAACGCCGCGCGGCTCCTGTCGCTGCGCCGCAAGGTCGACTACCGGCAGCGGATCGACAACCTGCTGCGCCAGCCGGAGTTCAGCCGCTATCTCTCCGACGGCGACTACTCGCAGGCCGTCGTGATCCGCTCGGCCGCGAACTCCGACCAGCACCTGTCGCTGCAGGTGGTTGCCTACGGGGCCGGCCAGCAATTGCTCCTCGTGCGCGACGTGACGCGCCAGATCCGCCTCGAGGCGATGCGCAAGGACTTCGTCGCGAACGCCTCGCACGAGCTCCGCTCGCCGCTGACGGTCATCGCCGGCTACGTCGATGCGCTCGCCGACGATCGCTCCATCGACCCCGCCTGGCGCGCGCCGCTCGAGGAGATGCACCGCCAGGCCGAGCGCATGCGCGCCGTCGTCGATGCACTGATCGAGCTGTCGCGGCTGGAGGCCTCGAGCGGGGAGGCCGGCAACGAGCTCATTGATGTCGCTGGCATGCTGACGCTGCTGAGGCGCGAGGTGCTGGCGCTCGATCGGCATCCGCGGGAGGTCGAGCTGGCGCTTGAGTCGGCCTCGAAGCTGCTCGGCTCCGAGCAGGAGGTCCACTCGATCTTCTCGAACCTGATCTCCAACGCCGTGAAGTACACCGCCCCGGACGGGCGCGTGGACATCCGCTGGTGGACTGATGGCGCGGGCGGCCATTTCTCGGTCCGGGATACCGGGGTCGGGATCGCGCGCGAGCACCTGCCGCGGTTGACGGAGCGGTTCTACCGAGTCGATCCCGGCCGCGCGCGGGCGACCGGCGGCTCCGGGCTTGGACTTGCGATCGTCAAGCATGCGTTGCAGCGCCACGGCGCCACGCTTGAGATAGAGAGCGAGGAAGGCGAGGGCAGCCGGTTCACCTGCCATTTTCCGCTGCGGCGCGTGGCCGCGCGCACGGCGCTCGCCGCCAACGACTGACGCCGCGAGGGGCGCGGCCCACGGCTTCCCTCAATGCCGGTTCGAGATAAGAGCGCTAAGGCTCCAATTCGTAGGAATAATTCGCCGCGTCGACACGAAGCCGTCACGCTCGCGCCGTAGCGTTGGGCCGAGCCGCGACGAGGATGTGCGCAATGAGCCCGGCGATGTCCCCACCTGCTGCCTCTGAGCGGCTAAGAACGGTGTTCATCTCGGACTTGCACCTCGGCTTTCGGGGCTGCCAGGCCGCCTACCTGCTCGATTTCCTGACCCAGCTCAAGACCGACCAGCTGGTGCTGGTCGGCGACATCATCGACCTGTGGAGCCTGAAGAGGAGCCTCTACTGGCCCATCGCCCACCAGGCGGTCGTGAAGCAGGTCCTGAAGCTCGCCCGCGAGGGCACGAAGGTCATCTACGTGCCCGGCAACCACGACGAGGAGTGCCGCGAGCTCTGCGGCGCGCAGCTCGCCGACATCGAGATCCGGCGGGACTACATCCACGAGACGGCCGACGGCAGGCGCTTCCTCGTGCTCCACGGTGATGACTTTGATGCGGCGGTGACCTTCAGCGCCGCGCTCAAGTGCCTCGGCGAGTGGCTCTATGACGGCATGCTGCTGCTCGGTCGCGGGGTGGCGGCGCTACGCCGGCGCCTGGGCTTCGGCTACTGGTCGCTCGCCTCGTGGGTCAAGCAGCAGGTGCCGGACGCGCGCCGCTACATCGACCGGTTCGAGCGGGCGGCCGCGCACGCCGCGCGCAAGCACGGTCTCGACGGCGTCATCTGCGGCCACATCCACCGGCCCGGCATCCGCGACATCGAGGGTATCCGCTACTGCAACGACGGCGACTGGGTCGAGCACTGCACGGCGCTCATCGAAGACCGCGGCGGCGCCCTGACGCTCATCGAGTGGGCGGCACGAGCGGGGATGCCCACGTTGCCGGTGCGGGCCGGCGTTTCGCCGGAGCCCGCCGCCGAGCTCGACTCCGCCGCCTGAGGCGAGCACGTCCGGGGCCCTTGTCCCGGCCGTTCGTCGTATCCGATATGATATAGCGATCCTCGATGCAGGTCCGGTTATGACGTCATGTGACGGTCGTATGACGTCGTTGCGGTGGCATAGGTACGATTTGGGCCGACTGCAAGATCGCTGTAACAAATCTCGCCTATAAAAGCCGCCAGCAGTTCGGGCCACGCGGCCCGCGGCCTCGACTCCACCACGCCTTCAGCGGGAGACTCCAGTGTTCAAGCGTTCAATCATCGCGCTCGTCGCATCCAGCATCGGCCTCGGCGGCCTCGCCCATGCGCAGGCGGCGCGCGACTACATCAGCGTCGTCGGCTCCTCGACCGTGTTCCCGTTCGCGGCGGTCGTCGCCGAGCGCTTCGGCAAGACGAACTCGAAGTTCAAGACGCCGAAGGTCGAGAGCACCGGTACCGGTGGTGGCGTGAAGCTCTTCTGCAGCGGCATCGGCACACAGTACCCCGACATCGCCAACGCCTCCCGGCGCATCAAGGCGAGTGAGCTTGAGCTGTGCCAGAAGAACGGCGTCAAGGACGTCGTCGAGGTCAAGATCGGCTACGACGGCATCCTGATCGCAGCGGAGAAGGGCGGACCTGCCTACAAGCTGACGCGCAAGGACCTGTTCCTCGCGCTCGCCAAGCAAGTTCCCGACCCGGCCGACCCGAACTCGCTGGTCGCGAACCCTTACAAGACCTGGCACCAGGTGAATGCGGCGCTGCCGAATGCGGCGATCAACGTCTTCGGGCCCGCGCCCAACCACGGCACGCGCGATGCGTTCGCCGAGCTTGCGCTCGAGCCTGGCTGCCAGAGCTTTGCCTGGCTTAAGGCGCTGAAGGACGTCGATGAAAACCGCTACAAGAAGGTCTGCACGCAGGTCCGCGAGGACGGCGCGTGGACTGACGTGTCGGAGGACTACGCGCTCGTGATGGGCAAGCTCGCCGGCAACCACCAGGCGCTCGCGGTGTTCACGTTCTCCTACCTCGACCAGAACCGCGAAAAGCTCTCGGCGGCGACCGTCGATGGGGTCGCGATCTCGATCGACACGATTGCCGCGGGCAGCTACCCGCTGTCGCGGCCGCTTTACTTCTACGTGAAGAAGGCGCACGTCGGCGTGATCCCCGGCATCAAGGAGTTCATCGCCGAGTTCTCGAGCGACAAGGCCATGGGAGCCGAGGGCTACCTGGTCGAGCGCGGCCTCATCCCGCTGCACGGCGCCGAGTTCTCGAGCGTGCGCAAGGACGTCGCCGACCTGAAGCCCGTGCGCCTCTGAGCGCGCCCCGCGCCCACGATTTAGCTACTACTTGTGAGACCCAGGAGTTTTGACATGAAGACCACTGCCCTTTCGGCCGCGATTGCGCTCGCGCTCACGCTGCCGGTCGCGGGCACCGCCCTCGCCGCGTCCAGCAAGGCCGCCGCGACCACCGCGGCGCCCGCCGCGACCGAGGACGAAATCCGCGCGGTCCGCGCGCAGCTCGAGGCGCTGTCGGAGCGCCTGCGGCGCCTCGAGCAGAGCAACCAGCAGCTCGAGCAGCAAAACGCCGCGCTCAAGGCCGAGAACGCCAAGATTGCCGCGCAGGAGCAGGAGACCCAGAAGTCGACCGAGGCGCAGGCCGATACCCTCGCCAAGGCCGCCACCAAGGCGAACGGCGCGGAGTGGGCGAGCCGCATCAAGGTGAACGGCGACTTGCGCTACCGCGACGAGCAGATCCAGCGTGACCTTCGTGCCGACCAGACGCGCGACCGCATCCGCGCCCGCATCGGCTTCACGGCCAAGGCCAACGACACTCTGTCGGTCGGCGCGCGACTGACTACCGGCGCGGATGACCCGCGTTCGCCGAACCAGACGATCGGTGCCGCCGATACGGGCGATGCCCGCCGCACGATCGGGCTCGACCAGTATTTCGCCGTCTGGACGCCCGTCGAGGGCCTTGCTGTTACGGGCGGCAAGATGCCGTATCCGTTCTTCCGCCCCGGCCTTAGCGCGTTCAACGACCCGGACATCAATCCCGAGGGCGTCGCGGTGGGTTACCAGCAAGGCCTGTTCTTCGGCAACGCCTTCGGGTTCTGGCTCACCGAGCGGGCGGCCTCCAACCACAACCCCGCGACCGGAGTCACGAGCTCGCTCGCGGCCGACCGGCAGGGAACCGTCTACGCGGGGTTGCAGCTCGGCGTGAAGGCGCCGCTCGGCACGGATACGAGCCTGACCGCCGCGCTCCTGTATACGAGCCTCGGCGCCGGCAAGGGTCGCATCCCGTACTGGTTCGCGGGCGGCGCGATCCCGACCAGCACGACCTATACCGACACGACCACGTGCCAGCCGGCGCCGAATCCGGAGCCGCCGGGCTACGTGCCGGTCTGCACGACGACGACGGTCGCAACGACCGCCAACAACATCACGGCCATCACGCAGGCCGCCAACGGCAACTCCGTCAATGCCGACGGCAGCCTGAAGTACGACTACCACGTCACGCAGGCGAGCCTCGAGTTCAATACCAAGCTCGGAATCCTGCCGCTGCAGGTCTTCGCCGACTACGCGAAAAACAGTGGTGCGAGCGACCAGAACAAGGCCTACACGGGCGGCTTCCTGATCGGCAAGGCGGCCGAGAAGTACTCGTGGGAGTTCGGCTACGTCTACGAGAAGCTCGAGAAGGACGCCTACTACGGCGGTTTCGTCGACTCCGACTTCGGGGCGGGCTTCACCGACTCCTCGGGCAGCACGTTCAGGTTCGCGTATGCGCCGGCCAAGAACTGGACGCTGAACGTGACGTACCTCCTCAACAAGCTGAACGTGAGCGGCCTCAGCAACGTTGCCGTCCAGTCCTCGACGCTCAACATGCCGGGTGAGACCTACAAGCGGCTCGATCTTGATTTCAGCGTGAAGTACTGATCGGGACGCGGCGTGCCGAGGGGAAACGGGGCCAGTCGGCCCCGTTCTTCTTCACCGTCGCGACCGGCATCACTGCGTGCCGGGAGCGGGTTCCGTATATAGTTCAAGGACTCGCATAAGGGTGGGCAGCGCATGGACGTCACCGAATTGGGTCCGCACATCTCGCGCCGGTTCAACGAGGACCTGGAAGGGGTCCGCAACCGCGTGCTGCAGATGGGCGGCTTCGTCGAGCAGCAGCTGACCCAGGCGGTCGCGGCGCTGATCGAGGGCGACAGCCGCTTGGGCGAGGAGGTCGCGCGGGGCGATCACAAGGTCAACGCGATGGAGGTGACGATCGACGAGGAATGCAGCCGCATCCTCGCGACCCGCGCGCCGGCCGCCTCCGACCTCAGGCTCATCGTCGCGATCATCAAGACGATCACCGACCTCGAGCGCATCGGCGATGAGGCGGAGAAGATCGCCTACATCGCCTCCAGGCTCGCGACGATGGAACGCCCGGCGGACCGCTACCGGGAGATCAAGCACCTGGGCCGCCTCGCGCAGCAGATGGTCCACGATGGCCTCGATGCCTTCGCGCGGCTCGATGCCGATGCCGCGCTTCGGATCTGCCGTGAGGACCGCGTCCTCGATGATGAGTTCGAGTCGATCCAGCGCCAGTGCATCACGTTCATGATGGAGGACCCGCGCACGATCCGCCGCGCGCTCGACGTGGTGTGGGTGGCGCGCGCGCTCGAGCGGATCGGCGATCACGCGAAGAACATGTGCGAATACGTCGTCTACATGGTCCATGGCAAGGACATCCGCCACACCTCCCTCGATGACGTCGAGAAGGAACTGCGCGCGGCCGGGCGCAGTTGAGGCCGCGATGAGTCTGCCGCACGTGTCGCGTCGCCAGCTCAACGTCTTTGGCGTCCTCGCCTGCGCGGCGATGATGGGGTTCGCCCTCTATGCCGAGCGCTTCCTCGGGCTCGCTCCGTGCAACATGTGCATCCTGCAGCGCTTCTGCGTGGTCGCGCTCGGCGGGATGTTCCTGCTCGCGGCGGTGCACGACGCGGGGACCGTGGGCGCGCGCCTGTGGGGATTGGCGATCGCCGCGGTCGCGCTCGTAGGTGCGCTCGTCGCCGGCCGCCACGTGTGGATGCAGATGCAGCCGCCGGGCAGCCTGCCCTCGTGCGGCGCCGATTTCGCCTCGCTGACCGAGATGATGCCGCTCAACGAGGCGGTCATGAAGGTGCTGAAGGGCGGTGGCGACTGCCAGGCAATCACCTGGTCGCTCGGTGGCCTCTCGATGCCCGTCTGGGTCGTCATGGCGCTGACCGTGCTCGGCCTCACGGGGCTCATCGGCAACTTCGTGCTCGAGGGGCCCGCCAGGCGCTGACCGCGAGCGAATGCCTAGGCGAGCAGCCGGCCGAGTAAGCCGAGGTACGCCTCGCGCAGCTGGCCGATTTCCTCGACCCGCACGTGCTCGTTCACCTTGTGGATCGAACGGTTCACGACGCCGAGTTCGACGACCGCCGCCCCGAGCGGCGCTATGAATCGACCGTCGGAGGTTCCCCCGCCCGTCGACAGCGCCGGCACCCGCCCGGTCACGTCGGCAACCGCCCGGCTGACCGCATCCGACAGCGTCCCGGGCGGTGTGTAGAAGGGCAGCCCCGAGACAAACCACTCGAGCGAGTACCGGATGCGGTGCCGCTCGAGGATTGAGGTGACGGTCGCCTTCAGTCCGTCGAGCGTCTGCGCCGGCGACCAGCGCAGGTTGAAGCGCGCCTTCAGCTCGCCCGGGATCACGTTCGGCGCGCCGGTCCCCGCGTTCAGGTTCGAGACCTGGAACGTCGTCGGCCCGAAGTGCTCGTTGCCCGCGTCCCAGGTGCGTGCGGCGAGCTCGGCGAGCGCCGGGGCGAGCGCGTGCACGGGATTGTCGGCAAGTTCGGGGTAGGCGACGTGGCCCTGGATGCCGTGGACCGTCAGCCGCCCGCTGAGCGACCCGCGCCGCCCGATCTTGAGGGTGTCGCCGAACACCTGTTCGCTCGAGGGCTCGCCGACGAGGCACCAGTCGATGCGTTCGGCCCGTGCCTTCAGGTGCTCGGCGACCCGGCGCGTGCCATCGACCGAGGGGCCTTCCTCGTCACTCGTGATCAGGAAGGCGATGCGCCCGCGGTGGTCCGGGCTGCGGGCGATGAAGTCCTCGGTCGCGGTCACCATCGCCGCGAGCCCGCTCTTCATGTCCGCGGCGCCGCGGCCGTACAGGACCCCGTCGCGGATCGTCGGTACGAAGGGGTCGGTGTGCCATTCCTCGACGGGCCCGGTCGGCACAACGTCGGTGTGGCCGGCGAAGCAGAGGGTGGGCCCAGGTCCGGTGCCGTGGGTGGCCCAGAAATTGTCGACGTTGCCGTAGCGCAGACGCTCGATCGCAAAGCCCGCTGCCTCGAGCCGTCCGATCATCAGCTCCTGGCAGCCATGGTCCTCGGGGCTCACCGACGGTCGCCGGATCAGGTCCTGAGTCAGAGCAAGCGTGTCCGGCATGGAGGCGGTGGTCCCAGAAGAGGCTCGCCTTTATACGGTGGGTGGGTCGGACGGGCAAGCGACGAGAGTTCATGCGACCGGCCGGCGCCGATTTCCGAATGTTCATTCGGGGCGGGTAGTTACGAGGGATTTCTAAACGATTCATCGAGCCAGCGGAAACATTTCTGTCATAAATCTTCGCCATAATCGGCGCGCTCCGCCGACGACAGAAGCGGCGGACCAACGACGCCGCGCGGCCAGTCAACGGGAAGCGCGGCCCCGGCCGGAAGAACTCGGGCAACCTCACCGCGCGCATGCACACTTCGGTCATCGTCGTCGCGATCCTCGTCCTCACGGCCCTCGGCTACCGGCTTGGCCGGCGCCGCTCGGTCGCGCTGGTCGGTGGCCCGCGTGGTACTCGGAACCTCCATTCGCTGCCGAGCTACTACGGCTTCCTGACGGCGCTGTGGTGCGCGCTGCCGGCGCTTGGCGTCCTCGGTGCTTGGCACCTCCTCGATGAACGCGTCATCGTGGGCGCGGTGCTCGCGGAGCTTCCGCCCGACATGCAGCACCTGCCGGCCGACCAGCAGGGACTCCTCCTCAACGACGTCCGCAACGTCGTCAGCGGCAGCCTGCCGGCGGCCGAGGCGCGGCCGGAAGTGCAATCAGCGGCGCGCGAATGGCGGCGGCTCCAGAGCCTGAGCAATGCCGCCGGCGCGAGCCTGGCGCTCTGCCTTGGGCTCGCGGGCGGAGCGCTTGCGTGGCGGCGCATCTCGCCGGAGCTCAGGGCCAGGAACGGCGTCGAGCGCGTCGTCGAGATCGCACTTGCGCTCTGCTCGATGATCGCGATCCTGACGACGATTGGCATCATCCTGTCGGTCCTCTACGAGGCACTTAACTTCTTTCGCGTCGTGCCGCTCACCGACTTCATCTTTGGCACGACCTGGAGCCCGCAGATGGCGATGCGGGCCGACCAGGTCGGCTCCTCGGGCGCCTTCGGCGCGGTGCCGCTCTTCACCGGCACGCTGCTCATCTCGCTGATCGCGATGGCAATCGCGGTGCCGATCGGCCTCTTTTCGGCGATCTGCCTCGCCGAGTACGCGGACCGGCGCTTGCGCGCGGTCATCAAGCCGCTCCTCGAGGTACTCGCTGGCATCCCGACGGTCGTCTATGGATTCTTCGCGGCGCTGACGGTCGGGCCGCTGCTCAGGTCCGCCGGCCAGTTCGCGGGGCTCGAGGTCGCCTCCGAGAGCGCTCTCTCGGCCGGCTTCGTGATGGGCATCATGATCATCCCGTTCGTGTCTTCGCTCGCCGACGACATGATCACGGCCGTGCCGCAGTCGCTCAGGGATGGCGCCTATGCGCTTGGCGCGACGCGTTCGGAGACGATCCGGCGCGTCGTGCTGCCGGCGGCACTTCCCGGCATCGTCGGCGGCGTGCTGCTCGCGGTCTCGCGCGCCATCGGCGAGACGATGATCGTCGTCATGGCAGCGGGCCTTGCCGCCAAGCTCACCTTCAATCCGCTCGAGGCGGTGACGACCGTGACGGTGCAGATCGTGACGCTGCTTATCGGCGACAACGAGTTCAACAGCCCGAAGACCCTCTCGGCGTTCGCGCTCGGGCTCGTGCTCTTCGTCGCGACGCTGCTCCTCAACATCATCGCGCTCAAGATCGTGCGCAAGTACCGGGAGCAGTATGAGTGAGGCGACCCAAGCGCGGGCGCGGACCTCGCAGCAGAAGGTGGCGGCGGGCCTGAAGCGCCGCTACCGCGCGGAGCTTAGGTTTCGCAGCTACGGCATCGCCGCGGTGGCACTCGGGCTCCTGTTCGTCGCGTTCCTCTTCTTCTCGATCATCTCCAAGGGCTACACCGCCTTCGAGCAGACCTTCGTGCGGCTCGAGGTGAGCTACGCCGCCGACAAGATCGACCCCGACGGCAAGCGCGCGCCCGCGGATCTCGAGGGCGCCAACTACGAGGCGCTGGTGCGCCAGGCGCTGCGTGAGCGTTTCCCCGAGGTCACCGAGCGGGGCGACCTGCGCAAGCTTTACGGGCTCCTGAGCGGCAGCGCCGAGACTGTGGTGCGCGCGCGGGTGCTCGCCGACCCGAACCGCATCGGCAGCCGCGAGACGCTGTGGCTGATGGCGGATGATCACGTCGACATGCTGGTCAAGGGCCACATCGACCGCAACGTGCCCGAGGACGAGCGCTCGATCGACGACCGCGAGCTCGGCTGGATCGACCGGCTGACGGCGGAGCACCGGGTCGAGGTGCGGTTCAACCCGAAATTCCTGACGGGGGGCGACTCGCGCGAGCCCGAGCAGGCGGGTGTGCGCGGCGCGGTGATGGGTTCGCTCTTCACGCTGCTCGTGACGCTCTTCCTGTCATTCCCGATCGGCGTCGCGGCGGCGGTGTACCTCGAGGAGTTCGCCAAGCGCAACCGCTTGACCGACATCATCGAGGTCAACATCAACAACCTCGCGGCAGTGCCCTCGATCGTGTTCGGGCTCTTGGGACTCGCAATGTTCATCCAGTTCTTCGGCCTGCCGCGTTCGGCGCCGCTGGTCGGGGGCCTGGTGCTCACGCTGATGACGCTGCCGACGATCATCATCACGAGCCGCGCGGCACTCAAGGCCGTTCCGCCCTCGATCCGCGAGGCGGCGTTCGGCATGGGCGCATCGCCGGTGCAGGCGGTGCTCCACCACGTGCTGCCGCTCGCGATGCCGGGCATGCTGACGGGCGCGATCATCGGCATGGCGCGCGCGCTCGGCGAGAGCGCGCCGCTCCTCATGATCGGCATGGTGGCCTTCATCGCCGACGTGCCGAAGACCCTCTCCGATCCTGCGACGGTCCTGCCGGTGCAGGTCTATCTGTGGGCCAGCAGCCCAGAGCGCGCGTTCGTCGAGAGGACGTCGGGCGCCATCATGGTGCTGCTGGCGTTCCTGCTGGTCATGAACGCGGCGGCGGTCTTTCTCCGCAGCCGCTTTGAGCGACGCTGGTAGCCTGAGGTAAGCCGACATGTCGACCGAGATCGCCCCGACGGACCCGAACGTGCGCATCCGCGTGCCGCGCGCGCGCGTCGCCGCGGCCGCCGATGACTCCCAGCCCGGCAGCAAGATCGAGACGAAGACGGTCGGTCAGGTTACCGTCGCGGACGCGGTAATGACCGCGCGGCGGGTCAACGTGCACTACGGCGAGAAGCACGCGGTCAAGGATGTGAGCCTCGACATCGGCCGCAATGCCGTGATCGCGCTCATCGGTCCCTCCGGCTGCGGCAAGTCGACGTTTCTCCGGTGCCTCAACCGTATGAACGACACGATCGACTCGGCGCGCGTCGATGGCAGCATCACGCTCGATGGCGTCGACATCTACGAGAAGCGCCAGGACGTCGTGCAGCTGAGAGCGCGCGTCGGCATGGTGTTCCAGAAGCCGAACCCGTTCCCGAAGTCGATCTACGAGAATATCGCGTATGGACCCCGCATCCACGGGCTCGCGGCGAATCGCGCCGAGCTCGACGAGGTCGTGCAGACCTCGCTCGCGAAGGCGGGCCTGTGGGAGGAGGTCAAGGATCGGCTCGACCATCCCGGCACCGGGCTCTCGGGCGGGCAGCAGCAACGCCTGTGCATCGCACGGGCGATCGCGGTGGACCCGGAGGTCATCCTCATGGACGAGCCGTGCTCGGCGCTCGATCCGATCGCGACGGCCCGCATCGAGGACCTGATCGACGAGCTTAGGCAGAACTACGCGATCGTGATCGTCACCCACAACATGCAGCAGGCTGCGCGCGTCTCGCAGCGCACCGCGTACTTCCACCTCGGCGAACTCGTCGAGGTCGGCGCCACCAACCAGATCTTCACGAATCCGCGTCACCGGCTCACCGAGGACTACATCACCGGCCGGTTCGGCTGAGCCGGAGGCTGCCGTGGAAGGGCATACCGTCCGCACTTTCGATGGCGACATCCTGAACCTCAGGATGCGGGTGCTCGCGATGGGCGGCCTCGGCATCGACCAGATCCAGCGCGCGGTCCTCGCACTCGTGCGCGGCGACGACGAGGCGGCCCGCGAGGTGATCGGGCGCGCGGCGCAGGTTACCGGCTACGGCCAGTCGATCGAGGAGGAAATCATCGGCCTCATCGCGCGCCGCCAGCCGGTCGCCTCGGACCTGCGCGCAATCCTCGCGATCGGGCGCGTCGCGACCGACCTCGAGCGGGTCGGCAATGCCGCGCGCAAGATCGCGCGCCTGTCGATCGAGCTCAACTCGAGCGGCGAGCGCTCGCCGCTGCCGCACCTTTACAACGACGTGCGCAAGATGTCGCGCCTCGCGGTTTCCATGCTCCGCGATGCACTCGATGCCTTCGACCGCGTCGATCTTGCGAGCGCGGCGGCAACCGCCGAGCGTGACCTTGAGCTCGACGGGGAATTCCAGCTGGCGCTCAGGGAGCTCGTGACGTACGTCATGGAGGATCCGCGGCACCTCAAGACCACCGTCCACACGGTGTTCCTGCTGAAGGCGCTGGAGCGGGTCGGCGATCATGCGCGCAGCATCGCCGCGAGCGTCCCGAGGCTCGCGCGCCGGGAGGATGCCGGTGCCGCTGGCGCGGAGGCCGGGGCGGGAGTCGCGACACTCGCTTCGCTCGCCCTCGCCGACCACCAGCGCGAGCCGCCGACGGAGTCGCGCCTCGGTTGACGATCGAGGAGCGGGCGCCGCGCTCAACCGACTTGATGTCGTGGTCGACCCTTCTGTTCCCGCTACTCGTTGTCGCCGGTCGCGCCGGTATTGAAACCGATCACCGTGTAGAGGGGGCAAAAGCCCATCGACGCCGTAAGCAGCGGCACTATCCCGATCAACCCGAACCAGCGGGCCGGACCCGTCCCGAGAAATACGATGCTCAGGAGCGTCAGTCCGAGCCCGACCCGGGCAATGCGATCAATCGAACCCACATTGGCTTTCATGGCCTTTTCTCCATTCTCGACTGTCGATGTGCCGCCACGCGGCTGCGGCGACGGATTCGGCTACATCACACGCATCACCGCCTGCCGGATTTGCTGACCGGCGGCCTCGCGCGAGCCTTGGAAGGGCCGGGCGCACAGAAAGCCTCGTAAAGCACTTCCATGATCTTGAGCGCCGGACCTTCCGCCAGCGCGTAGTGGATCGTCTGCGACTGCCGCCGCGTGGTCACGAGGCCGGCCGACCGAAGTACCGCAAGGTGCTGGGAGAGGGCGGACTGGCTGAGCGCAACTCGCTCGTTGATCTCGCCCACTGACAGGGACTTGCCGAGCAAGGCACACAACACCAGCAGACGCTGGTCGTTGGCCAGCGCCTTCAGAAGGGCGGCCGCTTCGGTCGCGTGCTCCTGTACGGCAGCCATTTCCGGCATCACCCGATTTTGCATTGCACCACTCGCTGCGCCTGCGGCCATTCGTCGGACTCCTCGGTTTGTACGTATGGCAAAACCATCAGTGAGTGCTACTTTAGCAATATCTGATAGAGTCCGCCACCTGAGATTGAAGTGTCGAGTACAAAGCGATGGAGAAGTCACCTATGAGCATCGATCGTTGGGTCATGCGGTTTGCGGGCACCGTCGTGCTCGGCAGCCTCCTTCTTGCGTATCTCTCGGGCCCGGCTTGGCTCTGGCTGACAGCGTTCGTCGGCGCCAATCTATTCCAATCCTCGTTTACGGGTTTCTGCCCCCTCGCGATAGTGCTGAAGCGCTTCGGGATCAAGCCCGGGCAAGCCTTCAGCTGAGCCGGAGCAGCCCGCATGCGGCCAACTCACTCGGCGCGTTCTACCGTCTCGATCACGGTCCTGGCTCTCGCGCTCGTGGCATGCGGCGGGAAGCAGCCTTCCGTTGCCGGCTCGAATAAGCCCGCGCTTGCAAGCACCGTCATCGAGTCGGTCCGGATGCCGCTCGAGCGCTCGGTGGACGGTACGATCGAAGCCGTGAATCAGGCGACCGTTTCGGCGCAAACAAGCGGCCGGATCGCGGAGATCCTCTACGACGTCGATGACGTCGTGCCGGCCGGTGCCGTGATCATGCGGCTCAAGGGTACGGAGCAGAGGGCAGGCCTGCAGGGCGCCGAGGCGGCGTTGACGGAGGCCCAGGCGCGGAATTCCGAGGCCGCAACGAACTACCAGCGCGTCGCCGATATGTTCGAGCGGCGGGTCGTCTCCAAGGCGCAACTCGATCAGGCGACCGCGAATCGCGACGCCGCCGCTGCGCGCCGGGTCGCCGCCGAGGCGGGCCTGACGACGGCGCGCGCGGGCGTCGGTTACACCGAAGTGCGCGCGCCTTACGGCGGCGTTGTGACGAAACGCCTCGTCCAGGTCGGTGAGTCTGTCTCGCCCGGGACGCCGCTAATGACGGGACTGTCCCTCAAGGACCTGCGCGTCAACACGTACGTGCCGCAAAGCATCGTCATGGAGGTCCGACGGCTCAAGCGAGCCGCAATCTATGTCGCCGACCGGCGCGTCGAGGCGACGAAGATCACGATCTTCCCCGAGGTCGCGGTCCAGACGAGCGCATTCCGGGCACGACTCGACTTGCCGTCCGGAGCCCTCGATCTCGCGCCTGGGATGTACGTCAAGGTTGGGCTCGTCATCGGGGACGCGGATCGTCTGATGGCTCCGGCGTCGGCGCTGATCGAGCGGAGCGAAGTGACCGGCCTCTACGTGATCGATCCGAAGGGGAACCTGTCCTTCCGCTACGTGCGGCCGGGCCACCGCTTCGGGGACGAAGTGGAGATTCTGGCCGGCCTCGTCGCCGGCGAGCACATTGCACTCGACCCGATTGCGGCTGGCGCCCGGCTGTCCGCGGAGTCGAGGCGGTGAGCCAGCCGCTTGGAATCAGCGGGCGGCTGGCGGGGTTCTTTCTCGACAATCAACTGACGCCGCTACTCGCGCTGACGGCCCTGCTGATGGGTGCATTCGCGGTGCTCGTGACGCCGCGCGAGGAGGAACCGCAGATCGACGTCACGTTCGCCAACATCATGGTCCCGTTCCCGGGAGCGTCGGCGGAGCAGGTCGAGAACCTCGTCGCGACGCCGATGGAGAAGGTGCTGGGCGAGATCTCCGGTGTCAAGCACATCTACTCGGTGTCGCGTCCGGGTCTTGCGGTCCTCACCGTCCAGTACGAGGTCGGAGTGCACCGCAATGACGCCATCGTGCGGCTCTACAACGCGGTGTACTCGAACCAGGACTGGCGCCCGGCCGGCGCCGGCATCCTGCAGCCGCTCATCAAGCCGAAGGGCATCGATGACGTACCCATCGTCACCCTTACGCTTTGGAGCCGCAATGCGGCGCTCGGCGGCCATGAGCTCGGCCAGGTTGCGCGTGCGATCGAGAGTGAGCTCAAGCGGGTACCGGGGACGCGGAACGTCTACTCGGTCGGGGACATGGAGCCCACGATTCATGTCGAACTCGACCCCGGGCGCCTGACCGCGGCCGGCCTGACAGCGAGCGACGTTGCCGGTGCACTTCAGGCCGCAAGCCTGGTGCGCCAGGCCGACGCTGTCGTGACCGACGGGCGCCTGTCGCCGGTCCAGGCCGGAGAATTTCTCGCTAATCGCGACGACGTTGGCGGCCTCATCATTTCGGCGCGGGACGGCAAGCCTGTCTATCTCGATGACGTGGCGACCGTCAGCGATGCCCCAAAGACGCCGAGCCGCTATGCGTGGTTTGGAACGGGGCCCGCTGCCGAGAAGTTGGGCACAGCGGCGATCAGTCAGGCGCCGGCGGTCACGCTCGCGGTCGCAAAGAAACCCGGCAGCAACGCGATTGACGTCGCCACAGCCGTCATCGAACGCGTCAATCAGCTGAAAGGCATCACGATTCCGGCGGGTGTCGAGGTCACCGTGACGCGCAACTACGGCGTTACGGCGAATGACAAGGCGAAGAAACTGATCGAGAAGCTGTTGTTCGCGACGACCTCCGTCGTCGTCCTGGTCCTGGTCGCCGTCGGCAAGCGCGAGGCGCTCGTGGTCGGTGCGGCCGTTGTCGTAACGCTGGCGGCAACGCTGTTCGCCTCGTGGGCCTGGGGCTTCACGATCAACCGGGTGTCGCTGTTTGCGCTCATCTTCGCGATCGGCATCCTCGTCGATGACGCGATCGTCATCGTCGAGAACATCCATCGGCACCTGTCGATCGACACAGGCGGGATAGCCGAGGTGATCCCGCGCGCGGTCGACGAAGTCGGCGGCCCGACGATTCTGGCGACGTTCACCGTGATCGCGGCGCTGCTGCCGATGGCGTTTGTGTCCGGCCTCATGGGCCCCTACATGAGCCCGATTCCGATCAACGCCAGCATGGGGATGCTGATCTCCCTGGCGGTGGCCCTGGTCTTTACTCCGTGGTTGTGCCGAAAGCTGTTTGCGGGCCAACGCCACAACGAGGCTTCGGAGTCTGCGGTCGAAGGGAAACTCCACCGCTGGTTCGAGCGGCTCATGAACCCGTTCCTGACCGGCGACGGTGCCCGGAAGAGGCGCCATCGGCTGTACTGGGGAACGGTCGGCGCCATCGGCGTTGCCGTTCTGCTGGCCGTCGTCCAGCTGGTCGTCCTCAAGATGCTGCCTTTCGACAACAAGTCGGAGTTCCAGGTTGTGGTCAACATGCCGGAAGGAACGCCGGTCGAGGGCACCGCGCGGGTCCTGACGGCGCTCGCGCTGGTCATCCGGCAGGTGCCAGAGGTGACTGACTACCAGGCGTATGCCGGCACCGCAGCCCCGATCAACTTCAACGGCCTCGTGCGTCAGTACTACCTGCGGGGCGAGGGCAACCAGGGTGACCTGCAGGTCAATCTCGTCGACAAAAGCGCGCGGAGCCGCAAGAGCCACGATATTGCCCGGGCCGTTCGCCCGGCACTGGCCGCGGAAGGCAGGAGGCTCGGCGCCACGTCGGTACAGGTCGTCGAGGTACCGCCGGGACCGCCCGTGCAGGCGCCCCTCGTGGCCGAAATCTACGGACCCGACTACGCCGCGCAGCAGAAGGTCGGACAAGCCCTGCGGGTGATGTTCGACTCAACCAAGGACATCGTCGATACCGACGACACGCTGCCCGCCGCGATGCCTCGCTACGAAGTCAGACTCGATCGGGCGAAGGCGGGCCTCCTGGGAGTCTCCCAGGCAGCGGTCACCGATGCGCTCGCAACCGGGCTCGCGCACCTGGATGCCACGTTCGCCCACACCGGTCGCGAGCGGGATCCGATTGCCGTTCGCCTTGAACTTCGCTCCGCGGACAAGCAGGGACTCGACCAGGCCCTTGCGCTCCCGGTGCGGACGTCGACCGGTGCGCTCGTCCCGGTGTCCGAGATCGTCACCGTGGTGCAAAAGCCGTGGGACGCGACCATCTACCACAAGGACCTGCTGCCGGTCGTCTTCGTCACTGGCGACATGGCCGGACGGCTCGACAGTCCCCTGTACGGGATGTTCAGCCTCGTGTCGCAGATCGGGTCCTCGCCACCCGCCGGGCAGCCGCTCGTACAACGGTTCATCAGCCCGCCCGACCGCCTGAGCGACTTCAGCGTGAAGTGGGATGGCGAATGGACGATCACCTACGAGACGTTCCGCGACATGGGCACGGCCTACGCCGTCGGCCTGATCTTCATCTACCTGCTCGTCGTCGCCCAGTTCCGCTCCTACGCCGTGCCCCTCGTGATCATGGCGCCGATTCCGCTGACGATCATCGGTGTCATGCCGGGACACGCGCTCCTCGGAGCAAACTTCACGGCTACCTCGATGATCGGCATGATCGCGCTCGCCGGCATCATCGTCCGGAACTCGATCCTGCTGGTCGACTTCATCAACGCCGAGATTGCGGCCGGTCGGCCGCCCGCTGAAGCGGTCAGCCGCGCCGCAGCCATTCGCGCGCGGCCGATTGTCCTGACCGGCCTTGCCGCGATGATCGGCGCGTTCTTCATCCTCGACGACCCCATTTTCAATGGCCTCGCCATTTCGCTGATCTTCGGCATCCTCGTGTCGACGGCACTGACTCTGCTGCTGATTCCGCTGCTGTATTTCGGCTACCTCGCGCGCTCGCCTGCGAGCGCCGCTCACCTATAGGAAGGGGTTCCCATGGCTCACGTCGTAGTGATTGGCGCAGGTGTCGGCGGCATCCCGGCGGCGTTCGATCTGCGCAAGCATCTGCCAAAGGAGCACCGGGTCACGCTCGTCGGCGCGCGCCCGTACTTCGAGTTCACGCCCTCGAACCCGTGGATCGCAGTCGGCTGGCGGACGCCAGCACAGACCCGCGTGCAGATGCAGGCGCCACTCGAGAGCAAGGGCATCCAGTGGCTCGTGAACACGGTCACGGCGATCGACGCCGAAGCCTCGAGGCTGACGCTCGATGACGGCAGCCAGATCCCGTACGACTACCTTGTCATCGCGACCGGGCCGCGGCTCGCGTTCGAGGAGGTGCCGGGCCTCGGGCCCGACGGATTTACGCAGTCGGTCTGCAGCCAGGACCACTCCGCACAGGCATGGGATCGCTATCAGGAGTTTGTGAAGAGCCCGGGGCCGGTCGTCGTCGGCGCCGCGCCCGGCGCCAGCTGCTTCGGGCCGGCCTACGAGACGGCGATGATCCTCGACGCCGACCTGCGCAAGCGCAGGATCCGCGACAAGGTCCCGATGACCTATGTGACGAGTGAGCCGTATATCGGCCACATGGGCCTCGGTGGCGTGGGCGACAGCAAGGGCTTGATGGAGTCCGAGCTGCGCGAGCGTCACATCAAATGGATCACGAACGCGAAAATCGTGTCCGTCGCAGCCAACGAGATGACGGTACACGAGCTCGACGAGAGCGGTGCGCTCAAGAAGGAGCACAAGCTGCCATTCGTCTACAGCGCGGTCATCCCGGCGTTCAAGGGTGTGGATGCGGTGGCGGCGGTGCCCGGGCTGTGCAACCCCCGCGGATTCGTGCTGATTGACAAGCATCAGCGCAGCCCGAAGTTCAGGAACATATTCTCCGTGGGCGTCTGCGTCGCGATCCCGCCCGTCGAGGTGACTCCCGTCGCGACGGGGGCACCAAAGACCGGCTACATGATCGAATCAATGGTGTCGGCTGCGGCCGCCAACATCACGGCCGAAATTACCGGGAAAGAGGCGGTTGCCGAGGCAACCTGGAACGCGATCTGCCTCGCGGATTTCGGTGACACCGGCGTCGTCTTCGTGGCGCTGCCGCAGATCCCGCCGCGCAACGTCACCTGGTCGAAGGAGGGCAAATGGGTGCACCTGGCGAAGGTCGCCTTCGAGAAGTACTTCCTGCGCAAGGTTCGGACCGGCTCTCTGACCCCCGTCTACGAGACCTACGTACTGAAGACGCTCGGTATCGTCTCGCTCAAACACCAGGCTCCGTGAGCCCAATGGCACTCCACCACCGGCGGAGATTGCGCGCGCGTCGGAGGGCGGGACAGCTGCTGAAGATACCGCTGTGGCTGCTGCTCGCGCTGCCGGGTGCAGCTCGCACGGAGTCTCTGACCGACGCGTGGCGCATGGCGCGCGAAACCGACGCGTCGCTCGCGGCTGCCCATAGCGCGCGCGAGGCTGCCGAGGCCGATCGCTCGGCGGCCGTGCGAATGCGATGGCCTACGGTTGAGCTGACGGGCGGGTATACGCAGTTCCAGAATGCGCCGAACCTGCAGATTGACACTCCCGCCGGGCGGCTGCAGGCACCGATCTGGCGACACGATTCGTACACGATGGCCGGCGCCGACATTTCCGTGCCGCTGTGGACGTCCGGGCGCATCAGCGGCGCGATCGGGGCCGCGGCAGCGAACGCCAAAGGGGCGAACGCCGAGGAGACTCAGAGTGCCGCCGAACTGCGGCTCGCCGTCGCGGAGGCCTATGTCGGCGTGTTCCGCGCGCAACGAGCACTCGCGGTCGCCGAGTCGGGCGTCGCGAGCCTCGAGGCGCACGCGGGCGACGTACAAGTGAAGTTCGACAAGGAAGCGGTAGCTCAGTCGGACTTGCTGGCCGCGAAGGTGGCGCTCGCCAATGTGCGTCAGCAGCGATTGCGCGCGGCCAATGCGGTGCGGCTCTCGACCGCGGCCTACAACCGGCTGGTGGGACAGCCGCTCGAGCGCGTGCCTGAGCTTGACGAACCGCCGGTCGCGGCTCCGGGGACCTCCGGCCAGGCCCTTGAGCGATTGATCGCGCGTGCACAGGACCGACGGCCCGAGCTCGCGGCGGTCGAGGCGCAGAGCGAGTCGTATCGGAGTGCAGCGCGAGCGGAGCGAGCGGCGGGTTGGCCCCAGATCGCGCTGCACGCCGGTTACAACCATCTGGATAACCAGATTCTCGATCGCGAGAACTTTGCGACAGTGGGGGTCGGATTTCAGTGGCGGCTGTTCGACAGCGGACAGGTATCCGCGCGCGCGGCAGCGCTTCGGTTGCGCAGTCGCGCCGCCGACCAGCAGCTTGCCAACCTGCGATCTCGCGTAGCCCTCGAGGTCGAGACGGCCGTGCTCAACCGGGAGGAGGCGGCTGCGCGTACCGGGGTCGCGGCCGAGGCGGTCGCCCAGGCGGAGGAGAACCTGCGGATTGCCAGGGAGCTCTACGGCAGTGGCTTGGGCACGAACACGCAGGTCCTCGACGCGGAGGCTTTGCGGGTCATGGCGCTGAGGAATCAGGACGACGCCACGTTCGATCTCCTCGTGGCGGGATATCGTGTCGAGCGGGCGGTCGGCGACCTTTAGCGGGCGCTGCGGCGCCGACGTTGGCGATGAGTCCCGCGAGGACGCGGTTGAACGCAACACCCGGCCCGTTCGCTGCGACGACGCGTGGCTCGGCGCACTTTGCGCGCGCATCGCCGCCGCCTACCACCTCCACGTGAGGGGGCGCCAGGTCTAGCCTTGCAGGAGCCTCGCGTCGCGCTCGGCGAGCTTCAAGTCCGAATCGACCATCTCCCGGACCAGCGCCTCGAAGCCGACCTTCGGCGCCCAGCCGAGTGCGGCGCGTGCCTTGCTGGCATCGCCGAGCAGCGACTCGACCTCGGCCGGGCGGAAGTAGCGGGGGTCGACGCGGATGACGACCCGGCCGGTCTTGGCATCGACGCCCTGCTCATCGGGGCCCTGGCCGCGAAACTCGATCTGCATGCCGAGCCGCTCGCCCGCGAGGCGCACGCAGTCGCGCACCGAGTGCTGGGTCCCGGTAGCGATGACGAAGTCCTCCGGCGTCGGGTGCTTCAGCATCAGCCACATCGCCTCGACGTAGTCGCGCGCATGGCCCCAGTCGCGCCTGGCATCGAGGTTGCCGAGGTACAGGCACTCCTCGAGCCCGACCGACAGGCGCGCGAGCCCGCGGGTGATCTTCCGCGACACGAACGTCTCGCCGCGGCGGGGCGATTCGTGGTTGAAGAGGATGCCGTTCGCGGCGAAGAGGCCGTAGGCCTCGCGGTAGTTGATCGTGATCGCGTAGGCGTAGAGCTTGGCGACGCCGTAGGGCGAGCGCGGGTGGAACGGCGTCGTCTCGCGCTGCGGGGTCTCGGCAACCTTGCCGAACATCTCGGAGGTGCCGGCCTGGTAGAACCGCACCTGCTTGCCGAGGCCGAGGATGCGGATCGCCTCGAGGAGCCTGAGCGTCCCGAGCGCATCGGCGTTCGCGGTGTACTCGGCGGTCTCGAAGGACACCGCGACGTGGCTCTGGGCACCCAGGTTATAGATCTCATCCGGCTGCACCTCCTGCACGACCCGGATCAGGTTGGTCGAGTCGGTCAGGTCGCCGAAATGCATGTGGAAATCGACGCCGCCGGCGTGCGGGTCGAGGTAGATGTGATCGATACGCCCGGTGTTGAACGAGGACGAGCGGCGCTTGAGGCCGTGGACCTCGTAGCCCTTCGCGAGCAGGAGCTCGGCCAAGTAGGAGCCGTCCTGGCCGGTGACGCCGGTGATGAGCGCGCGTTTCTTCGCCACGGGATGCCTCGGTCAGCCGCGCCGACGGGCCGACGCTCGCCCATGATGCCGCGCCGCGCGAGCGGGTGGGTAGCCCGGCCTCACTCGCGCAGCAGCTCGTTGATGGAGGTCTTGGCGCGCGTCTGCGCATCGACGCGCTTGACGATGACGGCACAGTACAGCGAGTACTTGCCGTCCGCCGAGGGCAGGTTGCCCGGGACGACCACGGCGCCCGCCGGGACCCGGCCGTAGGTGACCGTCCCGGTCGCCCGGTCGTAGATCTTGGTGCTCGCGCCCACGAAGACGCCCATCGAGAGCACCGCGCCCTTCTCCACGATGACCCCTTCGACGACCTCCGAGCGCGCGCCGATGAAGCAGTCGTCCTCGATGATCGTCGGGCTTGCCTGCAGCGGCTCGAGCACGCCACCGATGCCGACACCGCCCGAGAGGTGCACGTTGCGGCCGATCTGCGCGCAGGAGCCGACGGTCGCCCAGGTGTCGACCATGGTCCCCGAGTCGACGTAGGCGCCGATGTTCACGTAGCTCGGCATCAGCACGACGCCAGGGGCGATGTAGGCGCCGCGCCTGGCGATGGCGGGCGGCACGACGCGCGCGCCGCCGGCGCGAAGGGAGGCGTCGGTGGCACCGGCAAACTTAAGTGGAACCTTGTCGAAGTATGTCGTGTAACCTGCTGATATAGCTTCGTTATCATGGGTCCTGAAGTACAGAAGCACGGCCTTCTTCAACCACTCGTTCACGACCCAGCCCGAGGGCGTCGGTTCCGCGACGCGGGCCCGGCCGTCGTTCAGGAGCCCGATCGCCGCCTCGAGCGCAAGCTTCAGGTCGGCGGGCGTCGAGGCCGGGGTGAGCGCCGCGCGCCGCTCCCAGTACGAATCGATCAGGGATCGCAGTCGGTCGATCATGTCATCGTCCTATGAACCGGCACAGGCGCCTCGCTGCCTCGATGCACTCATCGAGCGGAGCGACCAGCGAGAGGCGGACGCGGCCGGCACCGGGGTTGCCGGCCACGCCCTCGCGGCCGAGGTAGCTGCCGGGCACGACGGTGAGCGCCTCGGATGCGAAGAGCGCGCGCGTGAACGCCTCGTCATCGCCGCCGACGTCCGGCCACAGGTAGAAGCCGCCCGCGGGCCGGGGCGAGGGAAGCACGGGCGCGAGGATCGGCAGCACCGCATCGTACTTGGCGCGATAGAGCGCGCGATTGGCGAGGACATGGGCCTCATCCTGCCACGCCGCGATGCTCGCGCGCTGCACGTGCACCGGGAGCGCCGAGCCGTGGTAGGTGCGGTAGAGCCGAAAACACTCGATGAGCTTAGGGTCGCCGGCGACGAACCCTGAGCGCAGCCCCGGCAGGCTCGAGCGCTTCGAGAGGCTGTGGAACACGACGACCCGCTCGAAACGCCTGCGTCCAAGCGCGTGGCAGACACCGAGGAAGCCGGGCGGGGGCGATGACTCATCGCCGTAGATCTCCGCGTAGCACTCATCCGCCGCAATGACGAAGTCGTACTCGTCCGCGAGCTCGAGTGCGCGCCGCATGAATGCGGCGCTCGCGATGGCGCCGGTGGGGTTGCCGGGCGAGCAGAGGTAGAGGAGCGCGCAGCGCCGCCACACGGCAGCCGGCACCGCCTCGAGGTCGGGCAGAAAGCCGTTGGCCGCCGTCGTATCGAGGTAGTGCGGCTCGGCGCCCGCGAGGAGCGCGGCCCCCTCGTAGATCTGGTAGCAGGGGTTTGGCATCGCGACGATCGCGTCGGCGGCGGGATCAAGGATGGTTTGCGCGAACGCGAAGAGCGCCTCGCGCGTCCCGTTCACGGGCAGCACCATCGAGTCCGCATCGAGCGTGCCTTGAAGGGCGTAGCGCCGCTCGAGCCAGCCGCCGACCGCGGCGCGATACTCCGGGATGCCGGCGGTCGCGGGGTAGGTGCCAAGCGCATCGAGTGCACCGACGAGTGCCCTGAGCGCAAGCTCGGGCGGGGCGTGCTTGGGCTCGCCGATCGAGAGCGAAATCGGCGTCAGCCGCGCGGGCGCAGTGACGCCTGCGAGCAATCGCGCCAGGCGCTCGAACGGGTAGGGCTTGAGGCGCTTGAGGCCGGGGTGCACGCGAGGCTTAAGCTCAGGGGCGCGGATCGAGCGCGTCGATCAGCGCCGATTGCACCCTGACGCGCGCCGCCGCATCGAGCGGGCGGTCCTCGGCATCGGCGATGTAGAAGACGTCCTCCGCGCGCTCGCCGACCGTGACGATGCGCGCGCCGTGCAGCAGGATCTTCTCGCGCATGAACACCTTGCCGACCTCCGAGAGGAGCCCGGGGCGGTCGGAGGCGATGAGCTCGAGGACGCTGCGGTTGTTGCGCGGGTCGTCGGCGAAGTTGATCTGCGTCGCGGTCGAGAACATACGCACCTGGCGCGGCGCGCGCCGGGTGACCGTGAACGGCGAGCTCGCATCCTCGCGGAGCCGCCGCCACAGTCCCTGCTCGATCTCGTGGATGCGGGTGCGATCGGTGATCGCACCACCCGTGTCCTCGAGCACGAGGTAGGTCTCGACCGAAAAGCCGTTCGCGGTCGGCGTGATGCGCGCATCGAGAATCGTCAGCCCCATCTGGTCGAGGACCGCGGTCGCGCGCGCGAAGCTGTGCTGGCGGCGGCGGGTGTAGCTGAAGATTGCGGTGCCGCCGCGGCCGGTCTCCTGGCGCACCGCCACGAGCGGCTCCTCGTCGAACGGGTCGCGGCCGGCGAGGAGCGAGGTGTGCCAGGCGATTTCCTCGGCGGTGTGCCTAAGGAAGTACGCGCCCGTCAGGTTCTTCCACACGCGCTCGACGTCGGACGCGGCGACGCCGTCGCGGGTTAGGATCTCGCGCGCCTCGAACTGGGTCTCGGCGATGAGCTCGCCCTGGTCGATCGGGCTCTCGAGCCCGCGCCTGAGCGCCCGGCGGGTGCGGTCGTAGAACTCCTCAAAGAGCGACGCCTTCCACGTATTCCAGAGCTTCGGGTTCGTGCCGCGCACGTCCGCGACGGTGAGCACGTAGAGGTAGTCGAGATGGGTCTGGTCGCCCATGCGCCTGGCGAAGTCGTTCACGACGTCGGGGTCGGTGATGTCCTTCTTCTGCGAGGTCACCGACAAGAGCAGGTGGTGGCGCACGAGCCAGGCGACCAGGCGCGCGTCGTAGCGGGAGAGTCCCTGCTCGAGGCAGAACGCCTCCGCATCGACCGCGCCGAGTTCGGAGTGATCGCCGCCGCGCCCCTTGGCGATGTCGTGGAAGAGCGCCGCGAGGTAGGCGAGTTCGGGCCTCGCCAGGGTCTTGAACAGCGCCGACAGCTTCGGGAACTCCTGTTCGAAGCGCGGCAGCGCGAGCCTCCTCAGGTTCCGGACGACGAACAGCGTGTGCGCATCGACCGTGTAGGCGTGGAAGAGGTCGTACTGCATGCGCCCGACGATGCGCCCGAACGCCGGGATGTAGCGGCCGAGCACGCCGTAGAGGTTCATGCGCCGAAAGCCCCGCGTGACGCCCTCCGGCTCGCGCAGGATCTCCAGAAACAAGCGGTGGTGGCGCGGGTTCTGGCGGAACTCCTCGTCGATGAGCCACAGGTGCCGCTGCAGGCTCCTGATCGTCGCCGCGCGCACGCCCTTCAACTCGGGGTTCTGCTGCAGCAGCTGGAAGAGCTCGAGGATCGCCGACGGGGTCCTGAGGAACACCTCGTCGTTGACGGCTTCCAGGTACTCGTTGCGGACCTGAAAGCGCGGGTTCAAGGGGGCGGGCGTCGTCGGCGCCGGGTTCAGGATCGCCTCGCTGAAGAGCTGCAGCAGCATCTCGTTGAGGAGCGAGATGTCCATGACAGTGCGGTAGTAGCGCTGCATGAACTGCTCGACGGCGAGGGTATAGGTCGCATCCTCGTAGCCGAACTGCTGCGCGAGGCGGATCTGGTGGTCGAAGAGGAGCCGGTCCTCGCGTCGCCCCGTCAGCACATGGAGCGCAAAGCGGATCTTCCAGAGGAGCCCCTGCGCGGCCTTCAGCTTCCTAAGCTCGTTCCTCGTCAGGAAGCCGTGGTCGACGAGTTCATCGAGCGTCTCGGCGCCGAAGTGGCGCTTCGCGACCCAGGCGATCGTCTGGATGTCCCGGAGACCCCCCGGGCTCGCCTTCACGTTCGGCTCGAGGTTGTAGCCGGTGTCGTGGAACCTGAGGTGCCGGACCTGCTGCTCCTTGACCTTGCCCTCGTAGAACTCCGCCGCGCTCCAGATGTGGTCGGGCGCGAGCGCGCGCTTCATCGCGGCGTAGAGTAGTTCGGGGCCCGCGAGGAGTCTCGCCTCGAGCAGCGTCGTCGCGACGCTGATGTCGGCGAGGCTCTCCTTCTGGCAGTCGTCGATCGTCCGGACGCTGTGGCCGACCTCAAGGCCTATGTCCCACAGGAACGTCAGGAACCGCTCGAGCCCGGCCTGCCAGGGGGTCGACTCCGACTTGGGCAAAAGCACCATCACGTCGATGTCGGAGCAGGGGTGCAGCTCGCCGCGGCCGTAGCCGCCGACCGCAATGAGCGCGAGCTCGCCGGCATGGTCGAAGGCATGCAGCGCCCACGCCCGCGTCAGCACGACGTCGACGAGGAGCGCCCGGTCGCGGACCAGGAGTTCGACGGGCTCATCATTCGCGAAGCGGGTCTTGAGCGCGGCATCGGCATCGGCGAGCGCGGCCCGGAACGCCGCGATCGCCTCGCCCGGAACGGTGAGCGTCACGGCGGCGAGGCGCTCGGTCAGGGTTGCGAGCATCGGCCAGGGTGGCGGGGGAGGCCAGGCGACCGACGGCTCGTCGGTCTCGTAGCGTACGGGTTGGATATCCACCGTCGGCTAGCGCGCCCTGTCCGGGAGCCCAAGCCGCTCGCGGTCGACCCGGCCGAGGGTGAGCACCTCGTGCCCGGTCGCGGTCACGAGCACGGTGTGTTCCCACTGGGCCGAGAGCGAATGGTCCTTGGTGACGACCGTCCAGCCGTCGGGCAGGAGCCGCACGTGGCGCTTGCCGGCGTTCACCATCGGTTCGATCGTGAAGATCATGCCCTCGAGGAGCTCGAGCCCGGTGCCCGCCTCGCCGTAGTGGAGCACCTGCGGGTCCTCGTGGAACACCCGGCCGATGCCGTGGCCGCAATACTCCCGGACGACGCTGAAGCCGTGCCCCTCGACGAAGGTCTGGATCGCGTGCCCGAGGTCACCTAAGTGCACGCCCGGCCGGACGCGGTCGATGCCGATCCACATCGCCTCCTGGCAAAGCTCGGCAAGGCGCTTGGCCTGCACCGAGGGGGTGCCCACCATGAACATGCGGCTCGAATCGCCGTGCCAGCCGTCCTTGATGACGGTCACGTCGATGTTGATCACATCGCCGTTCTTGAGGCGCTTATCGCCGGGGATGCCGTGGCAGACGACGTGGTTCACCGAGGTACAGATCGACTTCGGGAAGCCCTTGTAGTTGAGCGGGGCGGGCACCGCCTTCTGGACGTCCACGATGTAGTTGTGGCAGCGCTCGTTGAGCTCATCGGTGCTCACCCCGGCGAGGACGTACTCGCCGATCATGTCGAGGACATCGGCGGTCAGGCGGCCGGCAATGCGCATCGCGGCCTGCTCGGCCGGCGTCTTCAAGGGGGTGCTGCGGGGATCGTATGGGCGGAGCATGGCGTCTCGGGGGGAGGTGCTAAACCATTGTTTGCACGGGGCAAGCATGGTATAAAGCGCGGCGTTTTTTGGCAACGAAATCCACACGCACATCGTCACATGCAGACGGGTGCCGGTCGGCCTGTCCTGCGAGCCTCGCGGGGCCCCCGAACGGTTTCTGCATGGGGTGTGCGGAGGAACCAACCCGGGAGTTCATGCAATGCCCAGCGTGTCCATGAGACAGATGCTGGAAGCGGGTGTCCATTTTGGCCACCAAACCCGCTTCTGGAACCCGAAGATGGCGCCGTTCATCTTTGGCGAACGTAACAAGATCCACATCATCAACCTTGAGAAGACGGCTCCCATGTTCCAGGAGGCGTCGGACTTCCTCAAGAACGTGATCGCCGATGGCGGCAAGGTGCTGTTCGTCGGCACCAAGCGCTCCGCCCGCGATGCGGTCGAGCGCGACGCCGTCCGCTGCGGCATGCCCTACGTCAACCAGCGTTGGCTCGGCGGCATGCTCACCAATTTCAAGACCATCCGGCAGTCGATCAAGCGGCTGACCGAGCTTGAGGACCTGAACGCGAGCGGCGCCCTCGAGCGGCGCGGCAAGAAGGAAGCCCAGGTGCTCAGGCGCGAGATGGAGAAGCTCTTTCGCTCACTCGGCGGCATCAAGGCGATGGGCGGGCTCCCGGATGCGCTTTTCATCGTCGATGTCGGCCACGAGGAAATCGCCATTCTCGAGGCCAAGAAGCTCGGCATCCCGGTCGTCGCCATCGTCGACACCAACTGCTCCCCCGAGAGCGTCGACTACGTGATCCCGGGCAATGACGATGCGATGCGCGCGATCGGCCTCTACACGGCCGCGATCGCCGACGCCATCATCGAGGGCAAGGACGCCGTCCCGCAGGTTCCCGTCGGCGAGGACGAGTTCGTCGAGCTCGACGAGGCCGGCAACCCGCGCAAGCGCAACGCCGGACGCCGCCGCCAGGCGCCGCCGCCGGCCGCGGTCAAGCGTAAGGGCCCGGCCCGCCGCCGTCCCGCCAACGCCATCGTCGGCGTCGGCGTCGGCGCCGACGATGCGGACGAGGGCGATGTCGCGGCGGCTCCGGCTGCCGCGGGCGAGGTTGCCGCCGAGGCCAGCGTCACTCCGGCCGCCGAGTAAGTGGCGATGAGCATCACGGCGGACAGCGTCAAGCAGCTGAGGGAGCGCACCGGCGCCGGCATGATGGAGTGCAAGAAGGCACTCGTCGAGACGGGCGGTGACCTCGAGGCGGCCGCGGAAATCATGCGAAAGTCCGGCCTCGCCAAGGCCGACAAGAAGGCGACCCGCGTCGCCGCCGAGGGGCGCATTGCCTTCGCGGGCTCCCCTGACGGGAAGTCCGGCGTGCTCGTCGAGGTCAACTGCGAGACCGACTTCGTCGCGCGCGAGGGCGATTTCGTCGCCTTCGCGGACGACCTCGCGATGGTCGCGCTCGCGAGCGGCGCTGCGACGGTTGAGGCACTCCTCGCCGCGAAGGGCCCGGACGGCGTCGCGCTCGAGGAGCGCCGCCGCGTGCTGATCGCGAAGATCGGCGAAAACTTGAGCGTCCGCCGCCTCGCGCGCTTGAGCGCGCCGACGGTCCTCGGCAGCTACCTGCACGGCGCGCGCATCGGTGCGCTCGTGGCGCTTGATCACGGCGACGCCACGCTCGCTCAGGAACTCGCCAAGGACCTCGCGATGCACGTCGCCGCGATCAACCCGCAGTACCTCGACTCGAGCCAAGTCGCCCCCGAGCACCTCGCCAAGGAGCGGGAGATCCTCATCGCGCAAGCCGCGACCGAAGGGAAACCGCCCGCGATCGTCGAGAAGATGGTCGAGGGACGGCTGCGGAAGTTCCTCGCCGAGATCACGCTCATCGGGCAGCCCTTCGTGAAGGACCCGGACGTGACAGTCGAGAAGCTGCTGAAGCAGGCGGGCGCCAAGGTGACCGACTTCGCCCGGCTCGAGGTCGGCTCCGGCATCGAGAAGAAGCAGGAGAACTTCGCCGACGAGGTGATGGCGCAGGTGCGCAGCAGCACCAAGCCCTCCTGAGTACCCCGAGGATCCTGAACCCCACGGACGTGTCCATGCCCGAGCCCCGAGCCCCTCGCTACCGCCGGATCCTGCTGAAACTGAGCGGCGAGGCCTTGCTTGGCAACGGCGACTACGGCATCGACCCGGACGTCCTCAGGCGCATCGGCGCCGAGGTCGTCGAGGTGCTCGCGCGCGGCACCCAGGTTGCACTCGTGCTCGGCGGCGGCAACATCTTCCGGGGCGCAGGCCTCGCCCGCGCCGGCATGGACCGGGTCACGGCCGATCACATGGGCATGCTCGGCACCGTCATGAACTCCCTCGCCATGCAGGACGCCCTCGAGGGGCTCGGCGCGCACGCGAGGGTGATGTCGGCGCTCCCCATCAATGACGTCTGCGAGGACTACATCCGCCGGCGCGCAATCCGCCACCTCGAGAAGGGACGGGTCACGATCTTCGCGGCCGGCACCGGCAACCCGTTCTTCACGACCGACACCGCCGCGAGCTTGCGTGCGATCGAGATCGGCGCCGACGTGCTCTTGAAGGCGACCAAGGTCAACGGCATCTACACCGCCGACCCCGTCAAGGACCCGCAGGCGACGCGCTACCAGACGCTCACCTACGACAAGGTGCTCACCGACCGGCTCGAGGTCATGGACGCGACCGCGATCGTGATGTGTCGCGACAACAACCTGCCGCTGCAGGTGTTTAGCCTGCTGAACCCGGGCGATCTCCTCAAGATCGTCGACGGCGAAGATGTCGGGACGGTGGTCTCGAATGGTTAGGGCCCGTGGGTCGAGGCGAAGCGGAGGAGTTCCATGCTGAATGAGCTCAAGAAGGATGCGGCGGAGCGGATGGCGAAGTGCGTCGTCGCGCTCAAGACCGAGTTCAAGCGCATGCGCACGGGTCGTGCCAGCACCGCGCTCCTCGAGCAGATCAGGGTCGAGTACTACGGCTCGGAGATGCCGCTCTCGCAGGTCGCGAACGTCGTCGTCGAGGATGCGCGCACCCTCGCCGTGACGCCCTGGGACAAGTCGATGATCCCGGCGATCGAGAAGGCGATCCACAAGTCCGACCTCGGGCTCTCGCCCAACACTGCCGGCACCGTGATTCGCCTGCCGGTGCCGCCGCTCACCGAGGAGCGCCGCAAGGACCTCGTCAAGAGCGCCAAGCACGAGGCCGAGAACGCCCGCGTCGCGGTCAGGAACGTCCGCCGCGACGTGATGAACGACTTGAAGGACATGCTCAAGGAAAAGCTGGTCTCGCAGGACGACGAGAAGCGCGCCCACGACGAGGTGCAGAAGCTCACCGACAAGTACGTCGGCGAGATCGACGCGACCCTAGCCGAGAAGGAGAAGGATCTCCTCCACGTGTGAGGAGATCCACGCGACCGTGCTCGTCCCGCGGCACGTGGCGATCATCATGGACGGCAACGGCCGCTGGGCGCACGAGCGCGCGCTGCCTCGTGCCGCCGGCCACCGCGCCGGCATCAAGCCCGTCAGGCTCTGCGTCGAGGAGTGCAGCCGCCGCGGCGTCGAGGTGCTGACGCTGTTCGCGTTCTCGAGCGAGAACTGGCAGCGCCCGCCACAGGAAGTCGGCGTCCTCATGCAGCTCTTCCTCGAGGCGCTCGACCGCGAGGTAGAGGAGCTTTCGAGCAAGGGCGTGGCACTCAGCTTCATCGGCGACCGGACGGCGCTTGCGCCCGAGCTCAAGGCGCGCATGGCAGGCGTCGAGGCGCGCACCGGCGGGAACCGCGGCTTGAAGCTCGTCGTCGCGATCGGCTACGGCGGGCGCTGGGACATCGTTGAGGCGGCGCGCCGGCTCGCCCGCGCCTGCCAGGCCGGGGAGCTCGATCCGGCCGCGATCGACGAGGAGCGCTTCGCCCGGGAACTCGCGCTCGGTGAGCTCCCCGATCCCGATCTCTTCATCCGCACCGGCGGCGACCAGCGCATCAGCAATTTCCTCCTCTGGAACCTCGCCTACGCGGAGTTCTGGTTCACCGAGACCTTCTGGCCCGCCTTCGGCAGCGATGAGATCGGGCAGGCGTTCGCCGCGTTTGCGACGCGCGAGCGGCGTTTCGGCAAGACCGCCGCGCAGCTCAAGGCCGACGCATGCTGAGGACCCGCATCGCGACGGCGATCGTGCTCGCGATCATTGTGCTCTCGGTCCTGTTCGCGATGCCGCCGGTCGCGGGCGTCGGCCTCGTCGCGCTCATGATGCTGGCGGGCGCGTGGGAGTGGGCGCGCTTCGCCGGGCTCACGCGCCTGCCCGCAAGGCTCGGCTACGTTCTCGCCACCGGCCTCGCCGGAGCGCTCGCGTGGTTCTCGAGCGGCGACTGGCCGGCGTGGCAGTGGCTCATGGCGGCAGCGGCGCTTTGGTGGCTCGTCGCCTTCGCCTGGCTCGCGCTCGCGCCCGCCCACGTCAACCGCACGGTCGCCGGGTTCGCGGGCCTTTGCACGCTCGTCCCGGCGTGGGTCGGGCTCGGGCGGCTCCTCGAGCACCCGGCGCAGGGCTCCGCCTACGTGTTCTACCTGCTGCTCGTCGTGTGGGCGGCGGACATCGGCGCCTACTTCGCCGGCCGGCGCTTCGGCCGCGTGAAGCTCGCGCCGGCGGTGAGCCCGAACAAGACCTGGGAGGGCCTCGGCGGCGGCGTCGCCCTCGGCGCCGTGGTCGCCTCGGTCGGCGCGCGCTACTTCGGCGTGAGGCCTTTGCCGTTCATCGCGCTCGGCCTTGCGCTCGTGCTCGCCTCGGTGGTCGGCGATCTCACCGAAAGCATGTTCAAGCGCGCGGCCGGGCTCAAGGACTCGGGGAGTCTCCTGCCCGGCCACGGTGGCATCCTCGATCGGATCGACAGCATCACCTCGAGCGTGCCGTTCTTCGTCCTCGGCCTTGGCTGGCTCGGCGTGCTCGGATGAGGCGACCGTGAGGCAGCTCGTGATCCTCGGCTCAACCGGCAGCATCGGGCGAAGCACGCTCGATGTCGTCGCGCGCCATCCGGATCGCTTCCGGATCGTCGCGCTCGCCGCGGCGCAGCGCTGGGAGGAACTGCTCGCACAGTGCCTCGCGCACCGTCCCGACGTCGCGGTGCTCATGGACCCCGATGGCGCCCGCGCGCTCGCCGCGGGCCTCAAGGCCGCCGGCAGCCGGACGGAAGTGATGGTGGGCGAGGGCGCGCTCGCCGAGGCCGCCTCGCTCGGGGCCGCCGACACGGTCATGGCCGCGATTGTGGGGGCCGCAGGGCTCGCCTCGACGCTCGCCGCGGCGCGCGCCGGCAAGCGCGTGCTCCTCGCCAACAAGGAGGCGCTGGTGATGGCGGGGCGCCTGCTCCTCGAGGCAGTCGCGACGGGCGGCGGCGAACTCCTGCCGATCGACAGCGAGCACAACGCGATCTTCCAGTGCCTGCCGCCCGGGCGGCCCGGCGTCGCGGCGAAAGGCGTCCGCCGCGTGTGGCTGACGGCCTCCGGCGGCCCGTTCCTCCGGCTCCCCGTCGAGAGGCTCGAGCACGTGACCCCGGCCGAGGCCTGCGCGCACCCGCGCTGGGTCATGGGCCGCAAGATCTCGGTCGATTCGGCGACGCTGATGAACAAGGGCCTCGAGCTCATCGAGGCGCAGCTCCTGTTCGGCCTCGCCCCGGGCAGCGTCGAAGTCCTCGTGCACCCGGAGAGCATCGTCCACTCGCTGGTCGAGTACACCGACGGCTCGACGCTCGCGCAGCTCGGCAACCCCGACATGCGCACGCCCATCGCCCACGCGCTCGCGTGGCCGGAGAGGATCGAGTCCGGTGTAGAATCCCTCGATCTCGTGCGTCAGGGGGTGCTCCGCTTCGAGGCCCCGGACCGGGTGAAATTCCGGTGCCTGGCGCTCGCAGAAGGGGCCGCCCGTTGCGGCGGCACCACCCCCGCGATCCTGAATGCGGCCAACGAGGTCGCGGTTGCGGCGTTCCTGGGAGGACGGTTGAACTTTACGTCGATTGCCACGGTCATTGAACGCGTGCTCGAGCGCCTGACAGCAGCTGAGGTCGCCAGTCTCGAGGACGTCCTCGGAGCTGACGCCCATGCGCGCCGACTCGCGAGCGAGGCCATCGACGCGCCGGCCGGGGCCTACGCATGACGTTCTGGCTGATCAAGATCGCCGCGTTCCTGGTCGAGATCGGCATCCTGATCGGGGTGCACGAGTACGGCCATTTCTGGGTCGCGCGCCGGCTCGGGTTCAAGGTGCTGCGCTTCTCGATCGGCTTCGGCAAACCCATCCTCATGCGGCGCGGGCGCGACGGCGTCGAGTACGCACTCGGCGCGATCCCGATCGGCGGCTACGTGCGCCTGGCCGACGAGCGCGAGTCGCCGGTCGCCCCCGAGGACGCGCCGCGCGCCTTCAACCGCCGGCCGGTGTGGCAGCGGGTGCTCGTGCTCGTGGCCGGCGCCGCCGCCAACTTCCTGTTCGCGATGTTCGCGTACTGGATCCTCTTCATGCACGGCATCCCGGGCACGCGCCCGGTGATCGGCGTCGTGCGCGCCGACTCCTACGCCGCGCAGGCCGGTCTCCTCGCCGGCGACGAGGTCGTTGGCGTCGGCGAGCGCGCCGTCTCGACCCGCGAGGCGGCCGTGCTCGAGGTGCTCGGCCGCCTCACCGACGAGGGGCGGATCGAATTCGCCGTCCGCCGCGGCACGACCGAGCACCGGGCGACGATCACGATTCCCCCCGCCGAGCGACGCGCGGTCACCGAGCCCGGTGGCTGGTCGACGCTCGGCTTCTCCTTCACCGTGCCGAACCTGCCGCCCGTGCTCGGCACCGTGACGCCCGATGGCGCCGCCGCCGCGGCCGGCCTCAAGGTGGGCGACAGGATCACCGCCCTCGACGGCCACCGCATCACCGATTTCGCCGAGGTGAGGAGCGCCACGCGCTCGCACGCGGGCACCGCGCTGTCCTTCGAGGTTGAGCGGGGCGTGAGCCACCTCGCCTTCACCGTCGTGCCGCGCTCGGGGCCGGACCCCGAGAACAGCCACGCGGCGCCGGTGGGACTCCTTGGCGTCGCGCCGGCGGGACCCGCGACATTCCCGGCCGACATGCAGACGCTCGAGCGCTACGGGCCGTTGGCGGCGGCGCCCGCCGCGGTCACCGCGGTGGTGCAAAAGGCCTCGCTCACCCTGACGCTCCTCTGGCGCATGGTGACGGGGCACGTCTCGATCAAGAACGTGAGCGGACCACTCGGCATCGCCAACTACGCCGGCATCAGCGCGATGGAGGGCTGGGCCCCCTACCTCGAGTTCCTCGCGATCGTGAGCTTGAGCCTCGGCATCCTGAACCTGCTGCCGGTACCGATCCTCGACGGCGGCCAGATCGTCTACCAGCTCGCGGAGGCCATCACCCGCCGGCCGCTGCCGGAGCGGGTGCAGATCCTCGGCCAGCAAATCGGTATCGTGCTGCTGATCCTCTTGATGAGCCTTGCCTTCTACAACGACATCACCTGGCAGTTCGGCTAGCCAGGCGATCACAACAACCGTCTCAAGGATTCACCTCCCGATGCGATCCCGGCTGGCCCTCGCCGTTGCCCTTGCCTTGACCTCGGGCGTCACACTCGCGCAATCGACGCCGTCGGAGCCGGGAGAATTCACCGTCGGCGACATCAAGCTCGAGGGCCTGCAGCGCATCGCTGAAGGCACCGTCTACAACTACCTGCCGGTGACGCTCGGCGACAAGATGACCCACCAGAAAGTGGAGGAGTCGCTGCGCGCGCTCTATGCCACCGGCTTCTTCCGCGACGTGGAGCTCAGGCGCGACAGCAATACGCTCGTCGTCGCGGTGCGCGAGCGCCCCTCGATCGAGAGCTTCGAGTTGAAGGGCAACAAGGACATCAAGACCGAGGACCTGACGAAGAGCCTGAAGAACGTCGGGCTCGCGACCGGCAAGACCTTCGACCGCAGCGTCCTCGAGGACGTGAAGCAGTACCTGACGGACCAGTACTTCTCGCGCGGCAAGTACGCGGTGCGCATCGACACCAAGGTCGAGGACGTGCCCGGCAACAAGGTCAAGATCTCGGTCGACATCAAGGAAGGCAAGCGCGCGAAGATCCGTCAGATCAACTTCGTCGGCGACACGAAGTACCCGCCGAAGCAGATCCTCGAGTCGCTCGAGTTGAAGACGCCGAACTGGCTGAGCTGGTACAAACAGGACGACCGCTACTCGCGCGAGACGCTGCAGGGCGATCTTGAGAAGCTGAAGTCCTGGTACATGGACCGCGGCTACGCCAACTTCCAGATCGACTCGACCCAGGTCGCGATCGCTCCCGAGAAGGACGACATCTTCATCACGATCAACGTGACCGAAGGCGACGTGTTCACGGTCTCCGAGGTCAAGCTCGCAGGCACGATGGTGGTGCCGGAGGCGGAGCTCAAGAAGCTCGTGCTGGTGCAGCCCGGGCAGACCTACTCGAGGAAGCTCGCGACCGCGACCCAGGAGCTCATGAGCTATCGCCTGGGTGCCTCGGGCTACGCGTTCGCGAAGATCGAGCCCGTGCCGACCACCGATGCCGAGAAGAAGACCGTCTCGCTCACGTTCTTCATCGACCCAGGCAATCGCGCCTATGTCCGGCGCGTCAACTTCAACAACACCTCCGCGATCAACGACGAGGTGCTGAGGCGCGAGATGCGCCAGCTCGAGGGCGCGTGGCTCTCGAATCAGGCCGTCGACAGGTCCAAGCAACGGCTGCAGCGGCTGCCGTACATCGAGAAGGTCGAGTCCGAGAACAAGCCCGTGCCCGGCACCTCCGACCTCGTCGACGTCGACTTCGACATCAAGGAAGGACTGCCCGGCCAGTTCGGTGGCGGCATCGGCTACTCCGAGTCGCAGAAGTTCATCCTGAACGGCAACTTCACCCACTCGAACTTCATGGGCACCGGCGAACGGGTGCAGGCGGAGGTGAACGCGGGGCGCTACTCGAGCATCTACAGCCTCTCGCAGACGAACCCGTACACGACGATCGACGGCATCGCCCGGACGTTCTCGTTGAGCTACCGCAAGACCACCCAGTTCGTGTCCTCCGCCTCGCAGTTCTCCACGACGATGCTGACTGGCGCGCTTGAGTTCGGCTACCCGATCTCGGAGTTCCAGGGGCTCAGGTTCGGCGTGACCGCCTCGCGCGATGACCTCCTCGCGAGCGAGACGGGCAGTGCCCAGCAGGCGATCGACTGGGTCAGGCACAACGGCAACAACTACACGAGCACGGCGACCGTGCTCGATGGCACGGGAGCCACGACCACCTTCGACTTCTACGGCACGCGCTTCAACGTGTTCGAGGCGGTCGCGGGCTGGAGCTACGACTCGAGGAACCGGGCGCTATTCGCCGACCGGGGCCTTAGGACGAGCGTGCAGTTCTCCTACGCCTTGCCCGGCACCTCGGTGCGCTACTACACGACGGCGTTCGATTTCCTGAAGCTGCAGCCGCTGTGGAAAGGCTTCACGCTCGCGGTCAAGACGACGGTCGACTACGGCAGCAAGCTCGGCGCTACGACGGCGTTGCCGCCGTTCCGGCAGTTCTACGGCGGGGGCCCCGACACCGTCCGTGGCTACCGCGAGAGCCGCTTGGGGCCGAAGGACACTTTCGGCAACCCGTACGGCGGCAACCTCCTGACGGTCGCCAACCTCGAGATCCTGTTCCCGACCCCGGACAAGTGGAAGGCCAACGTCCGGGTCAGCGCGTTCTACGACATGGGCAACGTCTTCTCGACCTGCTGCGTCAAGTTCCTCGGGAAGGACGGGATAACGCCGGTCAACTACAAGTTCAGCTACAATGAGCTGAAGCGTTCGGTCGGCATCGCGGTGCAATGGCTTGCGCCACTTGGTATTTTCCGGTTCAGCTATGCGATCCCACTGAACACGAGCGCCAGTAACGGCATCACCTGGGCGGACGAACGCGAGGGCTTCCAGTTCTCGATCGGTTCGGCGTTCTGATCCCGGCTCCGGCAACAGCCACTTTATGTCTCATACAGGTCTGATTCATCATGCGCAGCACCCTTAAGAACCTGATCGCCGTTGGCATCGCGAGCCTCGCGCTCGCCCCGGTTGCCTTCGCTCAGGCCCAGAAGATCGCGTACGTCGACTACCAGCGCGTCCTGTCGGAATCGCCGCAGGCGAAGGCCGCGACGGGAGCCCTCGAGTCCGAGTTCGGCCCCAAGCAGAAGCAGCTCGAAGGCGCGCGCAAGGACTTCGAAGCGAAGATGCAGAAGTTCGACCGCGACCAGTCGACGATGGCCGAGGCCGAGCGCACCAAGACGCAGCGCGAGCTCAGGGACACCCAGCTGACCCTCGAGCGTCGCGCCAAGGAGTTCCAGGAAGACGTGCAGATGCGTCAGAACGAGGAACTGCAGCGGGTCCAGAAGATGATCGTCGAGTCGGTGCGCACCTACGCGAAGGCGCAGGGCCTCGACCTCGTCATCGCGCAGGGCGTCATCTACAACTCAGAGTCGGTCGACATCACGCTGCAGGTGCTGGGGAACCTCCAGTCGAAGGCCGCGAGCGCCGCCCAGGCTCCGGCCGCCGCACCCGCGGCCGCGCCGACGCCCAAGAAGTAGGCGCGACGCTGCCGGTCGCCGCATGGAGGACGTGACCCTCGGGCAGATAGCCGCCCGCTTCGGGCTGGTCCTCCGCGGTGAGCCCTCGACGCGGATCGCCCGCGTCGATGAACTCGAGCACGCAGGCGAGGGGGCGATCGCCTTCCTCGCCGACCCCAAGCACCGCCGCCACCTCGCGGCGACGCGCGCGAGCGCGGTCGTCATCGACGCGGCGAGTGCCGCGGAATGCCCGGTGGCGGCCCTCATTTCCGATAGCCCGCGCGCCGCCTACGCGCGCATCGCCGCGTGGCTTAACCCCGAGCCCGCGCTCGTTCCCGGCATCCACCCGAGCGCCGTCGTCGCCGCCGATGCGCTGATCGCGGCGAGCGCCGAGATCGGCGCGCAGGCCGTCATCGGCGCGGGGGCGTCGATCGGCGAGCGGGTGCTGGTGGGCCCGGGCTCGGTGGTCGGTGCCCGCGCCGTCATCGGCGCCGACACCCGCCTCATGGCCCGGGTCACGCTCTACCGGCAGGTCAGGATCGGCGAGCGCTGCCTCGTGCACTCCGGCGCCGTCATCGGCGCCGACGGCTTTGGCATCGCGCGCGACCGTGACGGCTGGGTGAAGGTGCCGCAGCTCGGCGATGTCCTCATCGGCAACGACGTCGAGATCGGCGCCAACACGACCATCGACCGGGGTGCGATCGGCGATACCGTCCTCGAAGACGACGTCAAGCTCGACAACCAGATCCAGGTCGGGCACAACGTCAGGATCGGCGCGCACACCGCGATCGCCGCGTGCTCGGGGATCTCAGGCTCCACCACCATCGGCAAGCGCTGCATGATTGGCGGGCAGGTCGGCATTGCCGGTCACCTCGAGATCGCCGACGATGTCGTCGTGCTCGGCCAGTCGATGGTCAGCCACTCGATCCACAAGGCGGGCGCCTACGCCGCGGCGGTGCCGGCGAGCGAGGCGGGCGGCTGGCGGCGGGTCGTGGCGCGCCTGCGGCACCTCGATGAACTCTTCGACAGGGTGCGGCGCCTCGAGAAGCAACGCCACGGGCAGGAGCCGGAGAAATCATGAACGACGCCGCCGCCATCACGATGGACATCAGCGCGATCCTCAGGCAGCTGCCGCATCGCTATCCCTTCCTGCTGGTCGACCGCGTGCTCGAGTGCGTGCCGGGTAAGTCGATCCGCGCGCTCAAGAACGTGACGATCAACGAGCCGTTCTTCCCCGGTCACTTCCCCAATCGGCCGGTCATGCCGGGCGTGCTGATCCTCGAGGCGCTGGCGCAGGCCGCCGGCATCCTCGCCTTCAAGACCAACAACGTAGTTCCGGACGACAAGACCCGCTTCTTCTTCGTCGGCATCGACCGCGCCAGGTTCAGGAAGCCGGTCGAGCCCGGGGATCAGCTGATCCTGCACGCGGACTTCCAGCGCTCGATGCGCGGCATCTGGAAGTACGGCACGCGCGCGGAGGTCAACGGCGCCGTCGTCTGCAGCGCCGACATGATGGTCGCGCCGGAAGCGAAG
Organism: Pseudomonadota bacterium; assembly: GCA_025356075.1. Classification (GTDB taxonomy): domain Bacteria; phylum Pseudomonadota; class Gammaproteobacteria; order Steroidobacterales; family Steroidobacteraceae; genus CAIKZZ01. The sequence goes on along the minus strand of JANXUT010000060.1, from coordinate 105,013 downwards.
GGCTGAGGGGTGGCGCTGATCCATCCGACCGCGATCATCGCGAGCGATGCGAGCATCGCCGCTGACGTCGAGGTGGGGCCCTACTCGATCATCGGCAGCGAGGTGAGCGTGGGCGGAGGATCGCGCATCGGCCCGCACGTGGTGCTGAAGGGCCCGACCCGCATCGGCCGCAACAACCGCATCTCGCAGTTCGCATCCTTGGGCGATGACCCGCAGGACAAGAAGTACCACGGCGAGCGCAGCTACCTGGAGATCGGCGATGGCAACGTGTTTCGCGAGTGCGCGACGGTGCATCGCGGCACCGGGGCCGGCAGCGGCGTCACGCGGATCGGCGATGACAACCTCTTCATGGCCTATACCCACGTCGCGCACGACTGCATCGTCGGCAGCCACTGCATCCTCGCCAACTATTCAGGTCTCGCCGGCCACGTCGAGGTCGACGACTGGGTGATCCTCGGCGGCTACTCGGGTGTCCACCAGTTCTGCAAGATCGGCGCCCATGCCTTCCTCGCCAACAACGCGACCGCGACCCGCGACGTGCCACCGTTCGTGATGGCCGCCGGCGCGCCGGCGGAGCCGAAGGGCATCAACCTCGAGGGCCTGAAGCGTCGCGGCTTCGGCCCTGAGCGCATCGCCGCGATCAAGGCGGGCTACAAGATCCTCTACCGCACGGGCCTCAAGCTCGCGGAGGCGACGGTGGAGCTCGAGCGCCTGGCGCCCGAGCATCCGGAAATGCGCGCCTACCTCGAGTTCCTGCCGCGCAGCACGCGCAGCCTGATCCGCTGATGGGCGCGGCCGCCAAGGCCCGCGCGCTCGCAACGGACTCGGGTGCCCCGCGCATCGTCATGGTCGCGGGCGAAGCTTCGGGCGACAACCTCGGGGCGTCGCTCATCGAGGCGCTGCGCGCGCGCCGGCCGGGGCTTACGATCGCCGGTGTGGCGGGACCGAGGATGCTCGCGGCCGGCTGCGAGCCGTGGGCCGACGCCGAGCGGCTCTCGGTCATGGGACTCTTTGAGGTGCTGAAGCACCTGCCGGACCTCTTCGCGCTCAGGAAGGACCTCGAGGCGCGGATCGCCGCCGCCTCGCCCGACGTCTACATCGGCATCGATGCGCCGGAGTTCAACCTGTCGCTCGCGGCGCGGCTGAAGCGCCGCGGGCTCGCGACGATCCAGTACGTGAGCCCGCAGGTCTGGGCGTGGCGCCCGGGCCGCGTGCAGAAGATGGCGAGTACGCTCGACCTGGTGCTCTGCCTGCTGCCGTTCGAGAAGCGCTTCTACGACGGCCAGGGACTCGGCGCCGAGTTCGTCGGCCACCCGCTCGCCGACCGCCTCCCGCTCGTGCCCGATCGCGCGCGCGCGCGCGCGGAACTCGGGTTTGCGGCCGATGCGACCGTCGTTGCGCTCCTGCCCGGCAGCCGCCGCGGCGAGGTCGAGCGGCTGAGCGCGCCGTTCCTCGGCGCGGCCCGCTGGCTCGTGCGGGAACTGCCGGGCGTCAGGTTCGTCGCGCCGATGGCGAATGCGACGGCGCGGACGGTCTTCGAGGCGGCGAGCGCGCGCTGCGGGAAGGACCTCGACCTCCTCGTCACCGACGGGGGCGCGGACCGCGCGCTCACGGCCGCCAACTGCGCGCTCGTTGCCTCCGGCACCGCGACCCTCGAGACGCTCCTTTGCAAGCGGCCGATGGTGGTTGCCTATCGCGTCTCGGCGGCGACCTTCGCGCTCGTGAAGATCTTCGGGCTCATCAAGGCGCCGTTCGTGTCGCAGCCGAACCTCCTGGCCGGGAAGAAAGTCGTGCCGGAACTGATCCAGGGCACCGCGACGCCCGAGCGCCTCGGCGCCGAGCTCCTCGACTGGCTGGAGGCGCCCACCCGCGTGGCCGCGCTCGAGAAGGAATTCCTCGCGATCCACCAGACGCTCAGGCGAAACGCCAGCGAGCGCGCGGCCGAGGCCGTGCTCAAGGTGCTCGACCGCGTTGCGCCGGGACCGGGCGGATGAGCCCGCGCTGGGGTACGCGGGCGCGGGTCGCGGGGGTCGATGAGGCGGGCCGGGGGCCGCTCGCCGGTCCCGTCGTCGCCGCGGCCGTGATCCTCCCGCCGCGGCGCTCGATCGCGGGGCTCGATGACTCCAAGCGCCTCGCGCCCGAGGAGCGCGTGCGGCTCGCGGGGCAGATCCGCGCCGTCGCCCTCGCCTGGGGGCTCGGCTGGGCGGACGCCGCCGAGATCGATGCGCTCAACATCCTCGAGGCCACGTTCCTCGCGATGCGCCGCGCGCTCCTCGCGCTTCGCATCGCGCCTCAGCACCTGCGCATCGATGGCAACCGCGCCCCGTCGCTCGCGGGCCTGCCGTTCAGCTGCAGCCTCGAGACGCTGGTCGGCGGCGACGGCCGGGACGCGGCGATCGCCGCCGCCTCGATCCTCGCCAAGACCTACCGCGACGAGTGGATGGAGCGGGCCGCCGAGCGCCACCCGGCGTACGCGTTCGAGACCCACAAGGGCTACGGGACTCCCGCCCACCTCGCCGCGCTAAATGTGCACGGTCCGTGCGTTTTACACCGACGGACTTTTGCGCCCGTGAGGGTAAGATCGGCGCCATGACCGGCTTCGTCCACTTAAGGCTCCACACCGAGTTCTCGCTCGTCGACAGCGTCGTCAGGATCGACGAGCTCGCGGCGGCGACGAGCGCTGCCGGGATGCCGGCGATCGCGGTCACCGACCAGTGCAATCTCTTTGCACTCGTCAAGTTCTGGCGCGCGGTGCAGGCGGTCGGCGTGAAGCCCATCGTCGGGGTCGATGCGTGGATCCGGGGCACGGCGGAGCGCGAGGAACCGACCCGCCTCACGCTCCTTTGCATGAACCTCGTGGGCTACCGGAACCTCACCCGGCTCGTGTCGCGCTCCTACCTCGAGGGCCAGCGACGCGGCGTGCCGATGCTCGAGCGTGCCTGGCTCGAGCCCTCGACCGTCGGCGGCCTCATCGCGCTCTCGGGCGCGGGCGAGGGCGACGTCGGCCGGCACCTCGGCAACGGCCGGGTCGCGGAGGCGCACCGCGCGGCACGCTCCTGGCGCGAGCTCTTCGGCGACCGGTACTACCTCGAGGTGCAGCGCACCGGACGGCCCGACGAGGAGGCGCTCCTCGAAGGTACGCTCGCGCTCGTCCGGGAGCTCTCGCTCCCGGCGGTCGCGACCAACGACGTGAGGTTCCTGAAGGCCAGCGACTTCGAGGCGCACGAGGCCAGGGTGTGCATCCACGAGGGGCTGCTGCTCGGCGATGCGAACCGGCCCAGGCGCTACAGCGAGCAGCAGTACCTGAAGACCCCGGCCGAGATGGCGGTGCTCTTTGCCGACCACCCGGCGCTCCTCGAGCAGAGCCTCGAGATCGCCAAGCGCTGCTCGCTCGAGCTCACGCTCGGGAAGTCCTACCTGCCGGAGTACCCGGTCCCGGCGGGCACGACGCCGGCGCAGGTGCTGAGGGACGACGCCGCGCGCGCGCTCAGCGATCGCCTCGCGGCCCAGGACGCGGGACTGCCGGCGCTGCGCGCCGTCGAGAGGAGCGAATACGTGCCGCGGCTCGAGCGCGAGCTCGATGTCATCTGCGGCATGGGCTTCGAGGGCTACTTCCTCATCGTCGCGGACTTCATCCGCTGGGCGAGGGGCAACGGCGTGCCGGTCGGTCCCGGCCGCGGCTCGGGCGCGGGCTCGCTGGTCGCCTATTCGCTTGGCATCACCGACCTCGATCCCCTGCAGCACGACCTCCTCTTCGAGCGGTTCCTGAACCCCGAGCGGGTCTCGATGCCGGACTTCGACGTCGACTTCTGCACCGAGGGGCGCGACCGGGTCATCGACTACGTCGCCGCCAAGTACGGCCGCGACCGGGTCTCGCAGATCATCACCTACGGCACCATGGCGGCGAAGGCGGTCGTGCGCGACGTCGGCCGCGTGCTCGGCCACAACTACGGCTTCGTCGACCGGATCGCGAAGCTGATTCCCTTCGAGCTCGAGATGACGCTCGAGAAGGCGCTCGAGCGCGAGGAGGAGCTGAAGAAGCTCTACGACAACGACGGCGACGTGAAGGAGCTCATCGACCTCGCGCGCTCGCTCGAGGGCCTGACCCGCAACGCCGGCATGCACGCCGGCGGCGTCGTCATCGCGCCCTCGGTGCTGACCGACTTCGCGCCGCTGTTCGCCGAAGAAGGCTCGAGCTCCGTCGTCACGCAGTTCGACAAGGACGACGTCGAGGCCGCCGGCCTCGTCAAGTTCGACTTCCTGGGGTTGAGGACACTGACGATCATCGAGCTTGCGGTCGCGAGCGTGAACGCGGCGCGGAGGGAACTCGGCGAGGCGCCGCTCGACATGGCGCGCCTGCCGCTCGCCGATCCGGCGACGCTCGCGCTGCTTCGCGCCTGCAAGACCACCGGCGTCTTCCAGCTCGAATCCCGCGGCATGCGCGACCTCGTGAGGCGCCTGCAGCCCGACCGCTTCGAGGACATCGTCGCGCTCGTCGCGCTCTTTCGCCCAGGTCCGCTCCAGTCCGGCATGGTCGATGACTTCATCGACCGCAAGCACGCGCCCGCCGGCCAGAAGATCGACTGGCTGCACCCGAAGCTCGAGAGCGTGCTGAAGCCGACCTACGGCGTGATCCTGTACCAGGAACAGGTCATGCAGATCGCGCAGATCCTCGCCGGCTACACGCTCGGCGGCGCCGATCTCCTGCGGCGCGCGATGGGCAAGAAGAAGGCCGAGGAGATGGCGCAGCAACGCTCGATCTTCGTGGGCGGTGCGACCGAGCGCGGGGTGCCGGAGCGCACCGCGACGCACATCTTCGACCTGATGGAGAAGTTCGCCGGCTACGGCTTCAACAAGTCGCACTCGGCTGCCTACGCGGTGCTGACCTACCAGACGGCATGGCTGAAGGCCCACTACCCGGCGGCGTTCCTCGCGGCAGTGCTCTCCTCGGACGGCGACAAGACCGAGCGCGTCGTGATCGGCATCGACGATGCGAAGCTGATGGGCATCGAGGTGCTGCCGCCGGACGTCAACTCGTCCGTGTACCGGTTCGCGGTCGCGGACACGAGGCGCGTGCGCTACGGGCTCGGCGCGATCAAGGGCGTGGGGGCGGCCGCCGTCGCGGCGATCCTCGAGGCGCGCGAGCAGGGCGGTGAGTTTCGCGACCTCGGCGACTTCTGCCGCCGGGTCGACCTGGGACGCGTCAACCGCCGTTGCCTCGAGGCGCTCCTCAAGGCCGGCAGCTTCGATCGCATCGGCGCCAATCGCGCGACGCTGATGGCGGAGCTTCCCGGGGCACTGCAGTTGGGTGATCAGAAGACCAAGGCCGACACGGCCGGGCAGGTCGACCTCTTCGGTCTCGCGGGCACCACTGCGCCGAGGCCCGCGCACCGCACCGCGGTCTTGCCGGAGTGGCCGGATGCCATCCGCCTCGCCGGTGAGCGCGAGACGCTCGGCTTCTTCATGACCGGCCACCCGCTCGATGAGTACGCGCACGACCGCCAGTACCTCGCGCCCGGCACCATCGCCGAACTCGCCGGCTCCCGTCCCGCGAGCGCAGGCGCAGAGGCCAAGTGGACGCCGGCCCGGAACGTCACGATCGCGGGCCTCGTGCTCGAGATCAAGAAGCGCGCGAATCGCACCTCGCTCGTGCTCGATGACGGCAGCGGCCGGCTCGAGGTGACGCTGTTCGAGGAGGTGCTGCAGACGCACCGCGAGCTCATCACGCGCGATGCGATCCTGCTGGTCGAGGGCGGCCTGAAGTGGGACACGTTCATCGAGGACTGGCGGATCCAGGCGAAGCGCCTGGTCGGCATCGATGCGGCGCGCGAGGCTCAGGCGCGGCGGCTCCTCCTCCACTGGCCCGCGGGCGTGGAGGTCGGGGCGCTCCTCAAGCCGCTGGAGCAGGCGCTCGCGCCCGCCCGCGGCGGGCGGGCCCAGGTCGGGATCTACTACGCCGGCGCAGGCGCCGAGGCGCTGCTCGAGCTCGGGCCCGGCTGGGAAGTGCGCCCGACGCGGACGCTCCTCGAGGAGCTGCGCGTCCTCCTCGGCCGCGAGTCGGTCAGGCTCGTCTACCACCCCCGCGACCAGGAGGCCTTCCTGAAGGCCTGGGGCGCGGCGCGGACCCCGGATTCGGTGCCGCTGAAGCTCGCCGGCTGAGTCCCCCTTGACGGCGCCCGGCGCCTCTGGAACCGTGCTCGCCCCATGGACCTCAACTTCCTAGATTTCGAGCAGCCGATCGCGGAGCTCGAGGCGAAGATCGACGAACTGCGTTACCTCGGCGACGACGCCGAGATCAACATCGTCGAGGAGATCAATCGCCTCAGGGCCAAGAGCCGCGTGCTCACGAAGACGATCTTCGCGACGCTGACCGCCTGGCAGGTCGCGCAGATCGCGCGCCACCCGCAGCGGCCGTACACTCTCGACTACCTGCCGCTCGTGTTCACCGACTTCGAGGAGCTGCACGGCGATCGCATGTACGCGGACGACCTCGCCATCGTCGGCGGACCCGCCCGGCTCGACGGCCGCGCGGTCATGGTCATCGGCCACCAGAAGGGCCGCGACACGAAGGAGCGCGTGCGCCGCAACTATGGCATGCCGAAGCCGGAGGGCTACCGCAAGGCGCTCAGGCTCATGCAGCTCGCCGAGCGCTTCAACCTGCCGATCGTGACGCTCATCGACACGCCGGGCGCCTACCCCGGCGTCGGCTCCGAGGAGCGCAACCAGTCGGGCGCCATCGCCCAGAACCTCTTTGCGATGGCGGGCCTGCGCGTGCCGATCGTGACGGCCGTGATCGGCGAGGGGGGCTCGGGGGGAGCGCTCGCGATCGGCGTCTGCGACCGGCTGCTCATGCTGCAGTACGCGGTCTACTCCGTCATTTCCCCGGAAGGCTGCGCCTCGATCCTGTGGAAAAGCGCCGACAAGAAGGAACTCGCGGCCGATGCCATGGGCATCACCGCCGAGCGGCTCGCGCGCGAGCAGCTGGTCGATGAGGTGCTGCCGGAGCCCTTGGGCGCCGCGCACCGCGAGCCGCAGGTCATGGCGGAGACGCTGAAGGCGGCGCTCCTTCGCAACCTCGACCAGCTCGGCCAGAAGCCGGTGGAGCAGCTCATCGAGGAGCGCGGCCGGCGCCTGAGCTCCTTCGGCGTGTTCCGCGCGGCCTGAGGCGCGAGGCCCGCGCCGTGGCGCGCCGCCGGTGATCTTCTCGCCCGAGCTGCTGGCCGAACGCCTGGCACCGCTCATCGCCGCGGACGGGCCCGTCGCGCTCGTGCTCGCGCTCTCGGGCGGCGCGGACTCGGCCGCGCTCGGCGATGCGGCGGCCGCGATCGCGCGCACCGAACGGCGCCTCAGCGTGCGGGCGCTGCACGTCGACCACGGGCTCGGGGCGGGCGCGGCGCCGCTCAGTGCGGCGGCCAGCGCGCTCGCCGAGGCGATCCGGGTACCGCTTCGCATCCTCAAGGTCACCGTCGACAGCTCGCTCCCGGGCGGCCTCGAGGCCGCCGCGCGTGAGGCCCGCTACGCCGCGCTCGCCGGCGCGCTCAATCCCGGGGAGTGCGTGCTCACGGCCCACCACCTCGAGGACCAGGCGGAGACGCTGCTCTTGCAGCTGCTGCGAGGCGCGGGGCTGCGGGGCCTCGCCGCGATGCCCGCGGCGGCGCCGCTCGGCCAAGGCGAGCTGCTCCGGCCGCTCCTCGGGGTGCCGCGCGCGGCGCTTCGCGCCTACGCGCTCGCGCGCTCGCTCGCGCACCACGAGGACCCGATGAACGCCGACCCGCGCTTCGACCGCGCCTACCTGCGACAGGAACTCTGGCCGCGCCTCACGCACCGCTGGCCCATGGCCGCCGTCACCGTCGCGCGCTCGGCGAGCCACATCGCCGAGGCGCAAGCGCTCCTCGATGAGCGCTCCCAGGAACTCATCGCGGCACTGGAGGCGGGACCTGCGCTCAGCGTCGCGGCACTCCTCGCACTCCCGCCCGGCCGGCGCGGCGAACTCCTGCGCGGCTGGCTCGCGCGCCAGGGGCTGCCGGCGCCGCCGGCGCGTCGGCAGGCGCGGATCGAGGCCGAACTCCTCCGGGCGAAGGGTGCTGGCCTCCCCCGGATCGCGTGGGCGGGCGGGGAGCTTCGGACGTTTGCGGGATTCCTGTACGCGTTCGCGCCGCTGGCCGGGACCGGCGTCGCGGGACTTGCGCTCCCGGGCCCCGGCGCCGCGCCGCTTTCGCTCGGCGGGCTCGGTCGGCTCGAGGTGAGCGCGGCGACCGGCGAGGGGCTCAAGCAGCCATCGGACGGCGTGCCGTACACGCTACGGGCCCGCACGGGCGGTGAGCGCCTCAGGCTCAACGCGGGCGCACCCCGCCGACCGCTCAAGGACCTGCTGCGCGAGGCGCGCCTGCCGCCGTGGGCGCGCGAGCGCGCGATCCTGGTCGAGGGCGCCTCGCTCGCGGCGGTGGTGCTGCCGCACGCGACCTGGATCGCAGCGGAATACGCGGCGGGCCCGGCGGAGGCCGGGCTCGGCCTCGCCTGGCGCAACGCGCCCGCCGCGCTCATGCCGGCGCCGCGGCGCCGGATTCATTGAGCGCGCGCGGCCTTTCCGCTAGACTGATCTCCCGTCGAACAAGGGCCTTGCCGAGGCCCTTTTTCATTGGTCGAAAGTCCTGACGGGAGCCTCCATGACCCGCTTTGTGTTCGTCACCGGTGGTGTCGTGTCCTCGCTCGGCAAGGGCATCGCATCGGCCTCGCTTGGCGCGATCCTCGAGGCACGCGGCCTCAAGATCAGCCTCGTCAAGCTCGATCCCTACATCAACGTCGACCCGGGCACGATGAGCCCGTTTCAGCATGGCGAGGTGTTCGTCACCTACGACGGCGCCGAGACCGACCTCGACCTCGGTCACTACGAGCGCTACGTCCGCTACACGGCGACGCGCAACTCGAACTTCACCACCGGGCGCATCTACGAGCGGGTCATCGCCAAGGAGCGCCGCGGCGATTACCTGGGCGCGACCGTGCAGGTGATCCCGCACATCACCGATGAGATCAAGCGCTGCATCAAGCTCGGCGCCGGCGATGCCGACGTCTGCATGGTCGAGATCGGCGGCACGGTCGGTGACATCGAGTCGCTGCCCTTCCTCGAGGCGATCCGCCAGATGGGGGTCGAGCTCGGGCGCAACAATGTCGCGTTCATGCACCTGACCCTCGTGCCGATCGTCGGCGGCGGGGAGATCAAGACCAAGCCGACGCAGCACTCGGTCAAGGAGCTGCGGGGCATCGGCATCCAGCCGGACGTGCTCCTGTGCCGCTGCCGCGACCCGCTGCCCGATGAGCAGCGCCGCAAGATTGCGCTCTTCACGAACGTCGAGGAGCGCGCGGTCATCTCGGCGGTCGATGCCGATGACATCTACAAGATTCCGCTCCTGCTGCACGAGCAGGGGCTCGACGACATCATCGTCGACAAGCTGCGCCTGACCGCGACGCCGACGGACCTCGCCGAGTGGCGCGCCGTCGTCGCCGCCAAGCAGGCGCCCGAGGCCACCGTCGACATCGCGATGGTCGGCAAGTACGTGCAGATCCGGGATTCGTACATCTCGCTCAACGAGGCGCTGACCCACGCGGGGCTCACGACCCGCACGCGCGTCAAGGTGCACTACGTCGAGGCGACCGATCTTGAGCAGACCGGGCCCGGCTGCCTCGCCGGCATGGATGCGATCCTGGTGCCCGGCGGCTTCGGCGAGCGCGGCATCGAGGGGAAGATCCAGGCCGTGCGCTACGCGCGCGAGCAGAAGATCCCCTACCTCGGCATCTGCCTCGGCATGCAGGTCGCCTGCATCGAGTTCGCCCGCGATGTGCTCGGGCTCGAGAGCGCGAACTCGACCGAGTTCAACCGCGCGACGCCGGATCCGGTCATCGCGCTCATCACCGAGTGGCAGGACCGCGAGGGCGCGCGCCTCACCCGCACCGAGCGCTCGGACCTAGGCGGCACCATGCGCCTCGGCGCCCAGCCCGCCCGCATCGAGGCAGGCACGCTCGCACGCGCCGTCTACGGGCGCGAGATCATCAACGAGCGGCACCGCCACCGCTTCGAGTTCAACAACACCTACCTCGACCGCATGCACGCGGCGGGGCTGCACGTCTCGGCGTTCTCCGAGGACGGCCTGGTCGAGATCGTGGAGCTTCCCTCGCACCCGTGGTTCGTCGCGGTGCAGTTCCACCCGGAGTTCACCTCGACGCCGCGCGATGGCCATCCGCTCTTCCAGGGCTTCGTCCGCGCCGCGCGCCAGCACCGCACGCTGCAGCTGCCGCAGGCCGTGAGCGCCTGAGGTGCGGCTCTTCGGGCACAGCATCGGGGAACGCGAACCGTTCCTGCTGATCGCGGGACCGTGCGTCGTCGAGAGCGAGGCGCTGCAGGTCGACGTCGCCGGCAGGCTGAAGGAGATCACGAGCCGCTTGGGCGTGCCGTTCGTGTTCAAGTCCTCCTACGACAAGGCCAACCGCTCCTCGGTCGCAAGCTACCGCGGCCCCGGCATCGAGGCGGGCCTCAGGATCCTCGCCGAGGTGAAGCGCCAGGTGGGCGTCCCGGTCCTCACTGACGTGCACGAGGACACGCCCTTCGCCGAGGTCGCAAGCGTCGTCGACATGCTGCAGACGCCGGCGTTCCTCTGCCGGCAGACGAACTTCATCGTCAACGCCTGCTCGGTCGGCCGGCCCGTCAACATCAAGAAAGGCCAGTTCCTGTCGCCGTGGGAGATGCAGAACGTCGTCGACAAGGCGCGCTCGACCGGCAATCCCGACATCCTCGTCTGCGAACGGGGCTTCAGCTTCGGCTACAACAACCTCGTCTCCGACATGCGCAGCTTGAGCGTCATGCGCTCGACCGGCTGCCCGGTCGTGTTCGATGCGACGCACTCGGTGCAGCTCCCCGGCGGCAAGGGCACGAGCTCCGGGGGGCAGCGCGAGTTCATCCCGGTGCTCGCGCGCGCCGCGGTCGCCGCCGGCATTTCCGGGCTCTTCATGGAGACGCACCCGAACCCGGCCGTCGCGCTCTCGGACGGGCCGAATGCCTGGCCGCTCGACCGGATGGAATCCCTGCTGAGGACGCTCGTCGCGCTCGATCGGGCCGTCAAGAGCGCCGCCTACGAAGAAGACCTGCTGAGCCCCTAAGCCCGGAGTCGCGAGCCCATGATCAGTCCCATCACCGACGTGCGCGGGCGCGAGATCATCGACTCGCGCGGCAACCCCACCGTCGAGGCCGACGTCCGGCTGCACTCGGGCGCCGTTGGTCGCGCTGCCGTGCCCTCCGGCGCCTCGACCGGGAGCCGCGAGGCGGTCGAGCTTCGCGACGGTGACCCCAAGCGCTTCCTCGGCAAGGGCGTCCTCAAGGCCGTCGCGAACGTGAACGGCGAGCTCAGGCAAGCGGTGCTCGGCCTCGATGCGACCGACCAGGCCGCCGTCGATGCGCGGATGATCGCCGCCGACGGCACGGAGTCGAAGTCGCGCCTGGGTGCGAACGCGCTCCTCGCGGTCTCGCTCGCCGTCGCGCATGCCGCCGCGCGCGAGAAGGGCCTGCCGCTTTACCGCTACCTCGCGGGCGCGCGGAGCGAGTTCACGCTGCCGGTGCCGATGATGAACATCATCAACGGCGGCGCGCACGCCAACAACAGCCTCGACATCCAGGAATTCATGATCCTCCCGGTCGGCGCGCCGACGTTCTCGGAGGCGATCCGCTGCGGCGCCGAGATCTTCCACGCCCTGAAGAAGCTGCTGAACGCCCAGGGCCTCTCGACCGCCGTCGGCGACGAAGGCGGCTTCGCGCCGGACCTGCCCTCGAACGCGGCGGCGCTCGAGCTCATCCTCGAGGCGATTGCGACGGCGGGCTACGCGCCCAGGCGCGACGTCTGGCTCGGGCTCGATGCGGCGAGCACGGAGTTCTACAAGGACGGCCGCTACGTGCTCGAGGCCGAGGGCCAGAGCCTCGACTCCGCCGGCTTCACCGACTACCTCGCGAAGCTCGCGACCGACTACCCGATCCTGACCATCGAGGACGGCATGGCCGAAGGCGACTGGCACGGCTGGGCGCTGCTGACGGCGCGCCTCGGCACGACCCACCAGCTGGTGGGGGACGACCTCTTTGTCACGAATACCACGATCCTCGCCGAGGGCATCGCCAAGGGCATCGCCAACGCGATCCTGATCAAGCCCAACCAGATCGGCACGCTCACCGAGACGCTGGCGGCGGTCCGCATGGCGACGGAGGCGAAGTACGCGGCGGTGATCTCGCACCGCTCGGGCGAGACGGAGGATGCGACGATCGCCGACCTCGCGGTCGCGACGACCGCGACGCAGATCAAGACGGGCTCGATGTCGCGCTCGGATCGCATCGCCAAGTACAACCAGCTGCTGCGCATCGAGGCGGGCCTCGGCGCCCAGGCGCGCTACGCGGGCGCGAAGGCCTTCTCGGTGCCGGTGCGACCGTGAGGCAGCGTCGGCCGTCGCACGGGGCCTCCCGCGGTGCTATCCTCTTGAACCCATGAGAGTATTCGCCGCCGCGCTCCTCCTTGCGCTCGTCGCGCTCCAGTACCGGCTGTGGCTGTCGGACGATGGCATCGGCTCGGTGTTCGCGTTGAAGGCGAGCGTCAAGCAGCAGGCGACCGAGAACGAAGGGCTCGTCCGCCGCAACGACCAGCTGGTCGCCGAGGTCAAGGACCTCAAGGAAGGACTCGCCGCGCTCGAGGAGCGTGCCCGCAACGACCTTGGCATGATCGGCGCCAACGAGTCGTTCTTCCAGGTCGTCGAGGGCGAGCCGCGCACCGCCCCGGCGCCGGTCACAGAACCGCTGCCGATCCAGCGCACCTCGCACTGACGCGCCTGCCCGCGCGACCCCGATGCCCCCGACGTACTGGCTGGTCATGCCCGCGGCCGGAAAAGGCGAGCGCATGGGAATCCCGGGCGCATCGACTCCCAAGCAATACCTCGAACTCGCCGGACGCGCCGTCATCGAGCACGCGCTCGCGCCATTTCTCGCCGATAGCAGCTGCGCGGGCCTCGTCGTCGCGCTCGCGCCCGGGGACACGACCTTCGCGCGCCTTCGCCTCGCGACGGATCCGAGGGTGCACCGCGTGACGGGGGGCGCCAGCCGCGCCGACTCGGTGCGCGCGGGCCTCGTCGCGGTCGCGGCCAGGGTCGGCGATGCCGATCCGTGGGTGCTCGTGCACGATGCCGCGCGCCCGTGCCTGCCACCGGGCGATCTGGGCGCGCTGCTCGCCGCGCTCGCCGCGGCGCCGGACGGCGCGCTGCTCGGGCTCCCCATCGCCGATACCGTCAAGCGCGCGGATACCGAAGGGCGCAGCGTCGCGACGGTGCCGCGCGCGGGGCTGTGGCGCGCCGCGACCCCGCAGGCCTTTCGCCTGCGGGCTCTGCTGGCGGCGCTTGCCGAGCACCCGGCGGCCACCGACGAGGCGAGCGCCATCGAAGCCGCCGGCGGTCGACCACGGCTCGTCGCGGGATCGCCCAGGAACCTGAAGCTCACGACGCCCCAGGATCTCGCGCTCGCCGCGAGCATCCTCGAGGGTGCCGCGCGATGACGAGGCTGCGCATCGGCTTTGGCGTCGACGTGCACGCCTTCGGCCCTGGCGATGCGGTGTGGCTCGGCGGGGTGCGCGTGCCCTTCGAGCGCGGGGTCGTGGCGCATTCGGACGGTGATGTCCTCCTGCACGCGCTCTGCGATGCACTCCTCGGCGCCGCCGGGCTCGGCGACATCGGCCAGCATTTCCCGGACAGCGATCCGAGCTTCGCCGGGGTCGCGAGCACGGGGTTGCTGAGGGCCACGCTCGAGCGCGTGCGCGCGGCGGGCTTCGAGGTCGTGAACGCAGACCTCACGCTCCTCGCCGAGGCGCCGAGGCTCGCCCCGCACCGCGCCGCGATCACGGCCCACCTCGCGCGCGAACTCGGCCTCGCGCCGGGCGCCGTGAACGTGAAGGCGACGACGACCGAACGGCTCGGCTTCCTCGGGCGCGGCGAGGGCCTCGCCGCGCACGCGGCGGTGCTGCTCGAGGCGCGGGCGTGAGCGAGGCGGCGTTCGAGGCGCTGAGGCCCAAGGCACTCACCCCGCCGCGCGCGCACGGCGAGCCGCTCGGCCACGCCGAGCTTAAAGTTCAGCCGGAGGACTTCGTCGTCGAGGAGCGCCTCGGGTTCGATGCCGACGGCGGTGCCGGCCACGTGCTCCTGAAGGTCCGCAAGCGCGGGCTCGACAGCCTTAGCGTCGCGCGCGAACTCGCGCGCTTCGCCGACGTGCCGGCGCGCGACGTCGGTCTCGCCGGGCTCAAGGACCGCCACGCCGTCACGACCCAGTGGTTCACGGTGCCGGCGCGTAGGCCCCCCGCCGACTGGCAGCTCCTCGAGGGCGAGGGCTACCTCGTCGAGGCGGCGCTGCCGCATTCGCGGAAGTTGAAGCGCGGCGCGCTGCGCGGCAACACCTTCCGCATCACGCTCCGCAACGTCGAGCTCCCGGCCGCGGCCCTCGCGAGCCGCCTGCAGCGGCTCTCCGCCGAGGGCGTGCCGAACTACTTCGGCCCGCAGCGCTTCGGGCGCGACGGCTCGAACCTCGATGCGATCGCCCGCTGGTGCCAGGACGGCACGCTGCCGTGGGGCCGGGACGGGCGCGCCTTCGTCTACTCGGCGGCGCGGGCGCTCCTCTTCAACGCCGTGCTCGGACGGCGCGTCGAGGAGGGCAGCTGGAACCGGCTGCTACCGGGCGAGTTCGTGAACCTCGCGGGCCGGCGCAGCTGGTTCATCGCCGAGGCGATCGATGCCACGCTCGAGGAGCGCCTCGCGCGCCACGACATCCACCCGACCGGGCCGCTCACCGGCAAGGGCGCGGGGCCGGGCGGGGAGGTCGGCGCGCTCGAGGCCGAGGTGCTCGGTCCGCTCCAGGCGCTCACCCATCGGCTCATCGAGGCCGGCCTCGAGGCCGACCGGCGGGCGCTGCGGCTGATGCCGGAGGGGCTCCGATTTACGCTGGCGGGCAACGAGCTCACGGTAGAGTTCAGCCTGCAGGCGGGCGGCTACGCGACCGTCGTGCTCCGCGAGCTCGTTCAGACCGAGCTGCTGGCCGGGGAGGCATCCGATGATTGAGATCGAGGATGAAGGCGCCATCCGCACGCTCAGGCTCGCGCGCCCACCCGTGAACGCGCTCAACCGCGAGCTGCTCGTCCGTCTCGATGCCGCGATCGCGCAGGCGCCGCTCGCGGGCGCGCGCGGGCTCATCCTGACGGGGGCGAACGGACGCTTCTGCGCGGGCCTCGACGTACAGGAACTCCTCACGCTCGACGAGGCGGGGCTCGGTGAGTTCCTGGCCACGTTCTTCGGCTGCCTGACCCGGCTCGCGAAGTCGCCGATCCCGGTCATCGCCGCCATCAACGGCCACAGCCCCGCGGGCGGCGCGGTGCTGGCGCTCTTCTGTGACCGGCGCGTGATGGCCGCGGGCGAGTACCGGATCGGGCTCAACGAGGTGCAGGTTGGCCTCTACCCGGGCGCGACGATCCACGCCGTGCTCGCGCGCATCGTCGGCGGCCGCGTCGCGGCCGACATCCTCCCGGCCGGGCTCCTGCTCGAGGCGCGCGAGGCGCTCAGCGTCGGCTTCGTCGATGAGCTCGTGCCGCACGCCGACGTCGAGTCGCACGCGCGGGCCTGGCTCACGAGGATCCTGGCGCTGCCGCCGGAGGCCTACGCGCTGACGCGTCAGCTCGTGCGGGCCGACCTCATCGCACTCATGGAGCAGCACGGCCTCGCGGAGCTCAAGCACGCCGCCAGGCAGTGGCGCTCGCCCGAGACGCTCGCCACGTTGCGCGCGCTAGTTGCCCGCCTCGCGCGCCGCTGAGGCGCGCTCAGCGCGCGAGCAGCACGTAGACGGCGCCGGTGCCACCGTCGCGGCGGGGCGCCGAGACGAAGGCAAGCACCGCGTCGACTTTGCGGAGCCACGTGTTGACCGCGTGCTTGAGCACCGGGCCCCGCGGCCCCGAGCGCAGGCCCTTGCCGTGCACGACACGCACGCAGCCGAGGCCGCGCTGCACGGCTTCGGCCAGGAATTGCCGCAGCGCCTCGCGCGCCTGCAGCGCCGTCAGGCCGTGCAGGTCGATCTCGTCGGCCACCGCGAACTCGCCGCGGCGCAGCCGCTCCGTCAGGCGCGCCGGAAGAGGAGCTCATCGCCCGTCTCGACGAGGAGTTCACCCGGGCCAAGCTCGAGGCTCTCCGCGAGCACGAGCCGCTCATCGAGGCGCCTGAAGCGCGCGCGCGGCGCCGGGCGCGGCGCGGCGACGGCAGGCGCGGCCGGCGGCAGCGGCCGGACGTCCCGGACGGCCTCGCGAAACGCCTCGGCGTCACTCGGCGGCGGCGCAGGATCGCGCGCAGGCATCGCCGCTCCTCACATTCGCTGACGGGCTTTTAGTATAGTCACTGGCTCTACCGCATGAATATCCTGCTCAGCAATGACGACGGCTGGCGTGCCGATGGCCTGCGCGCGCTCGCCGCGGCACTCGCGGGCGTAGGCACGCTCACCGTCGTCGCGCCCGACCGCAACCGCAGCGGCGCGTCCAACTCGCTCACCCTCGAGGCGCCGCTGCGGGTCGTCGACCACGAGCCCGGCTGGTACGCGATCAACGGCACGCCGACCGACTGCGTGCACCTTGCGATCTCCGGGCTCCTCGTCGAGGAACAAGCGCTCGTCGTCTCCGGCGTCAACGACGGCGCGAACCTCGGCGATGACGTGCTCTATTCGGGAACGGTGGCAGCGGCGATGGAGGGGCGCTTCCTCGGCGTGCCGAGCATCGCAGTGTCCCTCGTCGCCGGCGGCCCGCGCCATTTCGACACGGCCGCGCGCGTCGCGCGCGAGCTCATCGAACGGCTCAACCGCGCGCCGCTGCCGCAGGCGACGCTCTTCAACGTGAACGTACCCGATGTGCCCTACGCCGAGCTCAAGGGCCTGAAGGCCACCCGCCTTGGCGTCCGCCATCGCTCCGAGCGCATCGTTCGCGCCACCGATCCGCGCGGGCGCGCGGTCTACTGGGTGGGAGGTCCCGGCGGTGGCCAGGACGCAGGCCCCGGCACCGACTTCGCGGCGGTGGAGGACGGCTTCGTGTCGGTGACGCCGCTGCAGATCGACCTGACGCGTCACAGCGTCCTCAAGGACCTCGGCAGCTGGCTCGAGGCGATCAGTGGCTGACGCACGCGTCAGCGGCATCGGCATGACGTCCGCCCGCACGCGCGAGCGGTTGATCCTTCGGCTGCGCGAGCAGGGCATCCGCGATCCGAACGTGCTCGATCGCATCCGCAACGTGCCGAGGCACCTGTTCGTCGACGAGGCGATCGCGAGCCGCGCCTACGAGGACACGGCGCTGCCGATCGGCTTCGGGCAGACCATCTCGCAGCCCTACGTCGTCGCGCGCATGACCGAGGCGCTGTTGGGTCCCCTCGGCAACCTGCACAACGTGCTCGAGATAGGCACCGGCTGCGGCTACCAGACCTCCGTGCTCGCGCCGCTCGTCGGTCGCGTCTCGACGATCGAGCGCATCAAGCCGCTGCTCGACCGCGCGAAGCTCAGGCTCAAGGAGCTCGGCATCAAGAACGTGCGCTTCCGCCACGCCGATGGCAGCGCGGGCTGGAAGGCCCACGCGCCGTACGATGGCATCGTCGTCGCCGCGGCGCCGCACGCCGTGCCGCAGGCGCTTCTCGAGCAGCTCTCGCCGAACGGCGGCCGCCTGATACTGCCCGTCGGCCCCGAGGGGGCGCAGGAGCTCGTGCGGATCACGCGGCGCGACGATCATTTCATCCGCGACAAGCTCGGCGCCGTCAGCTTCGTGCCGCTCGTCGGCGGCACGGGCTGAGCCCGCCGTGTGGCGCGCGGCGACCGGCTGGCGGGCGGCCCTCGCCGCCGCCGCCGTGCTCGGGCTCGCGGGCTGCGGATCCGTTGCGCGACGTCCGGCGGCCTCCACCTACACCGTGCGGGCGGGCGACACGCTCTACTCGATCGCCTGGCGCCACGGCCTCGACTACCACGAGGTCGCGACGGCGAATGGCATCGGTGGCGACTTTCGCATCCACGTCGGGCAGCTGTTGAAGCTCGAGTCGCGCGCAGCTCCCGCGCGGGCGAGCGTCGCGGCGGCCACGGCTCCCTCCGCCGCAGCCGCCGTCGCGCTGCCGGTGACGAGCGCGCCCAACTGGCAGTGGCCGGCGGAAGGGACGAGCGGC
Organism: Pseudomonadota bacterium; assembly: GCA_025356075.1. GTDB lineage: Bacteria > Pseudomonadota > Gammaproteobacteria > Steroidobacterales > Steroidobacteraceae > CAIKZZ01. The sequence continues at coordinate 86,782 of JANXUT010000060.1, read as the reverse complement.
GCGACGGTGAAGCAGCCGGCCGGCGGTCTTGGGCTCGAGATCCTGGGTGCCGCCGGCGCGCAGGTGCGCGCCGCGGCGGCGGGCCGGGTCGTCTACACGGGCGCGGGACTTCGCGGCTATGGCGAACTCGTGATCCTCAAGCACGACGAGGCGTGGCTGACGGCCTACGGCTACAACCGTGACGTCATCGTCCGCGAGGGCGAGACGGTGCGCGCCGGACAGCGCCTCGCGACGATGGGCGAGGGGCCCTCGCGCCGGCCCTCGCTCTACTTCGAGATCCGCTTGAACGGCCGGCCGGTGGACCCGGCGGGCCAGCTGCCGCCGCGGCGCTGAACGCGCGCGCTTCAGCGCGTGCCGGGCAGGATCGCGGCAAGCGCGACGGCGCGATCCTCGGCGATCAGCACGTTGTAGGTGCGACACGCGGCGCCGAGGTCCATGACCTCAAGACCAATGCCGGCGGCGGCCGCGCGTGCGAGTATCGCGGGCGCCGGGAACTGCTGCCGGCTCCCCGTCGCGAGCAGCACGACGTCGGCGCCGAGCGCGAGCAGCGGCGCGAGGCGCTCGAGGTCGAGCTCGGCGACCGAGCGGACGGGCCAGTCGTGGACAGCCGTGGCGGTGATGAGGGAGCTGTGCGTGAGCGTCCGGTCGGGCAGGCGGATCTCGCCATCGGCATAGCCGACGACGCGGTGCGCGGCAGCGGGAGCATCGGACTTCAGCGACATGTCGCTACGATAACGGATCCATGGCCAACCTTTTTGCCGCCCTCGCCGACCTTCCCGCCCGCGCGGTGCGCGAGCGCGCGCCGGGTGCGCCGCCGCCCGCGCGCTTGCCGGCGCTCGAGCGGCTGCTCGCGCGGGGCGTGGCGAGGGAGTCGGACAGCGACTGGCGGCGCTGGGCACTCGGGACGGCGGGGCTCGTGGCGCCCTCCGGCGACCTGCCGCTCGCACGCCTGCTCGCCGCCGCGCACGGCCTCGACGTCGGGCCGTCGGAAAGCTGGCTCATCGCCTCGCCGCTCAAGCTCGGCGCGGGCCTCAACTCCGTGCACGTCCTCGATGCCCGGCTCGACGTCGCGCCCGAGGTCGCGGCGGGGCTTTGCGCTCGATTCAACGCGGAGTGGCAGGGGAGCGCGGAGCTGCAGGTCGCCGGTCCCGCGCTCCTCCTCAGGGAGCCGGCCGAACTCGAGGCAACGACGGTCGACCCCTCGCTCCTCGACGGGCTCGAGCTCACCGCGGCGCTGCCGCGCGGCCGCGACGCGGCGCGGCTGATCCGCCGCATGACGGAGATCCAGATGTGGCTGCACGCGGCGGGCGAGAGCGCCTTCAACGGACTGTGGCTCTGGGGCGCGGGGCGGGGTGCCCTCGCGGGCACCGCCGCCTGGCCGATGCTCGCGACGAACGATCCGTCGCTCGCGGCAGCGCGCATCGTCCATCCGGGTAGTGCGGCGACGCCGGCACCTACACTCGCCACGTGGTCGTGTGCGGGGCTTCTCGCCGCGGGCCTCGCGCTCACCGACGCCGATGCGCGCTGGTTCGAGCCGCTCGAGGCGGCGCTCGCGCGCGGCGAGGTCGAGGCCGCCGAACTTCACTTCGCGGGACGGGCGATCAGGCTGACGGGCGCGCAGCGCTTTCGGTGGTGGCGCCGCGCGCGGCCGTGGTGGGAGTTCGGCCAATGAGGCGCCGACCGATCGCGCGGCGCGCGCCCGGCGTCGCGGACTCGCTGCCCGAGACGCTCGACCCGGTGCTCCGGCGCATCTACGCGGCACGGGGCGCGAAGACCGCCGCCGACCTCGAGCTCACGCTCGATCGCCTGCTCCCGGTCGGCTCGCTCGAGGGCGTCGAGGCGGCGGCGACGCTGCTCGCCGATCACCTCGCCGCGAAGCGCCCGATACTCGTCATCGGCGACTACGATGCGGACGGGGCGACGGCGACGGCGCTCGTCGTCAGGGTGCTCCGGCGCTTCGGCGACGCCCCGGTCGGCTACCTCGTGCCCGACCGCTTCCGCTTTGGCTACGGGCTGACCCCCGAGATCGTCGCGGTCGCTGCGCAAAGGGACCCGAAGCTCATCATCACCGTCGACAACGGCGTCGCGAGCCTCGAGGGCGTCGCGGCGGCGCGCGCGCTCGGCATCGACGTGCTCGTGACAGACCATCACCTCCCGGGAGCCGTGCTGCCGAGCGCCTCGGCGATCGTGAACCCGAACCTGCCGGGCTCGAGCTTCGGCAGCCGCGCGCTCGCGGGCGTCGGCGTCGCGTTCTACGTGCTGCTCGCGCTCGGCCGGCGACTAGGGCTTGCGACGGCGCTCACGGCGCAGTACCTGGACCTCGTCGCGCTCGGCACCGTCGCCGACGTCGTGCCGCTCGATCACAACAACCGCGTGCTCGTGCAGACGGGGCTCGCGCGCATCCGCGCCGGGCGCTGCGTACCCGGCATCGCCGCGCTGGTCGAGGTCGCGCGCCGGCGGCTCGCCGACGTCGGCACCACCGAGCTTGGGTTCTTCGTGGCGCCGCGCCTGAATGCCGCCGGCCGGCTCGAGGACATGTCGATTGGCATCGAGTGCCTGCTCGCCGATGATCCCGCCGCCGCGGCCGAGCTCGCCAAGCGCCTCGATGCCATCAACAGCGAGCGGCGCTCGATCGAGTCGAAGATGCAGGAGGAGGCGCTCGCGATCGTCGCGCGGCTCAACCTCGATGAGCCGGGTGCGGCGCTGCCCGCGGCGCTGAGCCTCTACGATGCCGAGTGGCATCCGGGCGTCGTCGGCCTCGTTGCCGCGCGCATCAAGGAGACCGTGCACCGGCCCGTCGTCGCCTTCGCGCCGGCCGAGGGCGGCATGGCACGCGGCTCGGCGCGCTCGGTCGCCGGGGTCCATATCCGCGACGCGCTCGAGGCGGTCTCGACCCGCCATCCCGGCATGATCGAGCGCTTCGGCGGGCACGCGATGGCCGCGGGGCTGACGCTTCCGGCCGCGCGGCTCCCGGAGTTCGGCCGCGCGCTCGCGCGCGAGGTCGCCTTGCGCGCCCAGCCCGGCATGCTGGACGGCATCCTCTACACCGACGGCGCGCTGGCGAGCGCGCAGATCGGACTTGCGCTCGCCGAGCGGCTGAGGGCGGCGGGGCCCTTTGGCGCGGGGTTTCCGGAGCCGTGCTTCGACGGGGAATTCGCGGTCGTCGAGGCGCGCGTGCTGGGCGAGCGGCACTTGAAGCTGTGGCTGCGCGCGGAGCCACGCGCCAATCCGCAGGAGGCGATCGCCTTCGGCTGGCTGGCGCGGCCGGGGAGTGCGGTGCCCCGCGTCGGGCAGCGCCTCAAGCTCGTCTACCGGCTCGACGTCAACGAGTACCAGGGACTGAGGCGCCCGCAGCTCCTCATCGACTACCTCGAGGAGGCCTGAGCGCGCCATGCTATGATTCGCGGCGATTTTTCGCCGTTGAAGCACTTACATCCCATGCCCGCCGATGTCGCGCCGCTCGTCGCCCCCGTCCGCCGCCAGCTCAAGGACCTCGAGGATCGCCTCGCCTCCTTAAGGGGGTATCTTTGATTACGACCGCAAGAGCGAGCGGCTCGCCGAAGTAAGTCGCGAGCTCGAGGATCCGAAGATCTGGGACAACCCCGAGCGGGCACAGACGCTCGGCCGCGAGCGCGCGCAGCTCGATGCGGTGACCGGCCGGCTCGATCGCGTGCGCGATGGCATCGCAGGCTCCCTCGAGCTCTTGGAACTTGCCGAGTCCGAAGGCGAGAACGAGGCGATCGACGCCGTCACCCGCGATGCGGGCGCGCTTGAGGGCGAGGTCAAGAAATTCGAGTTCGAGCGGATGTTCCCGGGTCCGATGGACTCGCACAACGCCTTCCTCGACATCCAGTCGGGCGCCGGCGGCACCGAGGCGCAGGACTGGGCGCAGATGCTGATGCGGATGTACCTGAAGTGGGCCGACGGCCACGGCTTCACGGTCGAGGTCATGGACTCAAGCGCCGGCGAAGTCGCCGGCATCAAGGGCGCAACCCTGAAGGTGGACGGCAGCTTCGCCTACGGGTGGCTCAGGACGGAGACGGGCGTGCACCGGCTGGTGCGCAAGTCGCCCTTTGATTCCGGCAACCGCCGCCACACGTCCTTCGCCTCCGTGTTCGTGTCCCCGGAAGTCGACGATGACATCAACATCGAGATAAACCCCGCCGACCTCGAAGTCGACACGTTCCGCTCGAGCGGCGCGGGCGGCCAGCACGTCAACAAGACCGAGTCCGCGATCCGCATCCGCCACGTGCCGAGCGGCATCGTGGTGACCTGCCAGAGCGAACGAAGCCAGCACAAGAATCGCTCGACGGCGATGAAGATGCTGAAGGCGAAGCTCTACGAGCTCGAGTTCAACAAGCGGAACGCCGCGGCCAAGGTGCTCGAGGACTCGAAGTCGGACGTCAGCTGGGGCAACCAGATCCGCTCGTACGTGCTCGACCAGTCGCGCATCAAGGACCTTCGCACCAATGTCGAGATCGGCAACACGACGGCCGTGCTCGATGGCTACCTCGATCCCTTCATGGAAGCGAGCCTGAAACAGGGGCTGTGACGATGACCGAGGACGACAACAAGCTGATCGCCGAGCGCCGCGCGAAGCTCACGGGCCTGCGGGCCGAGGGCGGCGCGTTCCCGAACGGCTTTCGCCGCGACGCGCGCGCGGCGGACCTCGCGATCGCCTTCGGCGAGAAGAGCGCCGAGTGGTTCGAGGCGCACCCGACCCGTGCGCGGCTCGCCGGGCGCATGCTCGCCAAGCGCGACATGGGCAAGTCGAGCTTCGTCAGCCTCCAGGACGGCAGCGGCCAGATCCAGCTCTTCCTGCAGGCGAGCGCGCTCGGTGACACCTATGCCGCGTTCAAGGGCTGGGATGTCGGCGATATCCTCGGCGCCGAGGGCACCTTGATGCGCACGCGCACCGGGGAGCTCTCGCTCAGGGCCGATGCGCTCAAGCTCCTCGTCAAGTCGCTAAGGCCCTTGCCCGACAAGTGGCACGGCCTCACCGACACCGAGGCCCGCTACCGCCAGCGCTACGTCGACCTGATCGTGAACCCGGCGAGCCGCGCGGTGCTCGAGCTGCGGCCCCGCATCGTCACGTTCCTGCGCCAGTTCCTCGACGCCTCGGGCTTCATGGAAGTCGAGACGCCGATGATGCAGCCGATCCCGGGCGGGGCGGTGGCGCGTCCGTTCGTCACGCACCACAACGCGCTCGATCTGAAGATGTACCTGAGGATCGCGCCCGAGCTCTACCTGAAGCGCCTCGTCGTCGGCGGCTTCGAGCGGGTCTACGAGATCAACCGGAATTTCAGGAACGAGGGGCTCTCGACGCGCCACAACCCCGAGTTCACGATGCTCGAGCTCTACCAGGCCTACGCCGACTACGTCGACATCATGGATCTCGTGGAACGGATGATGAAGGGCCTCGCCGACGGCGTGCTCGGCACGCGCGCGCTCGGTTACCAGGGCGTCGCGATCGACATGAACGCGCCGTTCAGGCGCGCGACGATCGAGGAACTGCTCCTCGAGCACACTGCCGGCCTCGATGCGACGCGCCTGAGGGACAGCGAGTACCTGAGGTCTCGGCTCGAGGCGGGCGGCCACAAGTGGGCAGCGGGCGATGGCGCGGGCAAGCTGCAGATGGATCTGTTCGAGCACACCGTCGAGGCGCACCTCGTGCAGCCGACGTTTGCCTACGCCTACCCGACCGAGGTGTCGCCGCTGTCGCGCTGCAACGACCAGGACGCCTTCATCACCGATCGCTTCGAGTTCTTCGTCGCCGGGCGCGAGCTCGCCAATGGCTTCTCCGAGCTCAACGATCCCGAGGAGCAGGCCGCGCGGTTCCGCGCGCAGGTCGCGCGGAAGGATGCCGGGGACGAGGAAGCAATGTACTTCGATGCCGACTACATCCGCGCGCTCGAGTACGGCCTGCCGCCGACCGGCGGGCTCGGCGTCGGCATCGACCGGCTCGTGATGCTCTACGGCGATGCGCCCTCGATCCGCGACGTGCTGCTCTTCCCGCAGATGAAGCCCGAAGCCTGAGCCTCGGTCGCCGGCCTCAGGCGATCGGGTAGGGGAGCGCGAGCGGGGCGAAGCGCACGCCGCGCCCCGAGGCGAGCGGCTGGTCGCGTGCCTCGAGGCTGACGACCGCGAGGATCTCGGTCGCGGCCGGCTCGCTCGCCGCGCGAACGACCTCGCCGACCTTCGCGCCGTGGAGGTTGAGTGCCTCGCCCGGCGCGACGCTGACCGGCTCATCGCTCCGGTAGCGGAACATGCGCCGCTTGATGCGACCGAGGTGCTGCGTGCGCGCGACGATCTCCTGGCCCGTGTAGCAGCCCTTCGTGAAGCTGATCGCCTCGAGGAGATCGAGGTTCAGCATCTGCGCGGTGAAGAGCTCGGCGGTCGCGGCGAGGACGCCGGGCTCGCCCGCGGCAACCTCGGCGCCCTCCCAAGCGGCAGCGCCCGCGCCATCGTCGGTCGCGAGGTGCTGCGCGAGCGAGGCGGCGGGCGCCAGCAGGAGTCCGCCCGCTGGGAGCGTGAGCAGGCTCGCGCCGTCGGCGAGGCGCTGGTGCCGGGCACCGCCCGGTGGCTGCTCGCCAGGCGCGCTCGCACGCCCGGCGATGGCGAGTGCCTCGCCCGGGAGCGCAATCCGCACCTTCGCGCGCAGCACGTAGCGACGCAGCCGCTCCGCGAGCGAAGCGGCAAGCTCATCCGGCACCACGAGCACGACGGATTCCTCGCGCTCGATCAGCCAGGCGAGCGCGAGTACGCGCCCGGCGGGATTCAAGATCGCCGCGCGCAGCACCCCGGCCGCATCGAGGCGCGCCACGTCCTGGGTCAGTTGCCCTTGCAGGAAGCGGATCCGGTCGACGCCCGTCAGCTCAAGCGTCGCGTAGCGGGGAAGGGGGAAGAACGTCATGGACTTCGCGGCTCGGGGGTGGCGGAGGATTGTCGTAGGAACGCGGGCCGCTGTCATGGCGAGGCGGCGTGAGGGCCGCCGCCGGACACGCCAATTGCCCGAAACGCAAGGGATTTAAGCTGGTGCTGCACTGCCGAAATGTGGCACTATTCGGGGCCATGCCGATGCCGGATGCCACCGCCCGCGAGTTCGCCCCCACGGACAGCGCGGCAGGCGAGGGCGCTGCCCTCCCACCGCCCCCCCCGACCGCCACGACGCCCGTACCCCGCGAGATCGGCGGCCCGCCGGGCCCCGAGCCGACGCGCTACGGCGACTGGGAACGGGCGGGGCGCTGCATCGATTTCTGATGCGCCGTTTCGCGCGGCCGCGGCCTTCGGTCCGCGGCACGAAGCGCGCTGCGACTGCCTGAGGACGCCGCCGAGACATGAGCACGCCCGACCGACCGCTGTCGCCGCACCTGCAGATCTACCGCCGCGGGCACACGATGGTGCTGTCGATCCTGCACCGCGCGACCGGGATGGCGCTCAGCGCCGGACTCGTTGTCCTCGCCGCCTGGCTCCTCGCCGTCGCGAGCGGGCCCGACACCTACAACGCCTTGAAGGCGCGGCTCGATTCGTGGCTCGGGCTCGCGCTCCTCGCCGGCTTCGCGCTCGCGTTCTGGTATCACTTCGTCGCCGGCATCCGCCACCTCGTCTTCGACACCGGCCGCTCGCTCGAGCGCCGCGAGGCGCGCCGCTCGGCGGCCGTCGTCGTCATCGCGACGCTCGTGCTGGTCGCGACGACCCTCTGGGCGGTGCTGCGCCAGCGGGGGCTCGCGTGAGCTTTAAGTCCCCGCTCGGCAAGGTGCTCGGGCTCGGCGCCGCCGGCGGCTCGCACCACTGGTGGGCGCAGCGCCTGAGCTCGATCGCGCTCGTGCCGCTCGCCGGCTGGTTCGCGCTCGCGCTCCTCATGCTCCCGGACCTCGGCTGGGTGGGCGTGCACGCGTGGCTCGCGAGGCCATCATCGACGGTGCTGCTGCTGCTGCTCGTGCCGACGGCGCTGCACCACTCCTGGCTCGGCCTCACGGTCATCGTCGAGGACTACGTGCACGCGCCGCTCGGCAAGCCGCTGACGATCCTCGTGCTCCAGCTCCTGCACCTGCTGGTCGGCGCGATCGCGCTCTACGCGGTGCTTCGCATCGCCTTCGGCAGCACGCCATGAACGACTACGAATTCATCGACCACAGCTACGACGTGGTCATCGTCGGCGCAGGTGGCGCGGGCCTTAGGGCCACCTTCGGCCTCGCCGAGGCGGGCCTCAACGTCGCGGCGATCACCAAGGTCTTCCCGACCCGCAGCCACACCGTCGCCGCACAGGGCGGCATCTCCGCCGCGCTTGGCAACATGGGCGAGGACGACTGGCGCTACCACTTCTACGACACCGTCAAGGGCTCCGACTGGCTGGGCGATCAGGACGCGATCGAGTACATGTGCAAGGAAGCGCCGAGCGCCGTCATCGAGCTTGAGCACTACGGCGTGCCGTTTTCGCGTACCGAGGACGGGCGCATCTACCAGCGGCCGTTCGGCGGCATGACGACGAACTACGGCAAGGGCATCGCGCAGCGCACCTGCGCGGCGGCGGATCGCACCGGGCACGCGATGCTGCACACGCTCTACCAGCAGTCGCTCAAGCACGATGCGACGTTCTTCATCGAGTACTTCGCGCTCGACCTCATCATGGAGCAGGGCGAGTGCCGCGGCGTCGTGGCGCTTGACCTCGCCGACGGCCGGCTGCACCGGTTTCGGGCACACCAGGTCATCCTCGCGACCGGCGGCTACGGCCGCACGTATTTCTCCTGCACCTCCGCGCACACCTGCACGGGCGATGGCGGTGGCATGGTCGCGCGCGCCGGGCTGCCGCTGCAGGACATGGAGTTCGTGCAGTTCCACCCGACCGGCATCTACGGCTCGGGCTGCCTGATCACCGAGGGCTCGCGCGGCGAGGGCGGCTACCTCACGAACTCCAAGGGCGAGCGGTTCATGGAGCGCTACGCGCCGAACGCGAAGGACCTCGCGAGCCGCGACGTCGTGTCGCGCTCGATGACGATCGAGATCCGCGAGGGCCGGGGCGTCGGCACGCACGCCGATCACATCCACCTGCACCTCGAGCACCTGGGGCCTGCGGTCATCAAGGAGCGCCTGCCCGGCATCGCCGAGACGGCGCGCATCTTCGCGAACGTCGACGTGAACCGGGAGCCCATCCCGGTGCTGCCGACGGTCCACTACAACATGGGCGGCGTGCCGACCAACGTCAACGGCGAGGTCGTGACGCTGAAGGGCGGCGATGCGGAAAGCGTCGTCCCCGGCCTCATGGCGGTCGGCGAGGCGGCGTGCGTCTCGGTGCACGGCGCCAATCGGCTGGGGTCGAACTCGCTCCTCGACCTCGTCGTCTTCGGCCGCGCGGCCGCGCGCCACGCGGCGAGCGTCGTCGCTCCCGGCACCGCCCACCGGCGCCTCGCGGCCGACGCTGGCGCCGCGACGGTCGCGCGGCTCGATCGCCTGCGCCACGCCAAGGGCCCGCGCCCCACCGCCGAGCTCAGGCTCGAGATGCAGAAGATCATGCAGACGGACGCGGCGGTGTTTCGCACCGGCGCCACGCTCAACGAGGGCTGCGAGAAGCTCGCCCGCACGGTCGCCGGCTTCGCCGACGTCGGCGTCGCCGACCGCTCGCTCATCTGGAACACCGACCTCATCGAGACGCTCGAGCTCGACAACCTGCTGAGGCAGGCGGTCGCGACGATCCGCTCGGCGGCGAACCGCACCGAGAGCCGCGGCGCGCACGCGCGCGAGGACTTCCGCGAACGCAACGACACCGAGTGGCTGAAGCACACGCTCTGCTGGGTCGACGATGCCGGCGGCACGCGGATCGACTACCGGCCGGTGCACACGCACACGCTGTCGAGCGACGTCGACTACATTCCGCCGAAAGCCCGCACTTACTAATCAGGTCGACCACGAGGTCGCGCAAGGGTCGATACGAATGGCCGAGTTCTCGCTCCCCGCCAACTCACGCTACCAGGACATCCCCGGGCGGCTGCACAAGGCGCCGCCCGGTGCCACGAACGTGCGCAGTTTCAGGATCTACCGCTTCGATCCCTCGAGCGGCGAGAAGCCGCGCCTCGACCGCTACGAGGTCGACCTCGCTGCCTGCGGCCCGATGGTTCTTGATGCGCTCCTCAAGATCAAGAACGAGGTCGATGCGACGCTGACCTTCCGCCGCTCCTGCCGCGAGGGAATCTGCGGCAGCTGTGCGATGAACATCGACGGGCAGAACACGCTCGCCTGCACGAAGGCGATCGCCGAGGTGAAGGGCGAGGTGAGGATCTTCCCGCTGCCGCACATGCCGGTCATCAAGGACCTCGTGCCCGACCTCACGAACTTCTACGCCCAGTACGCCGCCGTGAAGCCGTGGCTGCAGACGCGCACCCCCGCGCCGCCCGACCGCGAGCGGCTGCAGAGCAAGGAGGACCAGGAAAAGGTCGACCGGCCCTCCGCCTGCATCCTGTGCGCCTGCTGCTCGACGAGCTGCCCGAGCTACTGGTGGAACTCCGACCGGTACCTGGGTCCCGCGGCGCTGCTCGCGGCCTACCGCTGGATCGTCGATTCGCGCGACGAGGCGACGGGCGAGCGGCTCGATGAGCTCGACGATCCCTTTCGCCTGTACCGCTGCCACACGATCATGAACTGCACCGAGGCGTGCCCGAAGGACCTGAACCCCGCGCGCGCGATCGCCGAGATCAAGAAACTGCTGGTCGAGCGGCAGCACTGAGACCCCCGTGGCCGGCGCCGACGTCCCCGTAAATCCCGCGGCGGTCCGCTGGCGCTGCCGTCGCGGCATGCGCGAGCTCGACGTGTTGCTCGAACGCTACCTGGCGGAGGGCTGGCCGCGGGCGAGCGCCGAGGAGCGCGCGGCGTTCGTTGGCCTGCTCGAGTTGAGTGACCCCGACCTCGCGGCGCTGTGCCTCGGCTACACGACCGTGACCGGCGTCACAGGCCGGGTGGTGGGTGACATAACCCGCGCCGGCCCGTGCGAACTTTCGTCAAGTTCACCGGTCTATCCCAGCGACCCGTCGGGTGGTCGCCTGCCCGGGGCGGGTCCGTGACGGGTGACACTGTTGCAGAGAGCGACCTCGCGCTCGTGGAAAGGGTCCAGCGAGGCGAGAAGTCGGCGTTCGACGTGCTGGTCCTCAGGTACCAGCACAAGGTCCTGAAGCTCGTTATGCGTTACATCCGCGATGCGATGGAAGCCGAGGACGTCGCCCAGGAGGCTTTCATCAAGGCCTACCGGGCGCTGCCGGGTTTTCGCGGCGACAGCGCGTTCTACACGTGGCTCTACCGGATCGCGATCAACACCGCCAAGAACGCGCTGGTGTCGGCGAAGCGCCGCCCGATCGACTACTCGCTCGACCTGCAGGACCCGGAGCAGTTCGAGCTGCAGGCGCGCCTGAAGGACGGCGAGACCCCCGAGCACCTCGTGCTCACCGAGGAGATCCGCGAGACGGTCAATGGCGCGATGGCGGAGCTGCCGGAGGACCTGAAGACGGCGATCGTGCTGCGCGAGATCGACGGTCTCAGCTACGAGGAAATTGCCGCGGCGATGGACTGCCCGGTCGGCACGGTCCGCTCGCGGATCTTCCGCGCGCGCGAGGCGATCGACAAGAAGTTGCGGCCGATATTCGATGCCGGCCTCGGCCGGCTCGAGGACTGAGTGATGCGAACCCTTCCGTTTTCGAACACGTTTGCAGGATGCCCATGAGCGATCTACTCCACGAGCAGATGTCCGCGCTGATCGACGGCGAGTTGCCGGCGGAGGAGACGGCGCTCCTCCTGAAGCGGCTCGGCCGCGAGCCCGTGCTGCGCGAGCGCCTCAGCCGCTACCGCGTCTGCGGGGAGACGCTGCGCGGCGGCCAGGTGCAGGCCCGCGAGGATTTCGCGCTCAAGGTCTCGGCGCTGCTCATCGCAGAACCGTGCCACGTTGGTGGCTCGCGGCTACGGGCTCGGCCCGCGCGGCGCTACCTGCGCCCGGTGGCGGGACTTGCCGTCGCGGCGGCCGTCGCGGGAGCGGCGATCCTCGTGCTCGGCCGGCCGGGCGGGCTCGCCGGCGCACCCGCGAACCTGACCGCCCAGGCGACCGTCGTCACCCCGGTCACGACCGAAATCGTCGCCGCGGCGCAGCCCGCCCAGGCGACGCCCGCCGCGAAGCGGGCGACGCCGTCCGCGGCGTTCGAGACGCTGAACGCGGAACCCCCGAGCTACGTGACGCCGGCCGCCCGGCAGGGGCTCGGAGTGATCCCGCGCGCGGAGCTTGCCAACTACCTCGTGGTCCACTCCGAGGTCAGCGGCCCGCTCGGGCTGCGGAGCGCCCTCTCGAGCCTCGTCTCCGATGACACCGGCAGCGTGATGGCGCCGGCCCGATGATCGAGGCCGGCCGCCTCGCGGGAGCCTTGCGCGCCGGAGCCTGCGGCGGGGCGCTCCTCTGCGCGCTGCCGGTACTCGCCGATGACGAGGCGCGCCAGCTGCTCGCGGACATGACCCAGGCGGTCGCCTCGAGCACCTACCAGGGCGAGTTCGTGCACCTGGCCGACGGACGCGGCGAGAAGCTCAGCATCGTGCACCGGGTCAAGGACGGGCATGTCAGCGAGCGGCTCGTCAGCCTCTCCGGCAACGGCCGCGAGGTCGTCAGGACGGATTCCGAGGTGCAGTGCTACCTGCCGGACGAGCGTCGCGTCCTCATCGAGACGCACGCCGAGCACGGCTCGCTGCTCGGGCCCCTCCCGACCGGCGCCGACAAGCTGGAGGCGAGCTACCGGCTCGAGATCGCCGGCCGCATGCGCTCGGTGATCGGCCGCCCCTCCAAGATCCTTTCGGTCATCCCTCGCGACGGCTACCGCTTCGGCTACCGCGTCTGGATCGACGAGGCGACGCACATGCCGATCCGCACGGAGCTGTGCGATGCGCAGGGCACCGTCCTCGAGCAGGTGCTGTTCACGTCCCTCAAGGTCGGCGGCACGCTGCCGGACTCCGCGTTCCGGCCGAGCCTCCCCGTCGATGGCTACACCTGGGTGCGGCAGTCGGCCGCTTCCCTGCACGGGCCGGCCGGCGACCTGCCCTGGAGGTTCCTCTCGCTGCCGCCCGGATTTCGGGTGAGTTCGACCGGCGTCGAGCTCATGCCGGGCAATGCGACTCCGGTCATGCACCTCGTGATCTCCGACGGACTCGCCTCGGTCTCGGTGTTCATCGAAGGGCCTCCCTCGCCGCCGCGGCGTGCCATCGATGGCCAGGGACGCGTGGGCTCGGCTTTTGCCTACTCGAGGGTCCTTGGGCTTCACCAGGTGACGGCGGTCGGCGAGGTGCCCCCGGACACGGTGCAGTTCATCGCCAACAGCGTGGCGCCGGCCGGCCCGCCGAAGGTCATGTTTGGCGGTGGACCGGCGGGGCCCGCCCACCCGTGAGCCGCCTCGCGCTCTATACGCGCGAGGGCTGCGGACTCTGCGAGGAGATGCTCGCGGAGCTCAGGCCCTGGGCCGCTGCCCGCGGCGCGTCGATCGAGCTCCTCGACGTCGATGCGGACCCCGACGCTCGCCGGCGCTACGGCTACCGGGTTCCCGTACTCCTCGTCGACGGGGAGCCCGCCTCGCACGGCCACCTCGAGCTCGACCTGCTCGAGCGGCTGTGGAGCGCGACCGGCTGAGCCCGGGGGGAGGAGGGGCCGACTGGTATAATCCCGCGGCTGGCCCGACTGCCGACGCCGGCAGGAGCCGACGACCCGAATGCCCCCGATCCGCAACTTTTCGATCATTGCTCACGTCGACCACGGCAAGTCCACCCTAGCCGACCGCCTGATCCAGCTGTGCGGCGGGCTCGAGAAGCGCGAGATGCAGGAGCAGGTTCTCGACTCGATGGACCTCGAGCGCGAGCGCGGCATCACGATCAAGGCGCAGAGCGTGACGCTGCGTTACCGCGCCAAGGACGGCGTCGACTACCAGCTCAACTTCATCGACACGCCCGGCCACGTCGACTTCTCCTACGAGGTGTCGCGCTCGCTCGCCGCGTGCGAGGGAGCCCTGCTCGTCGTCGATGCCGCGCAGGGCGTCGAGGCGCAGAGCGTCGCCAACTGCTACACCGCGCTCGAGCAGGGCCTGACGGTGCTCCCGGTCATCAACAAGATCGACCTGCCTTCGGCGGACCCGCCGCGCGTGATCACCGAGATCGAGGAGATCATCGGCATCGAGGCGGGTGATGCGGTGCTCGTCTCGGCGAAGACCGGCGAGAACGTCGATGTGCTGCTCGAGGAGATCGTCGCCCGGATCCCGCCACCGCGCGGCGACCCGGAGGCGCCGCTGCAGGCGCTCATCATCGACTCCTGGTTCGACAACTACGTCGGCGTCGTGTCGCTCGTGCGGGTCATGAACGGACGGCTGAAGCGGGGCCAGAAGATGCGCATCTGGTCGACCGGGCGCGCGCACGAGTGCATGCGCCTCGGCCGCTTCACCCCGAAGCGCACCGACGGCGAGGAGCTGGCGGCGGGCGAGGTCGGCTTCGTCATGGCCGGCATCAAGGAAATCGACGGAGCTCCGGTCGGCGACACGATCACGCTCGAGTCGGCGCCGTGCGCGGCGCCCTTGCCCGGCTTCAAGCGCATCCAGCCGCGCGTCTTCGCCGGGCTCTTTCCGGTGTCGACCGACGACTACGAGCAGTTCCGGGATGCGCTGCAGAAACTGAAGCTGAACGACTCGGCGCTGCATTACGAGCCGGAGGTGTCGACCGCGCTTGGCTTTGGCTTTCGGATCGGGTTCCTCGGACTCCTGCACATGGAGATCGTGCAGGAGCGGCTCGAGCGCGAATACGGCCTCGAGCTCGTGACGAGCGCGCCGACCGTCGTCTACGAGATCCTGACGACGAGCGGCGAAGTGCTGCTCATCGACAACCCGGCGAAGCTGCCGCCGGTCGATCGGATCGCCGAGACGCGCGAGCCCATCATCACGGCCAACATTCTGGTGCCGCCGGCGCACCTCGGCGGCGTGCTCGAGCTTTGCACCGAGAAGCGCGGCATCCAGAAGAAGATGCTGTTCGTGGGCGCGCAGGTGTCGCTGCAGTACGAGCTCCCGCTCGGCGAGGTCGTGCTCGACTTCTTCGACCGGCTGAAGAGCGTCAGTCGCGGCTATGCCTCCTTCGACTACGAGTTCAACCGCTTCGAGGTCGGCAAGCTCGTGAAGCTCGACGTGCTCATCAACGGTGACCGCGTCGATGCGTTGAGCCTGATCGTGCACCGCGACCACGCCTACCAGCGCGGCCGCGACCTCGTCGACAAGATGCAGGAGCTCATCCCGCGGCAGATGTTCGAGGTCGCGATCCAGGCCGCGATCGGCAGCCAGGTCGTCGCCCGCGCCTCGGTCAAGGCGCTCAGGAAGAACGTGCTGGCCAAGTGCTATGGCGGCGACATCAGCCGCAAGCGCAAGCTCCTCGAGAAGCAGAAGGCGGGCAAGAAGCGCATGAAGCAGGTCGGCACCGTCGAGATACCGCAGGAAGCGTTCCTCGCGGTCCTGCAAGTCGGCAAGAAGTAGCCCCGGCACGAACACCACGGACACGAGCCCAAGCATGTCGATCATCTACGATTTCTCGACCATCCTCACCGGCCTTGCGGCCCTCACCGGCCTCATCTGGTTCATCGACCGCGCGCTGTTTCGCGGCAAGCGCCCCCGCGATGCGCGCGAGCCCGTGCTGGTCGAGTACGCGGGCTCGTTCTTCCCGATCATCCTGATCGTGCTGCTGGTGCGCTCGTTCCTGTTCGAGCCCTTCAGGATCCCGTCCGACTCGATGATGCCGACGCTGCTCGATGGCGACTTCATCTTCGTGAACAAGTTCACCTACGGGCTCAGGCTGCCGGTGCTGAACCTGAAGGTGGTCGAGATCGGCATGCCCAAGCGCGGCGACGTGATCGTGTTCCGCAAGCCCAACGACCCCTCGACCAACTACATCAAGCGGCTCGTCGGCCTGCCCGGCGACCGGGTCGAGGTGCAGGGCGCGGCGATCACCGTCAACGGCACGCCGATGACGGCGAGCGATGCCGGCACCTTCGCGGACGATGACTGCTACCAGCATTTTCGCCAGGGGATCGAGCAGCTCGGCGAGCACTCGCACCGGATCATGTACTGCCCGACCGACACCCGCCGCGAGAATGGCTGCACGGCCAAGCGCGACTACGACCGCTGCCTCGTCGGCGAGGACCGGGCGGTGGGACCTGCCGGCGACCCCGGCTACCGGCCCACCGGCGTGTGGACAGTGCCGGCTGGTCACTACTTCTTCATGGGCGACAACCGCGACAATAGCGGCGACAGCCGCTTTCCCGACCTTGGTTTCGTCCCGGAGCAGAACGTGGTCGGCAAGGCGGTGCGCATCTGGTTGAATATCGGCCTGCCCCCGCGGGCCGCCCTGAAACGGATCGGCCAGGCGATTCGCTGATTACCCAACGAGGTCGACACATGCGTCACACCCAGCGCGGCATCACCTTCATCGGTGCCCTGATACTCGTGGCCTTCATCGGCCTGTTCGTCTACGCCGGCATCCGCCTCGTCCCCGTGTACCTCGAGTACATGAACATCGCGAAGGCCATGGACACGGTCAAGGCCGACATGACCACGGTTGATTCACCGCAGTCGATCCGCGTCGCGCTCGACAAGCGCTTCTTCATCAACGCGGTCACCGTCATCAGCGCGAAGGATCTCGAAATCACGCGCGACGGCGCGGCCTGGGTCGTGCGCGCCAACTACGACGCCGATGCGCCGTTCGTCGCCAACGTGTCCTTCAGCGTGCACTTCGACAAGACGGTCGTCCTCGGGAACTCGGGCGGGGCGTGACCGGCCGCTCGAGGACCGATGTCGACTGGCTGGCCGGCCAGCTCGGCTGGCGCTGCCGCGATGAGGCGCTGCTCGCGACCGCGCTCACGCACCGCAGCGCCGGCGGCAAGCACAACGAACGGCTCGAGTTCCTGGGTGATGCGGTGCTGTCCTTCCTCGTGGCCGAGCTCCTCTACCGCGAGTTCCCCGAGGCGAGCGAGGGCGAGCTTAGCCGCTACCGCGCGAGCCTCGTGAGCGGGGAGTCGCTCGCCGAGATCGCCGACGGGCTTGGCTTCTCCGAGCGCCTGAAGCTCGGCGTCGGGGAACTGCGCTCGGGCGGCTTCCGGCGCCCCTCGACGCTCGCCGATGCCCTCGAGGCGGTGCTGGGCGCGATCTACCTCGACGGCGGCCTCGAGGCGGCGCGCGGCGTGCTCGAGCCGCTCTACCGCGGGCGCCTCGCGGGCCTGAAGACGACCCCGCTGCCGAAGGACGCGAAGACGCGCCTGCAGGAGTACCTGCAGGACCGCGCGCTGCCGCTGCCGCACTACACCGTCGAGTCGATCACCGGCGAGCCCCACGAGCAGACCTTCACGGTGCGCTGCGCGATCGACGGCGATGCGCGCACCGCCGAGGGCTCGGGGTCGAGCCGCCGCCGCGCCGAGCAGATGGCGGCGGCTGCGCTGTTCGATGAATTCAACGCACGAGAGCCCGCCCAATGACCGACGCCCCCCCGCACCGCGCCGGCTTCGTCGCGCTCGTCGGCCGGCCGAACGTCGGCAAGTCGACGCTGCTGAACGCGCTGCTCGGCCAGAAGCTCAGCATCGTGACGCCGAAGCCGCAGACGACCCGCCACAGGATCCTCGGCGTCCTGACGCGCCCGGACTTCCAGATCGCGCTCGTCGACACGCCGGGGCTGCACACCGGCGCCAAGCGCCGCCTCAACCAGTACATGAACCGCACCGCCGCGAGCTCCCTCGCCGATGCCGACCTCGTCGCGTTCGTCGTCGAGGCGCTCGCCTTCGGACGCGAGGATGCGAAGGTGCTCGAGCGCATCAAGAGCTCGCACCGCCCGGCGGTCCTCGTCATCAACAAGGTCGACCATGCGCAGCCGCGCTCGCGCCTCCTGCCATTCATCGGCGCGATGAGCGAGCGCCACCCGTTCCTCGAGGTCGTGCCGCTGTCGGCGCTGAAGCCCGATTCGACCGCGCGCCTGCCCGCCGTCCTCGCCGCGCACCTGCCCGAGTCCCCGGCGCTCTATCCGCCCGAGCAGCTCACCGACCGCTCGGAGGGCTTCAGGACGGCGGAGATCATCCGCGAAAAGCTGACCTTGCGGCTGCAGCAGGAGCTGCCCTACGGGCTCACCGTCGAGATCGAGCGCAGCGAGGCCACCGAGGACGGCCGGCTCGAGATCGGCGCGGTCATCTGGGTCGAGCGCGCCGGCCAGAAGAAGATCGTGATCGGCGAGGGCGGCTCGCTCCTGAAGGAAATCGGCCAGGCGGCGCGGCTCGAGCTCAACCGGCTCTACGGCCGGCGCACCCACCTTGAACTCTGGGTGAAGGTGAAGGAGAACTGGGCGGATAGCGTCAACGCACTCAAGTCCTTCGGCTACGAGGGCTCGTAGCCGGCTCACCGGCACCGCGTTCCATGAACCCAAAGCAGCGCGTGCAGCTCGAGCCTGCCTACCTCCTGCACCAGCGCGACTACCGCGACTCCTCGCGGATCATCGAGTTCTTCACGCGCGACCACGGGCGCGTGTGCCTGTTCGCGAAGGGCGCGCGCCGCCCGCAGAGCGCGCTCGCGTCCGTGCTGCAGCCGTTCGCACCGCTACTCATCTCCTGGTCGGGGTCGGGCGATGGCGGCACGCTGACGGCGGCCGAGCGCGCGACGGTGCCGGCGCCCCTGCCGGCGGGTGCGCTGATGAGCGGCTTTTACCTCAACGAGCTGATCCTCAAGCTCCTCGGGCGCGAGGATCCGCACCCGGACGTCCACGAGGCCTACGCGCTCGCGCTCGGCGGGCTCGCCGCGGCGCCGGGCGAAGGCCGCGCGCTCAGGCTCTTTGAAAAGCGCCTGCTCGATGCACTTGGCCTGGGTCTTGACTACACGCGCATCGCCTCGAGCGGCGAGCCGGTCGAGGCCGATGCGTATTATCATGTGCGGGCCGAACGCGGCGTGCTCGCGGCGCCGCCGGGCGCCAAAGTCGCCTCGCTCTACCGCGGCGCAGACCTCCTGTCGCTCGCCGCCGAGGAGCTCGCCGACCCCGGCAGCCTCGCGGCGGCGAAGCGGCTCATGCGCGGCGCGCTCGAGGCGCCGCTCGACGGGCGCGAACTCAACACCCGCACCGTCGCCCGCGCCGTGCGCGCGGGTGGCGCGCGCGGCGGCGGATCAACGGGTGCTGGCAACGGGGAGTCATGACGATGACGGTCGAGGCAGGACAGGGCACTGAGCTGTTGCTCGGGGTGAACATCGATCACGTGGCGACGCTGCGGCAGGCGCGGCGCGGCAAGGAGCCGGACCCGCTGCTCGCGGCACTCATCGCCGAGCAGTCGGGCGCGGACAGCATCACGCTGCACCTGCGCGAGGACCGGCGCCACATCCAGGACCACGACGTCCTGCGGTTCGCCGAGTCGCTCAAGACGCACATGAACCTCGAGATGGCCGCGACCGCGCCGATGCTCGCGCTCGCCGCGCGCGTCCGGCCGGCGGACGTGTGCCTCGTGCCCGAGCACCGCACGGAGCTCACGACCGAGGGCGGCCTCGATGTCGCCGGGCAACGCGCCGCGCTCGGGGCAGCGGTCGAGGCGCTCGGCGCCCAGGGCGTGCGCGTGTCGCTCTTCATCGATCCCGATGTCCGCCAGCTCGAGGCCGCGGTCGCGGTCGGTGCGCCGGTCATCGAGCTGCACACCGGGGCGTACGCGGAAGCTACGGGCCTGAAGCGCCGCGCAGAACTGAAGCGCCTTGGCGATGCGGCGCGCGCGGCCGCCCGGCTCGGGCTCATCGTCAACGCGGGCCACGGCCTCGACTACCACAACGTAGGGCCGGTCGCCGCGCTCCCCGAGATCGTCGAGCTCAACATCGGCTACGCGATCATCGGACGGGCGCTGTTCGCCGGGCTCCCGGCCGCCGTCAGCGAGATGAAGCGGCTCATGCGCGCGGCCAGGGCCGGATGATCTTCGGCATTGGCACGGACCTCGTTGAACTCAAGCGCGTTGCCGGCACCTACGCGAGGTTCGGCCGGCACTTCGTCGAGCGAATCCTCATGCCCGAGGAAGTCAGTCATTTCGAGCGGGTCGCGCGCACCGAGGCGCGCGCGGTGCGCTTCCTCGCACAGCGTTTCGCCGCCAAGGAAGCTATCGTGAAGGCGCTCGGCACGGGCTTTGCGCACGGCGTGTGGGTGCGCGACTGCGGCATCGTGCAAAACGCCTGGGGGCGGCCGGAAGTCGCCTGGTCGGAGCGTGGCCGCAAGCTCAGGGATTCGCTCGGCGGCGGCCGCGGCCACGTGACGCTCTCGGACGAGGCGGGCCTCGTGCTCGCGGTCGCCGTGCTCGAGACCGCCGACGCCGGGGTCGCGAGCTGATGGGGGACGCTGCGCGGTGAAGGGCCCGGGCGAGGGCGATCTCGTCGCGATCGACGACCTTGCCCACGACGGTCGCGGCATCGGTCGCCTCGCCGGCAAGGCGGTGTTCGTGGCCGGGGCGCTCCCCGGCGAGACGGTGCGCGTCCGCCGCCTGCGGCGCGGCGCCCGGCACGACGAAGCGACCCTCCTCGAGGTCGTGACGCCCTCGCCCGAGCGCGTTTTAGCCCCGTGCCCGGCCTTCGGGCGCTGCGGCGGCTGCGCGCTCCAGCACCTCGTGCCCGCCGCGCAGGTGCGCGCGAAGGAGCGCGAGCTCGCCGCGCAGCTCGGGCGCATCGGCCGGGTCAGCGCCGCGACGCTCTTGCCCGCGCTCACCAGCCCCGTGCTCGGCTATCGGCGCCGCGCGAGGCTCGGCGCCCACTACCTGGCGCGCGAGAACCGCGCGATCGTCGGCTTTCGCGGCCAGGAGTCGAACCGGCTCGAGGGCCTCGAGTCCTGCCCGGTCCTCGCCGAGCCCGCCGGCACGCTCATCGCGCCGCTCGCGGCGCTGGTCGCGACGCTCGATGCGCGCGCACGGCTGCCGCAGATCGAGGTCGCGGTCACCGAGGCGGCGACGGTCTTGGTGCTGCGCACGCTCGATGAGCTCGGGGCGGCGGATCGCGAGCGGCTGCGGGCCTTCGGGATCCGCCATTCGGTCGAGTTCTGGCTGCAGCCGGGCGGGCCCGCGACCGCCATCGCGCTCGATCCGCCGGGCCAGACGCTCAGCTACCGCCTGCCCGCCTTCGAGGTGGTGATCGAGTTCGGCCCGGTTGACTTCGTGCAGGTCAATGCCGCGCTCAACGAGCGCATGGTCGAGCGGGCGGTCGAGCTCATCGACGCCCGTCCGGGCGATGCGGTGCTCGACCTTTACTGCGGGCTCGGCAACTTCACGCTGCCGCTCGCGCGGCGCGCGGGCAGCGTGCTCGGCGTCGAAGGGGAGGCCGGGCTCATCGCCCGCGCGCGCTCGAACGCGCAGCTTAACGGTATCGGCAATGCGCGCTTTGCGGTGGCGAACTTGGGCGATGACTTCGAGGCCCGGCGCGAACTCGAACCCTGGGCGCGGGATCGGTTCGACCTCGTGCTCCTCGATCCGCCGCGCGCCGGGGCCCAGGGCGTGTTGCCGCTGATCGGGCGGGGCAGGCCGCGGCGCGTCGTGTATATTTCCTGCCACCCGGGGACGCTGGCGCGCGACGCAGGCCTCCTCGTGCACCAGCACCGCTTCCGGCTGGTGGCAGCCGGAGTCATGGATATGTTCCCGCACACCGCGCACCTCGAATCGATCGCGGTCTTCGAGCCCGAGCGATGACGCTCGGCTGCCTCATGGTCGACGTCGCCGGGCGCTCGCTGCTGCCGGAGGACCGCGACGTGCTCGAGCACCCGCTCGTCGGCGGCGTGATCCTGTTCGCGCGCAACTTCACCGACGTCGGCCAGCTCGCGACCCTGGTCGCGGAGATCCAGGCGCTTCGAACCCCGCGGCTCCTCGTCGCGGTCGACCACGAGGGTGGGCGGGTGCAGCGCTTTCGCTCCGACTTCACGCTCCTGCCGCCGATGCGCCGCATCGGCCGGGAGTACGCGATGGACGCGGCGCACGGCCGGGAGCTGGCGCGCCAGGCCGGCTGGCTGATCGGATCGGAGCTTCGGGCCGTCGGCATCGACCTCGCCTTCGCACCGGTCGTCGACCTCGACTTCGGCGTCAACGAGGCGATCGGCGATCGCGCCTTCCACGCCGATGCCGCCACCGTCGCGCTGCTCGCCGGCGCCCTCATGGCCGGCCTTCGCGATGCCGGCATGAGCGCGACCGCGAAGCACTTCCCCGGCCACGGCGCCGTCGCGCTCGACTCGCACGTGGCGCTGCCCGTCGACCGGCGCGAGTTCGTGGATCTTGAGCCGGAGCTGACCCCGTACCGGCGACTCATCGCGAACGGACTTGCCTCGGTGATGACCGCGCACGTCGTGTTCCCGGCGGTCGATGCGTTGCCGGCGAGCCTGTCGCGGCGCTGGGTCACGGACATCCTCCGCGGCGAGCTCGGCTTTCAGGGCGCGGTGTTCACCGATGACCTCAGCATGGCCGGTGCCGCCGCCTTCGGGGGCGTCGGCGCGCGGGCGGCGCTGGCGCTCGAGGCCGGCGCCGACATGCTGCTCGTCTGCAACTCGCGCCCCGCGGTGCTCGAGCTGCTGCACTCACTCGACCCCGCGCCCCGGCCGGCGTCGGCCTTGAGGCTCGCGCGCCTGCACGGCCATGGGCCGGCGCCGGGCCTCGAGACCAGGGCGCGGCTCCTCGCCTCGGACGCCTGGCAGAGGGCCCACGGGGCCGTGGAACGGTGCCGGGACGCGCGCCCCGAGCTCGCCCTCGATGGCGAGAGGGGCGCATGAGCCTGTCCTCGAGCCTGACGCTCGCGCTGCTCGACCACCTGCCGGATGCGATCGCGGTCATCGACGCCAGGAGGCCGGAGTACCCGGTCATCTTCGCCAACGGGGCCCTGGAGCAGTTGCGGCAGCGCGGCAGAGCCGATCTGGTCCAGGAAGGACTCGGGGGACTGCTCGGCGTGCACGGTACCGGGGCCGGGCTCGGTGAACTCCGTCAACGATTCGAGCGGGCCGAGTCCTTTACGATCCGGGCGGCGATCCGCGAGGCGGGGCCGGCGGCGGGGCGGATAGACGTGAGGTTTGAGCCGATGCGGGACGAGGAGGGGGTTTTGACCCACTACGTGAGCTTCCACCAGCCGGTCGGCGAGCAGGCAACGCCTGAGCCGGCGCCGACGGTGCGTGCTCCGCTGCAACGCGACGACCGCCTGACGGGCCTGCGGCATTCCGAGTACTTCCACGAGCTCATGCGCCGCGACTTCGCGATCGCGCAGCGCGAGGGCAAGTCGCTCACGCTCTACCTCGCCGACATCGACGCGCTCGATCGCTACAACGTGACCTTCGGGCGCCTCGCCGGCGACTCGGTGATCCGGCGCGTCGGGCGGGCGCTCTCGGCGGGACTCAGGCGCGCAAGCGACCTCATCGCTCGCCTCGAGGGCGGGCGCTTCATTGGATTTTCGACCGGCATGGACCTCGAGCAGGCGCGCCGTCACGGCGAGGGGCTGGCGGCCCGCGTGCGCGAGTTGCACATGCACCACCCGCACTCACCGGTGGCACGCGTCGTCACGGTGAGTGTCGGCGTCGCCCACCTGACGCCGGGTCCGCAGTCGACGCCCGAGCAGCTCATCGCCGCCGGCCACGTGGCGCTCGAGTCGGCCCGCGCGGCCGGCCGCAATCGCGTCGCGGTCGAAGAGCCGCCCGCGGACTGAGCGCTACTCGGTCTCGACCAGCCCGTGCGGCACGACGACGCTCGCGATCGCCCCGATCGCCGGGTGATCGAAGTAATGCCGCTCGCCGAACTTCACGCGGCGCTTCTCCCGGATCGAATACACGACCGACGGTGACAGCCCCGCCTCGGCCGGGCGGTAGTCGAGCTCGATGCCGAGGAAGAGGTATTGCCCACGCTGCAGCGCGACGCTGCCCGCGACCTGGGTCGGCTGCGTGAGCACGTCCTCGAGGTGCGCGGTCGTGCGGCCGTTCGCCGGCACGATGGCGGCCCAGGCCGTGTGCGCCAGGACCGTGTAGCCACCGCGGTTGAGCGCCGCCTCCGCAGAACCCAACTGCCACTCGCTCTCGGCGAGCGGCACGACGCGCCCGGCAATCGTCGAGGTCGCCGCGACCGCGGGAGCCAGAATCGGCGCCGGTAGTGCGCCCAGCTGGCGGAATACGATGAGCTCGACCGCGTAGCGGGCGCTGCCGGGCGGCGGCGGCGGCTCGGCGAGGACGCGCGGAGCCGCGGCGAGGGCGGCCAGCCCGAGGAGCGCCTGCCGCCGCGAAATACGCTCGTTGCGCATGGATGAAGTGTAACCGATCAGGGTGCGCCGAGCGCCGCGAGCAGGCTCCCGGCGGTCGCGAGCCGCCCCGCGTCGCCCTCGCTCCGGCGCGTAAATCGCAGCCGCACCGGCCCCTCGAGCCGGTAGCTCTTCGGCTCCTTCTGCACGAGCTTGAGGACCCGCGCGGGATCGACGCGGTGCTCAGGGCCAAACTCGACGAGGCCGCCCAAGGGACCCACATCGAGGCGCGTGAGGCCAAGACGCAGCGCCGTGAGCTTCAGGCGCGTGATGCGAAAGAGGTTCTGCGTCGCCGGCGCCAGTGGCCCGAACCGGTCGATCAGTTCCGCCTCGAGCTCGTCGATCGCCTCGCCGTCGGGCGCGGCGGCGATGCGCTTGTAGAGCACGAGCCGCAAGTGCACGTCCGGCATGTAGTCGGCCGGGATGAGCGCCGGGATGTGCAGGTCGAGCTCGGGACCTGCGTGCAGCGGCTTCTCGAGGTCCGGCTCGCGGCCGGCCTTCAGCGCCTCGACGGCGCGGCCGAGGAGGTCGAGGTAGAGGCTGAAGCCGATCTCGGTGATCTGGCCGCTCTGCTCATCGCCGAGGAGCTCGCCGGCGCCGCGGATCTCAAGGTCGTGCGTCGCGAGCGCGAACCCGGCGCCGAGGTCCTCGAGCGACTCGATCGCCTCGAGGCGCTTCACCGCATCGCCCGTCAGCACCGATTTCGGCGGCGCGAGCAAGTAGGCGAAGGCGCGATGGTGCGAGCGGCCGACGCGGCCGCGCAGCTGGTGGAGCTGCGCGAGGCCGAACTTGTCGGCGCGGTCGATGATCATGGTGTTGGCGGTCGGCACGTCGATGCCGCTCTCGATAATGGTCGTGCAGAGGAGCACGTTGAAGCGCCGGTGGTAGAAGTCGAGCATCAGCCGCTCGAGCTCGCGCTCGCGCATCTGGCCGTGGCCGACGCGGATGTCGGCCTCGGGCACGAGTGCCCGCAGCTCCGCGCCGCGCCGCTCGATCGACTCGACCGCGTTGTGCACGAAGTACACCTGGCCGCCGCGGCGGATCTCGCGGATCAGCGCCTCGCGCACGGTCGCGGCATTCCACTCGAGCACGAAGGTCTGCACGGCGAGGCGCTCGGCCGGCGGCGTCGTGATGAGGCTGAGGTCACGCAGCCCCCCGAGCGCCATGTTGAGCGTGCGCGGGATCGGGGTCGCGGTCAGCGTCAGCACGTCGACGTCGGCCCTGAGCGCCTTCAGCTTCTCCTTGTCGCGCACGCCAAAGCGGTGCTCCTCGTCGATGATGACGAGCCCGAGGTTCTTGAACTTGACGCCCGCCTGCAGCAGCCGGTGCGTCGCGATGACGATGTCGAGGCCGCCATCGGCGAGGCCCTCGAGCACGGCCTTGGATTCCTTGCCCGAACGGAAGCGCGACAGGCTCGCGATCCGCACCGGCCAGTCGGCGAAGCGGTCGGTGAAGGTCTGCTGGTGCTGCTGCGCGAGCAGCGTCGTCGGCACCAGCACCGCGACCTGGCGACCCGCCTGCACGGCGGCGAAGGCGGCCCTGAGCGCGACTTCCGTCTTGCCAAAGCCCACGTCGCCGCAGACGACGCGGTCCATGGGCTTCGGCTTCGCGAGGTCCGCGAGCACGGCGCTGATCGCCTCGGCCTGGTCGTGGGTTTCCTCGAACGGGAACGCGGCGGCGAAGGCGGCGTAGTCGCGCTCGGAGGGCACGAGCGCGGTACCCTCGCGCGCGGCGCGGCGCGCGTAGAGGTCGAGGAGCTCCGCCGCGACGTCGCGGATGCGCTCGGCGGCGCGCCGCCGCGCCTTCTGCCATTCGGCGCCGCCGAGCTTGTGGAGCGGGGCGCTCTCGGACGGGGCGCCCGTGTAGCGGGTCACCCGCGCGAGCGCCGTGACCGGCACGTAGAGCTTGTCGCCGTCCGCGTACTCGATGATCAGGAACTCGTGCGGCTGGCCGTCGACATCGAGGACGGTGAGTCCCCGGTAGCGGCCGACGCCGTGGTCCTCGTGCACGACCGGCGCACCGGCCGTGAGGTCGCGCAGGTCCCGGAGGATCTGCTCGGGATCGCGCTCCGCGCGGCGCCGGCGGCGCTCCTGGCGCGCGCGCTCGCCGTAGAGCTGCTCCTCGGTGATGAGCGCGACGCCGGACTCGGGGAGCAGGAGCCCGGCGACCGTCGCCGAGACGGTCACGGCGAGGGAGGCATCACCGTCCAGGAACTCCTGCCAGCCGGCCACGGCGCCCGGATAGCGCGCGCTTCGGTGCAGCAGCTCAAGCAGCACCTCGCGCCGTCCGGCCGACTCCGCGGCGAGCAGTACCCGCCCCTGGAACCCGTCGAGGAAGGCGAGGAGGCCGGCGGCTTCCGGCTGCAGGCGTGGATCGACCTTGAGCGCCGGTGGCGCGACGCTCGGGTAGTTCCGGAACGGCTCGCCGCTGTCGGCCGCCGAGACGGGCTCGACCTTCACCGCGCTCGCGCGGACCCGCCAGTAGCCGCCGAGCCGCCCGGCGAGTTCCGCGGGCGGCGTGTAGACCTCGGCCGGGTCAAGCAGCGGCCGCTCGATGTCGTGGCGGCGCTGGTCGTGGCGCTCGCCGATGTCGGCCCATGTCACCGCCGCAACATCCGCGAGGTCGCAGCCCTCGAGCAGCAGCGTCGACGCCGGCAGGTAGTCGCAGAGCGTGGCGAGCACATCGAAGAAGAGCGGCAGGTAGTACTCGATGCCACCGACCGGGAGGCCCTCGCTGACGCTCTTGTAGACCTGCGAGCGGGTCACGTCGCCCTCGAAGCGCTGGCGGTAGCGGCGCCTGAACTCCTTGATCGACTCCGGCGTCAGCGCGAACTCGCGCGCGGGCAAGAGGCGGATCGCCTCGAGCCGGTCGGTCGAGCGCTGCGTGTCGCTGTCGAAGGCACGGATGCTGTCGATGACGTCATCGAACAGGTCGATGCGGTACGGCGCCTCCGCCCCCATCGGGTACAGGTCGAGGAGCGAGCCCCGGACCGCGAACTCGCCCGGCGCCACCACCTGCGTCACGCTCGCGTAGCCGGCCGCCACGAGGCGCGCGCGGAAGGCCTCGAGGTCGAGCTTCTCGCCCGAGCGAAGCACCAGCGTGTGCGCGGCGACGAACGCGGGAGGCGGCAGCCGCTGCAGGAGCGCATCCACCGCGACGACGAGGAGGCCGCGCTTCAGCCCCGGCAGCGCCGCGAGCGTCGCGAGTCGCTGCGAGGTGATGTCCGGGTGCGGCGAGAACACGTCGTAGGGCAGCGTCTCGTAATCGGGGAGCCGCACGATCGGGAGCTCGGGGGCCGCGTAGAACGCAAGCTCCCCCGCGAGGCGCTCGGCATCGCGCGCGTTCGCGCAGACGGCGAGGACGGGACCTTCGTGCCGGCGGGCTAGCTCGACGCAGGCGAGCGCGAGCGCCGAGCCATAGAGCTGGCCCCAGCGGACGATCGGGTGCCGCTCATCGGGACTGAGCGGCTCGAGGACGGGGTTCGGGGGCACTTCGCTCTGACTCGACGCAATAGCTCGCCACCCGCGCGGACGTGCGCGGGCTTCGTGGTGGGTGGCGAGGATACCGGGCCGGGAGGCGCCCGTAACGTCTTGACGGCGGGCGCGGGATCCGCGCCGCCGCCTTCGATCAGCTGCCCGGGTTCACGAGCACCGTGTGCAGCACGAGGTCGTTCTCGAAGTAGACCACCATGGTGGGATAGTCCCAGCGGGTGATCGCAGGCACCCCGACGGCCGGGTAGCGCGTGGCCGGGGCGCCAAACTGCTGCTCGACGGCGGCCATGTGCGCGCCGCGTTCCGGGTGCCCACCTGGCGCGTCGTCGGCCGCCCGCGCGGGCAGGCCCGCGAGGAGCCCGCAGCAGGTGAGCGCGATGGCGCCTAGGCGAACGGCAGTCGATGCGTTGAAGGTCATGGGTGACACCTCCGGTGCGTGAATATACCACCGCGCCCCGCGGGCCTGGGCGCTCCCGGCCTCCCCCATCGCGCCGGACCATGACGCGGTTCGCAGTTCCTGGGCTCCATGGTCTAATCACGGCATGATCCGGCCCCTCGAGCTCTTCCTCGCGCTGCGCTACGCGCGCGCGCGCCAGGCGGGGTTCTTCGTCTCGTTCAACACGCTCCTGTCGCTGATTGGCGTCGCCCTCGGCGTCATCGCGCTCATCGTGATCCTGTCCATCATGAACGGCTTCGAGGGGCAGCTGCGCGATCGGCTCCTCAGCCTCTCCGCCCACGCGACCTTGAGCCGCTCCGACGGCGGGCCCCTCGACGGGGCCGCGCTCGCCGCGCGCGCGCGAAAGCTGCCGGGCGTCATCGGTGCCGCGCCCTACCTCGACCAGCAGGCGCTCCTCGCGCACGGTGCGCAGATGACGGCGGCGACGCTCAGGGGCATCAACCCGGCGCTCGAGCCCTCGGTGTCGACGATCGAGACTGCGCTCCTCTCCGGCCAGCTCGCCGACCTTTCGCCCGGCAGCAATCGCCTGCTGCTCGGCCGCGGCGTCGCCTTCCAGCTCGGGGTGACGGTCGGCGATGAGGTCACGGTCATGGTGCCGGCGGGGGAGGCGGACGGCGACCTCGCGCCGCGCATCCGCGTGTTCACCGTCGCCGGCATCTTCGAGGTGGGACTGCAGGACCACGACAGCGAGCTGGCGCTCGCGGCCGAGGAGGACGTGGTCGCGCTCGGCGCGAGCGCCGGGCCGACCGGCCTGAGGCTCAAGTTCGCGGCCGTGTACGAGGCGCCGGCGCGTGCCGCCGCCGCCGCTGCGGCGCTCGGCCCCGGCCTCCTCGCGCGCGACTGGACGGTCGAGAACGCGGGGTACTTCCGCGCGATCCGCATCGAGAAGACGATGATGACGCTGATCCTGCTGCTGGTCGTCGGCGTCGCCGCGTTCAACATCGTCGCGACGCTGGTCATGGTCGTGCGCGCCAAGCAGAACGACATCGCGATCCTGCGCACCCTCGGCCTCACGCCGCGCGGCGTCGTCGCGGTCTTCGTCGCGCAGGGCGCGCTGATCGGCTGGCTCGGGACGCTCGTGGGCGCGGTGCTTGGGCTCCTCATCGCGACCAACGTCGGCAACATTGCCGCGGGCCTCGAGTGGCTCTTCCACTTCCAGTTCTTCGCCGCCGACGTCTACTACGTCACGCGCATTCCGTCCCGCGTCGAGGTGCCGGACGTCGTGCTCGTGGTCGGCGCCGGGCTCCTCCTCACGCTCCTCGCGACGGTCTATCCGTCGCTGCGCGCCGCGCGGGTCGAGCCCGCCGACGCGCTGCGCTACGAATGAGCGCGGCGGCTCCGATCGAGTGGCGGCTCGCGATGCGCTTCCTGAGCGCCAGGAGCGACAACCGCTTCTTGTCCTTCAGCACGTTCGTGTGCGCCGCAGGGGTCGCGACCGGGGTCGCCGTGATGATCGTCGTGCTCGCGGTGATGAATGGCTTCGAGGTCGAGCTGCGCGAGCGGATCCTCGCGGTGACGGCGCACGCGACGCTGACCGGCATCGAAGAACCGATCGCCGACTGGCCGGGCGTCGCGGCGGAGGCCGCCAAGCAGCCGCACGTCCTGGCGGTCGCGCCCTACATCGAGGACCGCGGCCTCGTCGCCCACGCCGAGCACGTGAGCGGCGTGCTGGTGCGCGGCATCGAGCCTGCCGCCGAGCGGCGGATCGGCTCGCTCGCGGCGCACGTCAAGGGCGGCAGCCTCGATGCGCTGACGCCCGGGAGCTACACGGTGCTCCTCGGCAGGAGCCTGGCCGAGGAGCTCAAGGTCGGCGTTGGCGAGAGCATCGTGCTCGCGGCGCCGAAGGGGACGGCGACGCCCGCCGGGGTCGTGCCGCGCTTAAGGCGCCTCAAGGTTGCTGGGCTGATCGACTCAGGGCTCTACGAGTTCGACCGCAACGTCGCGGTCATGAACCTCGAGGATGCAGCGCGGCTCTTTCGGCTCGGCGGCGCGGTGACGGGGCTTGCGCTTAAGGTCGATGACCCATTCCGGGCGGCGACGATCGTGCACGCGGTCGCGGTCGGCTTGGGTGGCGGTTACTTCATCAGCGACTGGAGCCGCCAGCATGCGAACTTCTTCCGCGCGATCGCGACGACCAAGTCGATCATGTTCGTGCTCCTTTCGATCGTGATTGCGGTCGCGGCCTTCAACATCATCGCGACCCTCGTGATGCTGGTGCGCGAGAAGCGCAGCGAAATCGCCATCCTGAGGACCCTGGGGCTAACGCCCGGCTCGCTCGTCGGCGTCTTCATGCTGCAGGGGATCGCGATCGGCACGATCGGCCTGCTCGCCGGCACCGCGATGGGGGTCGGGCTCGCCCATCACCTGACTGAGGCCGTGCACGCACTCGAGCGGCTCCTTGGCACCTCGCTCTTCGATGCGAAGGTCTACTTCCTGTCGGAGCTGCCCTCGGTCGTCAGCGACTCCGATGTCGCCGGCATCGTCGTCGCGGTGCTCGTGTTAAGCGCGCTCGCGACCCTGTACCCTGCGTGGCGCGCCGCGCGCACGCAGCCCGCCGAGGCGCTACGCCATGACTGAGCCCGCCCACGAATCAGCACCACCGGTCCTGCGGGCGACCGGCCTCGTCAAGGAGTTCCGGCAGGGCCCGGCGCTCCTTCGGGTGCTGGCCGGTGCCGAGCTCAGCGTCTGCCGCGGCGAGCGCATCGCGATCGTCGGGAGCTCGGGTTCGGGCAAGACGACGCTGTTGCAGCTCCTCGGGGGCCTCGACCTGCCGACGAGCGGGGAGGTCGAGATCGAGGGCCAGGCGATGCACCGGCTCTCCGACGCCGCGCGCGGGCACCTGAGGAACCGCGCCGTCGGCTTCGTCTACCAGTTCCACCACCTGCTGCCCGAGTTTTCCGCGCTCGAGAACGTCGCGATGCCGCTGCTCGTGCGGCGCATGCCCGCGCGCGAGGCGTTCGGCGCCGCCGCCGCGATCCTCGGGCGGGTGGGCCTTGCCGAGCGACTGAGCCACCGGCCCTCGCAGCTCTCGGGCGGTGAGCGGCAGCGCGCCGCGGTCGCACGGGCACTCGTGACGCGCCCCGCGCTCGTGCTCGCGGATGAGCCGACCGGCAACCTCGACGGCGCGAACGCGGCGCAGGTGTTCGACCTGATGCTCGAGCTCAACCGCGAGTTCGGCGTCAGCCTCGTCATCGTCACCCACGATGAGCGCCTCGCGGCGCGTCTCGACCGGATCCTCGTGCTGAGCGAGGGACGCCTCCTCGCGCGGTAGCGCCAAGGCACTGCCCCGGGAGGGCAAACTGCAGTATCATCAGCCGCTTACGGGGTGTGAGGACCAGAGCACGCGATGTGGGAAATCATCAAGGCCGGCGGCCCCGTCATGTGGCCGATCATTGCGCTCTCGATCGGCGCCACAGCGATCCTTCTGGAGCGGCTGTGGAGCCTGCAGGAACGACGCGTCATCCCGCCCGAATTGCGTGAAAAGGTCTGGAAACTGGTCGAGACCGGCCAGCTGACCGACCGTCACATCAGCGCGCTCGAGCAGAACTCCGCGCTCGGCCAGATCCTCGCGGCGGGGCTTGCCAACCGCAACCGGCCGCGCGAATACATCAAGGAAGCGATCGAGGACACGGGCCGGCACGTCGTCCACGAGCTCGAGCGCTTCCTCAACATGTTAGGCACCATCGCCGCCGTCTCGCCGCTCCTCGGGCTGCTTGGCACCGTGACCGGAATTATCGTGGCGTTCAATGCGATCACGCACCAGGGCGTGGGCGATCCCAAGATGCTCTCCGGCGGCATCGGCCAGGCGCTCATCTGCACCGCCGCCGGCCTCATCGTCGCGATTCCCTCGCTGATGGGCTACCGCTACCTGCGCGGTCGCGTCGACGGGCTCGTCGTATCGATGGAGAAGGAAGCGCTGAAGCTCGTCCGTTCGCTCGATGGCTTCCGGGCGATCGATCCGATGCTGGAGGGCGTGCCCCACCGGGCTCCCGAATCGGCCTCGGCGGCATGAACTTCAGTCGCCGCCGCGGCCTCGAGCCCGAGATCAACGTGACCTCGCTCATCGACGTCGTGCTGCTGCTCGTCATGTTCTTCATGGTCTCGACCTCGTTCGTGCAGGACGGGCGCCTGAAAGTCCGCCTGCCCGAGTCAAGCGCGACCCCCGAGGCGCACACGCCCGACAAGATCACGATCTCGATCGGCGCGGACGGGGGCTACCTCGTCAACGACCGCGCGCTCGTGAATCGCAGCCCCGAGTCGCTGCGCGCGGCGCTGGCGAAGCTCGCGCCCAATTCCGCCGGCCAGCCGATCACGATCCGCGCCGATGCGCGCGCGACCCACCAGGCGGTCGTGACCGCCATGGACGTCGCCGGCCGCATGGGCTTCGCGCAGGTCAACATCGCGACCGTCAACCAGCAGCCCGGTGGCTAGTCCGGCCGTGAACCCGGCGGTATCGACCGACCGGGCCCTCGCAACCTACCTTCGGCTAATCCGCTACGCGAAGCCGTACTGGAAGATGTTCCTGTTCGGCGTCTTCGGCATGGCGCTCTCGGCCGCGGTCGAGGCGGCGTGGCTGTGGCTCGTGCGCACCTTCCTCGATGGCACGTTCGTGAACCACGATCCCCACACGCTGACGCTGGTGCCGATCGCGGTCGTGGTCATCTTCCTCGCGCGCGGCATCGGCGACTACGTGTCGCAGTACGCGCCGGGCTGGGTCGGGCGGCAGGTGGTGAAGCGCCTCCGGGCCGATCTCTTTCGCCACTACCTCGACCTGCCGAGCGCGTTCTACGACAGGAACGCGAGCGCCCAGCTCCTCTCGCGCCTGACCTACAACACCGAGCTCGTGGCGGAGGCGACCACCAACTCGGTCACGATCCTGATCCGCGACTCGCTGACGATCCTCGGGCTCCTCGCCTGGGCGCTCTACATCAGCCCGCGCCTCACGGCGTTCGCGCTGCTCGCCGCTCCCATCATCGGGTTCCTGGTGCAGGTCGTGAACCGCGCCATCCGCCGCTACGCCGCGCGGATCCAGACCTCGATGGGCGATGTGACGCGGGTCGCCAAGGAAGCGCTCGACGGCCAGCGCCTCATCAAGGTCTTCAATGCCCAGGAGCAGGAAGGCCGCGCCTTCGAGCGGGTCATCGAGGCGAACCGCTACCAGAACATGAAGCTCCTGCGCACGCGCGCGGCAAGCAACCCCACCGTGCAGATGATCGCCTCGATCGCGCTCGGGGGCGTCCTCTACCTCTCGATCAAGGACGTGCTCGCGCACGGCACGACGGTCGGGAGCTACTCCTCGTTCCTCGGTGCCCTCATCGGCATCGCGACCGCATTGAAGCGCCTCGTCGGCGTGTTCGGACCGCTGCAGCAGGGCATCGCGGCGGGGCAGAGCCTGTTCGAGATCCTCGATGAACCGGCCGAATCCCCGGGCGGCAGCCGCCCGCTCGGCCGTGCGCGCGGCGAGGTCGAGTTCGCGGGCGTTACCTTCGCCTACCCCGACAAGGCGCCGGCGCTCAACAACGTCTCGCTCAAGATAGCGCCCGGCAAGCGCGTCGCCCTCGTCGGCCGCTCGGGCGGCGGCAAGTCGACGCTGGTGAGCCTCGTCGCGCGCCTCTATGACGTGGGAACAGGCTCCGTCAGGGTCGACGGCCATGACGTGCGCGACTACCCGCTAGGGGCGCTTCGCGACAATGTCAGCGTCGTCAGCCAGGACGTCGTGCTCATGGAGGGCAGCATTCGCGACAACATCGCCTTCGGACGGCCGGGCGCCGACGCCGCCGCGATCGAGGCCGCCGCGGGCGCCGCCCACGTGCTCGAGTTTGCGCGCGCCCTGCCGCAGGGGCTCGACACCCAGGTGGGCGACCGGGGCGTCATGCTCTCGGGTGGCCAGCGGCAGCGCATCGCGATCGCGCGGGCGCTCCTCAAGGACGCGCCGATCCTGATCCTCGATGAGGCGACGAGCGCGCTCGACACCGAGTCCGAGCGCATCATCCAGGCAGCGCTCGAGGAACTGATGGCCAACCGCACGACGCTCGTGATCGCACACCGGCTCTCGACGATCGAGAATGCCGATCGCATCGTCGTGCTCGAACAGGGCGTCATCGCGGAAATCGGTACGCACGCCGAACTCATCTCGGCGGGCGGCGCGTACGCGGCGCTGCACCGGATGCAGTTCAACGCCTGACCCGCATGCAGAGCTGGCTCGAGCGGGTCTGGTACGGCGACGCACGGGGTGGCCTTTGGCTGCGCCCCCTCGCGGCGCTCTTTGGGCTCATCGTGCGCTCGCGCCGCACCGCGTATCGCCTCGGTTGGTTCGCGAGCGTCGCCTCGCCCCGGCCGGTCGTCGTCGTCGGCAACCTCACCGTCGGCGGGAGTGGCAAGACACCCCTGGTCGCGTGGCTCGCCGCGCGACTCGGCGAGCGCGGGATCCGCGTTGGCATCGTGAGCTGCGGCTACGGTGGCTCGAACACGGGCGCGACGCGGGTGAGCGGCGACTCCGATCCGGCGGTCGTGGGCGATGAGCCCGTGCTGCTCGCGCGGCGCACCGGCGTTCCGCTCGCCGTCGGGCGCGATCGCACGGCCGCGGCGGCGCTCTTGCCGCCCGAGGTCGAACTCATCATCGCCGACGACGGGCTGCAGCACTATCGCCTCGCACGCGAGCTTG
Organism: Pseudomonadota bacterium; assembly: GCA_025356075.1. Lineage (GTDB taxonomy): Bacteria > Pseudomonadota > Gammaproteobacteria > Steroidobacterales > Steroidobacteraceae > CAIKZZ01. Next base: position 51,898 of record JANXUT010000060.1, on the reverse strand, counting down.
AGATCCTCGTCATCGACGGCGAGAGACACTTCGGCAACGGTCGGCTCCTGCCGGCGGGGCCGCTCAGGGAGCCTGCCGCGCGAGCGACCGAGGTGGACATCACCGTGATCAACGGTGGCAGCACCCGCGCCGATGACATCGCGATGGCGCTCGTCCCCGGCGCCCTCGTCGCGCTCGGCAGCGGGGCGCGCCGGCCGCTCGAGGACTTCCGCAGCGCGCGCGTGCACGCGGTTGCTGCGATCGGCAACCCCGGCCGGTTCTTCGCGACGCTGAGGGCGGGGGGCCTCGCGCCCATCGAACACCCGCACCCGGACCACGGACGGCTACACGCAGCAGATCTCGACTTCGGCGACGGGCTGCCCGTCGTGATGACGGAGAAGGATGCCGTAAAATGCGCGGAGCTCGCGCGCGAGGGGGTCTACTGGCTCGAGGTGTCCGCGACGATCGGTCCGGCCGATGCCGAGCGACTGCTCGGGCGGGTGGCGGCACTCCTTCCTTCCCGATGAGGAACGCTTGATGGATAGCAAACTGCTCGACATCCTCGCCTGCCCGGTCTGCAAAGGGCCGCTCGTGTACTCGCGCGCGACCGCGGAGCTCGTCTGCCGCCTCGACCGGCTCGGCTACCCGGTGCGCGATGAGATCCCGGTCATGCTGGAGGAGGAGGCGAGGCGGCTGGCGAGCGACGATCCGGTGCTGCGCGCGTGAGTTTTCGGGTCGTCATCCCGGCGCGCTACGCATCGACCCGCCTGCCGGGCAAGCCCCTTCGCACCATCGCCGGGCGCCCGATGATCGAGCACGTGCACGCGCGCGCGACGCTCTCGGGTGCGAGCGAAGTCATCGTCGCGACGGACGATGAGCGCATCGCCGCCGCCTGCCGCGGCTTCGGCGCCGACGTCGCGCTCACCGACCCCGCGCACCCCTCCGGCACCGACCGCCTCGCCGAGGTCGCGCGCACGCGGCGCTGGCCCGGCGATGCGATCGTCGTGAACGTGCAGGGAGATGAGCCGCTCATTCCGCCAAAGGTCGTCGCGCAGGTCGCTGCGCTCCTCGCGGCGCACCCGGGCGCAGCCATCGCCACGCTCGCGACGCCTATCCGGTCGGTCGAGGAGCTCAAGGACCCGAACGTCGTCAAGGTGGTCGTCTCGGCCGAGGGCCGCGCGCTTTACTTCAGCCGCGCGCCCATCCCGTGGCAGCGCGATGCCGCCGCGCGCGGCGATGCGGGACCTGCCCGCCACGCGCTCGCGCAGCGGCACATCGGAATCTACGCCTACCGGGTCGCCGCGCTCCTCGCGCTCGCGGCGCTTCCGCCATCGCCGCTCGAGGAGGCCGAGCGCCTCGAGCAACTTCGCGCGCTCGAGCACGGGCTCGCGATCGTCCTGGCGACGGCGCTCGAGGTGCCGGGGCCTGGCGTTGACACCGAAGCCGATCTCACGACCGTCGAGCTCGCACTCGGCGCGCGCTAGGCGCTCCGCCCAGCCCCACGACGGGGCGGCATGACTCGAGGCGGTTCGCCGGCTTTCAGGCGCGGCAACGGCTTGTCGGTAATTCCATCGCGGCGGAGCGACACGACGGCGGACTTCAGTTAGGTGCCTATGACACGCATCACTCGTCTATCGGGCGCCCTTGCATGCGCGCTCGGGCTGATGGCGCCGCCACTCGCGGCGGGTCCCGGCAGTTCCTTCGAGGGGGCGTGGGAGAGCTACCCGTCGTGCCCGGCGCACGTCACGAAGGACCCCGGCAAATGCTCGTACTTCGCCATCACCCTCTACCAGCGCGGCGGCAAACTCTGCGGAGCGCACACCTACGCCACACCGGACGCCGCCAAGACCGACGACGGCGACGCTCCGTCAATCACCGGCGGCATCGCCGGATTGCTGGCCAATGCGTAGGTCACGAGCGCTCGCGCGGATCCTGCGATCACCATTCGGGTCCGCATCACGCGCGACGGCGCCCGGCTGCACTGGCAAGCCCTGGAGCGGAAAACCGGGGACTACCTGATCGCAGACGACGTCTGGCTGACCCGCACGCAGTCGGTATTCGCGGCTGAGTTCTCAGCCCGACTCAAGAAGGCGTGTGGCGTTTAGCCGTGTGCAACTGGACTACCGGCCGGAGCGAGGCATGGACGGTAGAGCGCCTCGAAGTGGGCAGTGGGCCGCGACCGCCGCGCCTGGTCGTTCGCTCCGCGCGGCCATCGTTCGAACCGGCGCCGTTTTCCTGACGCCGGGATGACGCTCGAGCCGCGCGCGCGGCGTGGTCCTCGCCGGTGAACACTCGCCGCGCCGTGAGAAGAGTGCCCTGCGGCACGCCATCGCGCGAGTCATCGCTGACTCGCAGGGAGCTACGGCGCAGACGAAGCGCGGCCATTGCTTCTTGGCGATCCGGTGGAGCATCCTGCGATGCCACACGCCGCCACAGCGCGCGGTGATCGACCACACCGGGGGCATCATGAGTATCAGAACTTCTAACCGCGTTCGGCCGCTGCTGCTGGCGCTGTCCGCCGTGCTGCTCTCCTCAGCGTCGCTGTCGGCATCGGCGACGACCAACGTGTCGGTGTCGGTCGTGAACGGTCGGGTCGTGCTGTCGCCCGACCCGCTGCAGGTTGGCGATGGCCACAATGTCCTGCTCACCTGGACTGTCGTGACGCCGGGCTGGGCGTTCGCCGAGGATGCGGTGGTCATCGACGGCAACGACGGCGAATTCGACGACCTCGAGGTGTCCTCCGACCGCAAAGTCGCCCACGAGACCGACAAGGACGACAACGCGCAGAGCTACAAGTACTCGGTCTCCTTGACCGACGGTACGAACACGATCACCGCCGATCCCGCGATCCAGAACGGCGGGCACCCCTGAACGATCCGGGAGCGACACGCCGCTGACCGACTAAGGCTTCCGACGGGTGCGGGGAGCGCGACCGTCGGACCGCGTCCTGCCCGGCTCGGCCGCGGAACCTTCCCGGGCTAGCTCGCGACGACGGGTTGCACGCGGCTCGCCTGAGCCGCGTGCGAGAGCTCGCGGACGAGGACCGCATACGCCGGGTGCCTAAAGCTCGAGGCCCGCACGCGCGCCGCGAGCGCCTGGGCCGCAGCGAGGTCCCCGAGCCGGAGCTTGAGCCGCGCGAGCAGCGTGAGCGCCGGCAATTCGCCGCTCGCGGCGGGGAGTTGCAGGCGCACGGCCGCTTGCTGCCAGCGCTCCGTCGCCTCCTTTCGCTGCCCGCCCGACTCGCGTGCATCGCCCGCGACGAGCTCGAGCAACGCCACGATTTCGATGCCGTGGGCGTCGAGCTTGGTTCCCGCGGCCTCCAGACGCGCGACCTTCGCGAGGAACTCATCGACCTCGCCGAGCGGCACCGCCGGGTGTGCGGTGCGCGGGAACTCGGACTTGAGCGCGAGGATCAGGCCGTTGATGCCGACCTGCCAGCGCACCATCGATGCGTCACTCGAGGTGAGTCGTGCGGCATCGACGCTGACCTCATCGACCAGCGTCCTCGCGGCATCGGCTTGGCTCAGCGCCAGCTTCACCTCCGCGAGGCGCAGGCGGTTGAAGCAGTACTCCGATAGCGAGTCGAGATTGGTCTTGTCGGTGGCCGCGAGAGCGCCCGCCATCGCGGCCGATTCGCGGGCGTCGGCCTCCGCGGCCGGCGCATCGCCGAGGAAGAGCTTCAGCTGGGCGAGGGCGAAGTGCGCGTTCGCGGCGTTGTGCCTGGCATGCGTGTCGTTGTTGGCATCGGGTAGCGAGCGAAGCACGTCGAGCCTGAGCTGCTGCGCCCTGATTGCCCCGGCATAGTCGCCGAGTGCTTCGTAGGCCTCGGCGACCCAACCGTCCGCGTCCGCGAGGTCATTCGCAAGCTCCGCCTTCCCCGCGACGAGACCCGCGAACGCATCGCGTGCTTCGATGAACGAGGCGAGCGCGTCGCGCGGCCGCTCGCGGTCGAGTTGCACGACGCCCAGGTTCTGCGCGGCGTAGCCGGTCTCGAGCCGCCAATCGGCGTTCGCGGGGTCGATCTTCACGAGCGCCCGCGCGAGCTCCCGGTACTTCAGGAAGGAATTCTGCGCGGCCTCCGCCTGGCCGCGCCGGTAGGCGATGTAGCCGACCCAGTAGACGCTCTGCGCATGCTCGAAGATTCGCTGCCCGTCGTGCGGCGCGCGCGCGAGGGACTGCTCGGTGGTCGCCGCGGCGCTCGTGAACGCGGCAAGTGCGTCATCGAGCCGGCCGCGCTGCTCCCGGATCTCGCCGATCAGGTGCAGCGCGGCCGAGCGACGCCCGAGCGACCCGCCATCCAGCCGGTTGGGATCCTGGCGCGCGTAGTAGGCGAGGGCCTCGGCGCCGACCGCATCGAGCACGTCGAGGCGCCCGATCGGATCGAGCTTCTTGCGAAGGTCCCCGAGCATGAACCCGAGCAGCTCCTCGGCCTGGGCGTGCTGCCGCTCGGCTTCCGCCCGCGCGCGGAACGCCGTGACGGTGAGGACACCCATCACCGCCATGCCGGCGAGGGAAGCGGCCGCGAGCATCGCCATGCGGCGCGCGCGCCGCTGGGCGTCGCGGCGCACCAGCTGATCGACGCTGTAGCCGGCACCCATCATGCCGGCGAGGATCTTGAGGGTGGCGAGGCGCTTGCCGTCGCCGTGCGGGCGCAGGTCCGCCGCGACGATCTCGACGGGGTGACCGGCGGCCTCGCCGTCCGCGGCAAGCGTCCGGCGCAACGACTCCGGGAAGCATTCCGCCGCCTCGCGCCCAGGGATGGCGCTGGCGAAGGGTTCGCCCCGCGCAATGAGCGCGAGCACGCGCTGCTCGCCGTGCAGGCGCTTGAACTCGAGGATTTCCCGCGCCACCCACTCCGAGCGCGCGGCGTCGGGGCTGCAGATGACGATCAGGTAGCGGCTTGCGCTGAGCGCGGCGCGCACCGTGGCATCGAGGTCGACTCCGGCCGGTAGCTCGTCGCGATCCCGGAACACGGGCCTCAGGTACTCGGGCAACGCGCCGACGGGCGTTGCGAGTCCGACGAGGCGCCGCGGGATCCGGTAGTTCTCGATCGCGTTCTGCAACGCGCGTGCGACGGCCGTGTCGCGGTGGCTGTAACTGATGAAGCCCCAGTACCTGAACTCGCCAGCCGCCAAGCGCTATTCCCCTCGTTTCGGATGCCCGCCGCGAGTCAACGACCCGATGCCGCGCGCCCTCGGGGTCATGGGAGCGCAGCGCTCGCCTCCCGAGGAAGCATTGATGTTCACCCGGGTAGCGTCAATGGGCGCCGGTGCGCGCGAGCGCCGTGCCGGTTGACGAGGATCGGCTCGATCGCACGACGCGCGACTCTGAGCTGAGCGGCGAGTGCAACGAAGCGGGCGGCGCTTTCGCGATCAGCGACCGGCCTGCAATCGCCTTGCTTCGCCCGCGGCGGCGAGGGCGGCGCGGAGGTGCCGCCGGGTCCGTGTAGATTGGCGAGTCCCCGCGCGTGCCGCCGCGATCCGTTGGCAGCGCAGCGCCCCGACACCAGTGACCCTGAGATTATATGAGTGATATCAACAGGATAGGCGTTCTATTTGTCTGCATGGGTAACATCTGCCGCTCACCGACCGCGGAGGCTGTGTTCCGCGCGCTCCTGCGGACCGAGGGCGCAGGACTCGCGGTGCGAACCGATTCGGCCGGCACGCACGACTACCACGTCGGCCATTCGCCCGACCGGCGCGCGCAGAGCGCCGGCCGGCGACGCGGCGTCGAGATGGGTGATCTGAGGGCCCGCCACCTGCGGGCGGAGGATTTCGAGGCGTTCGACTACGTGCTCGTCATGGACGAGCGGAACCTCGCCGATGCACGCGACATTGCACCGGCGAAATTTCGCGCCCGGCTCAAGCTGTTGCTGGAGTTCGCGCCCGAGCTCGGGCGCCGCGAGGTGCCGGATCCGTACTACGGGGGCGCGGCGGGATTCGAGGACGTGCTCGACCTCGCCGAGGCCGCATCGCGCGGCCTCCTAAAGGAACTCCGGGCGCCTGTGCGCCCGGAGTAATCATCACCTTCAGTTGCCGGGCGGGTGCTCGGCGGGACTGCCCGGATCCGCTGCGTGCGGAGCGGGTGCCGCGGGTGCCGCGGGCGGCGCCGGCGCCGCGTTGGGCGTCGGCGGAGGAGGCGGCGGGATGTACGCCGGCGGAGGAGGCGGGGTGTACACCGGCGCCTCGTAGGCCGGACGCGCCTCGACACGCGGCGCCTCCTCTACATGGCGCGCGGCACTCGGAGCGACGTTCGCCTCGCTGCTCCTCGGCGGCGCGAGTTCGAACGGCGCGGGCGCCGTTTCCATGGGCGGCCGCGAGGCCGCCTCGGAATGCGCGCCGTTGCCGTTCGTCCGTTCGTATTCCTCGACGTTGAGCGCCGGGAAGCGACCCGACTCGCCGATGTCCGGGATCCCGTTCTGCGCCGTTTCCTCGGCACCCTGCGGACCCTGAGGACCTGCGTTGCCGCCGCCACCGCCACGACCGCGACGACGCCCGCGGCGCCGGCCGCGCCGGACCTCGCCCCGATCATCGCCCGCGGCATCGGCGGGCGCGCCCGGCGGGTGGGCCTGTGCGTCCTCGGTCGGACGCATCTCGGTGTTCTCCGGGCGCGGCGCACTCGGGCGCGCCTCGTTCCGGGCGGGAGCCTCGGTCCGGCCCTCGCCACGCGGGCCGCGATCGGCATCGCGCGGACGCTCGCCCTCACGCGGGCGCTCGCCGGCGCGACCGTCCGAGCGTGGCGGGCGGCCATCGCGCCGTCCGCCATCGCGGCCCTCGCCGCGCGGACCGTTGCGATCGCCACCGGCGCTGCGCTCAGCGCCGCGATCGGGACCGCGATCGGCGCCCGCATGACGTTCGCCACCGCCGTGCCGGTCGCCGCGCTCCTCGCGCCGCGGCCGGTCATCGCGTCCGCCGCGCTCGCCGCGGGAGTGGCGTCCGTCGCGACCGTCGCGGCCACGCTCGTTGTGGCGATCCTGCCCGCGACCGCGCTCATCGCGCCGCTGGCCGGGTCGACCCGGGCGCTCATCGCGCGCGGGGCGGTTGGCCTCGGGCGCGCTCGCGGCATGCTTGCTGCCGAAGAGCCAGAACCGGATCCGCGTGAAGATTCCCTCGCGCGGCTGCGGCGCGAGGACGGCGGCGGGCGCTGCCGCCACGGGCGCGGCGACCTCGGCGGTCGGTGACCAGAGGTTCGCGGCCACCGGCGCCGGTGCCGTCGGCAGGATCGGCTGCACGGCGGCGGCTTCCGCCGCTTTCTTCGGCTCGATGCTCGGCACGAGCACCTCGGCCGGCGGCTGCTCCGCCATCTGGAAGCTCGTCATCGAGTTCTCGGGGAGGCCGGTCTCGTCGTCGCGCACGCGCCGCAGCGAATAGTTCGGGGTCTGCAAGTGCGGGTTCGGCACGAGCACGACTTCGACGTGGTTGCGCTGCTCGACGTCCCGGAGCCAATCGCGCTTCTCGTTGATGAGGAACGTCGCCACCTCGACGGGGAGCTGCGCGATCACCTTCGAGGAGCGGTCCTTGCGGGCCTCCTCGCCGATCAGGCGCAGGATCGCGAGCGCGAGCGACTCGACGCTCCTGATCGTGCCGAGACCGACGCACCGCGGGCAGTTGATGTTGGTCGATTCGCCGAGCGAAGGCCGCAGGCGCTGACGCGACATCTCGAGGAGCCCGAAGCGTGAGATGCGCCCGATCTGGATGCGCGCGCGGTCCATCTTGACCGCATCGCGCAGCCGATCCTCGACGGCACGCTGGTTCTTGGTCGACTCCATGTCGATGAAGTCGATGACGATGAGGCCGCCCAGGTCGCGGATCCTGAGCTGGCGCGAAATCTCGTCCGCCGCCTCGAGGTTCGTGTTGGTCGCCGTCGTCTCGATGTCGGCGCCGCGGGTCGCGCGCGCCGAGTTGATGTCGATGGAGACGAGCGCCTCGGTGTGGTCTATGACGAGGCTGCCGCCCGAGGGCAGCGTCACCTTGTGCGAATAGGCCGACTCGATCTGGCTCTCGATCTGGAAGCGCGTAAAGAGCGGCACCTCGTCGCTGTAGAGCTTGAGCTTCTTCTGCGCCTCCGGCGGCATGAAGCGCTCCATGTACTCCTGTCCGCGCTGGTAGGCGCCAGGGTCATCGCAGAGCGCCTCGCCGATGTCATCGGAGAGGTAATCGCGAAGGCTCCTCGCCACCGCGTCGCTCTCCTGGTAGATGAGGAAGGGCGCCGGGCGGTCCTTGGAGGCATCCGCGATCGCGAGCCAGTTGGTCGCGAGGTTGTCGAGGTCCCACTTGAGCTCTTCGGTTGAGCGGCCCACCCCGGCGGTGCGCACGATCGCGCCCATGCCCTCGGGGATGTCGAGGCCTTCCATCGCCTCGCGCGTTGCATCGCGCTCCTCGCCCTCGATGCGCCTCGACACGCCACCGGCGCGCGGGTTGTTCGGCATGAGCACCAGGAAGCGGCCGGCGAGGCTGATGAAGGTGGTCAGCGCCGCGCCCTTGTTGCCGCGCTCTTCCTTCTCGACCTGGACGACGAGGTCCTGGCCTTCGGAAAGCAGTTCGCGGATGTTCATCCGCCCGCCCTGGGGCTGGGTGCGGAAGTATTCCTTGGCGACTTCCTTCAGCGGCAGGAAGCCGTGGCGCTGGGCGCCGTAATCGACGAAGGCCGCTTCGAGGCTGGGCTCGATCCGGGTGATCCGGCCTTTGTAGACGTTCGCTTTCTTCTGTTCTTTGGAGGGTATCTCTATCGACAGGTCGTAAAGCTTCTGACCGTCAACGAGGGCGACGCGCAGCTCTTCCTGCTGCGTCGCGTTGATCAACATTCTCTTCATGGGCCCCTACTTGGGAGTTAGCGGGGGCCGATAGTCTGGATGCGCCGTGGGCACGGCGGAGCGTCGCGAATGATGCGAGGAGAGGGCTACTTAGCGATGTGTCGTCGAGAGCCATCTTCGGGATCGCGGGCGCGCTCACGGTCTAAAGACCCTTGAACCGCACCCGGCCTGCATACCTTCTTGAGCCCGTTGACCGGTCGACGCGAAGCACCCCACGTAAAGAGCGCGATTCGCGGGCGGCGTATCGCCGCGCATCCAAGTCATCGGCCGAACGATGGTCCGATCACCCGAGACGGGCGACCCCGGACCAACTAATATGCGGTCGCCGCAACGCACTCCGTCGACCGGATCCGCCGTGGATCGCAAGGGTGGACGATTCGAGATGCGAGAACCGCGCTGAGGCGACGGCCACGAAACGCTTCGCGTTCACGTGCGCCAGACGCCTGACGGAACGGAAATATACCGGAGCATCGTCGGTAAATCAATGTCTTACGCCGAAATAAAGCCGCCTGCCGCCACCGCCGGGACCGCCACGGGCGGCGGGGTCAGCCACGTGACCGTGCTCGAGGGCGCGGCGGGCCAGCGCATCGACAACTGGCTGCTGCGCGAACTGAAGGGTGTGCCGAGGTCGCGCATCTACCGGATCCTCCGGAAGGGCGAGGTCCGGGTGAACGGCAAGCGCGCCAAGCCCGAATACCGCGTCGCGGCCGGGGACGACGTGCGCCTGCCGCCGATCCGCACCGCCGAGGACATGGGGCCGGCCAAGATTCCCGACCGCGCCCAGCACGACATCGAATCGACCGTCGTCTACGAGGACAAGGACGTGCTCGCGATCGCCAAACCGGCGGGACTCGCCGTGCACGGCGGCAGCGGCCTGTCGTTTGGCGTCATCGAGGCGCTCAGGGCCTCGCGGCCCGCAGAGACCCTCGAACTCGCGCACCGGCTCGACCGGGACACCAGCGGACTCCTGCTGGTCGCGCGCAACCGCGCGGCGCTCAGAACGCTCCACGCGCTCCTGCGCGAGGGGAAAGTCGAGAAGCGCTACCTCGCGCTCGTCAAGGGGTCGTGGAATCTCGGCAAGAAGACCATCGACGTGCCGCTCGCGACCGAGGCCCGCCAGGCGGGGACCCGCGTCGTGCGCGTGCACGAGGGCGGCAAGGCCTCCGAGTCGACCTTCGCGCCGGTCGACTTCTTCGGACCGAAGGCGACGCTGCTCGAGGTCACGATCGGCACCGGCCGCACGCACCAGATCCGCGTGCACGCCCAGCACGCCGGCCACCCGGTCGCCGGCGACGACAAGTACGGCGACCGGGAATTCAACGCCTCGATGAAGGAAGTGGGACTCAACCGCATGTTCTTGCACGCGCAGATGCTGAGCTTCGAGTGGCCAGGGAGCGGCAAGCAGTTCTCGGTTACTGTGCCGCTGCCCGAGGAACTCGCGACCGTCCTCGAGCACCTGAGCACCACCCGCAACCGCCGCGCCGCGCACCGCCGCCGCTGAGCCGACCATGCCGCAGCAACACCGCCTGATTGCCAACAACCGCCGCTGGGCCGACAAGATACGGGCCGCGGACCCCGAATTCTTCGCGAAGCTGAGCCACCAGCAGTCGCCGGAGTTCCTGTGGATCGGCTGCGCCGACAGCCGGGTGCCGGCGAACGAGATCGTCGGGCTGATGCCGGGCGAGATCTTCGTCCATCGCAACGTTGCGAACGTCGTGGTGCACACCGATCTCAACTGCCTGTCGGTGATCCAGTACGCGGTGGACGTGCTGAACGTCAACGACATCATCGTCTGCGGCCACTACGGCTGCGGCGGCGTCACCGCGGCGCTCGCCAACAGCCGCCAGGGGCTGGTCGACAATTGGCTCCGCCACGTGCAGGACGTCATGCGCCGCCACGAGGCGCTGCTCGCGCAGCTCGCCGACGCCACCGATCGTGCGCGGCTCCTCTGCGAGCTCAACGTGATCGAGCAGGTCGTCAACGTCTGCCAGACGACGCTGGTGCAGAGCGCCTGGGACCGCGGCCAGCCGCTCACCGTGCGCGGCTGGATCTACGACATCGCCGACGGCCTGATCCAGGACCTGTCGATGAAGGTCGGTCGCGGCGATGACGTCGGCCAGGCGCAGCGCGGCGCGCTCGCCGCGACCGCCGCCCGGCGCGCGCGCGGCTAGGCCCGCGCCAGCGGATCGAGGCCGAGCGCGCGCAGCGCCCCGGCGACCCACGCGAGCGGGAGCCCCACGAGCGCGGTCGGATCGGTACTTTCGATCGACTCGAACAGCGCGATCCCGAGGCCTTCCGACCGAAAGCTCCCGGCGCAATCGAGCGGCGCATCGAGCTCGACGTAGCGGGCGACCTGCGCGGCGGTGAGCGTTCGAAAGCGCACGGTTGTCCGGTCGACGTGCTCACGCTGCGTGCCGTCGGGCCCGACGATCGCAACCGCGGTGTGGAAGTGCACCGCGCGGCCGCTCGCGGCGAGGAGCTGGGCGCGGGCGCGCTCCGGCGTCGCGGGCTTGCCGAGCGCATGGCCGTCGAGGTCCGCGACTTGGTCGGAGCCGATGACGATGGTGCCCGGGTTCGCGCGGGCGACCGCGAGGGCCTTCGCGAGCGCGAGCCGGGGGGCGAGGGCGGCAGGCGCCTCCCAGGCACTGGCGGCCTCATCGACGCCCGGCGTCCTCACCCAGAAGGGGAGTTGCAGCCGTTCCAGCAGCTCGCGGCGGTAGCGCGAGGTCGAGGCGAGAATCAGGCGCGGCGGGGTCGGGCGCATCGTGAGTTCCTGCCCCCGGGCGTCGGGGCTTGCAAATCAACGCGTTGCAGTTGAAATCGTTTTGACACGAGTGGGGCGCGTCACTATGATACGCGGCCCTATGGCGAGTCCCCTCCAGGCCCCGCTGGACGTCGGGCAGCTCGCGGCCCAGCGCACCCGGCTCGAATGCGCTTACCCGCTCGGCGGGTTCGCGCGGCTGCGCGACAGTCTCGCGCGTCCGGACGGGCAGGTCGCGGTTGATTTCCGCTTCCACCAGTCGGGTGCCTACCCCGCGCTCGAGGGTGCGGTCAGGGCGCGGGCGTGGCTCGTGTGCCAGCGGTGCCTGAAGGCGTTCGAGGCGGCGCTCGAGTCGCCGGTGCGGGTGGCCTTCGTCGGTCGCGATGCCGAGGCGGGCCGGGTGCCGGACGCCTACGATGCGGTCACGGCCCCGGGCGGGCGCCTGGCGCTCGAGGAATTCGTCGAGGATGAGTTGATGCTGGCGTTGCCGCTCGTGCCGATGCACGCGACGCCGGCCGAGTGTGCAGTATTGCTGGCAGCGGACGATGCCGAGGGCGATCCGGATGCCCCGGCCGCGGTGCCGCGGCAGCGACCGTTCGCGGAGCTGCGCGATCTGCTGAAGCGTTGAGTCCTAGGAGCAAGTCATGGCCGTTCAGAAAAGCAGGAAGACGCCGTCGAAGCGCGGCATGCACCGTTCGCACGATCACCTGAGTGCGCCGGCGCTGTCGACCGATCCCACCTCCGGCGAGACGCACCTGCGTCACCGGATCAGCCGCGATGGTTACTATCGCGGCAAGAAGGTCATCGAGACGCCGGTCGAATCGGGCGAGGAATAGACCTCAAGCCCCGCCGCACGGCCCGTTCGCCGTTGGCGTCCCGTCTCACGATTGCCGTCGACGCGATGAGCGGCGACCACGGGCCGAGCGTCTGCGTGCCCGGCGCGCTCGAGGTGCTGCGCGAGGAAACGGACCTCGAGATCGTGCTGGTCGGCGAGCCGGGCGCGCTCGAGCCGCACCTCGCGGTGCTAAGTCCCGCCGACCGGAGCCGCGTCCGCATCCAGGTCGCAAGCCAGGTCGTCGGCATGGACGAGCCGCCGCGCGAGGCGATCCGCCGCAAGAAGGATTCATCGCTCAGGCGCGCGCTCGACCTGGTCGCGAGCGGCGAGGCCAAGGCCTGCGTCAGTAGTGGCAACACCGGCGCCCTGATGTCGACCGCGCACTTCGTGCTCGGCATGCTCGAGGGCATCGAGCGTCCCGCGATCATCTCGGCGCTCCCGGCGACCGGCGGTCACACGTGCATGCTGGACCTGGGCGCCAACGTCTCGGCGACCGTCGAGCAGCTCGTGCAGTTCGCGATCATGGGCGCGGTCGTCGCCGCCGACTTCTTCGGCCGCGAGCGCCCGCGCGTCGGGCTCCTCAACATCGGCCGTGAGGACATCAAGGGCAACGAGATCGTGAAGGCCGCCCACCAGCGGCTGCTGGCCTCGCGGCTCGAGTACATCGGCTACGTCGAGGGCAACGACATCTGCACGGGCAGCGTCGATGTCGTCGTGACCGATGGCTTCACCGGCAACATCGCGCTCAAGGCCATGGAGGGGATCGCCCACATGATTGCGGGCGCGGTGCGCGAGGAATTCACCGCGAGCACGGCGCGCTCCTTGGGTGCGCTCGCGGCGGGACCGGCGCTCACGTCCCTGAAGAAGCGTCTCGACCCGCGCCGCTACAACGGCGCCAGCATGGTCGGGCTCGCCGGCGTCGTCATCAAGAGCCACGGCGGCGCCGATGCGACCGCCTTCGCGCACGCGGTGCGCGTCGGCGTGCTCGAGGCGCAAAATGGCGTGCCCGCCCAGATCAGCGCACAACTACAAGCACAGGCCGCCTGACATGTACTCACGCATCGCCGGCACCGGCAGCTACCTGCCAGCGAAGATCGTCACCAACGCCGATCTCGAGAAGATGGTCGAGACGAGCGACGAATGGATCCGCACCCGCACCGGCATCGAGCGGCGCCACATCGCGACTCCGGAGGAGACCACGTCCTCGCTTTCGACCGAGGCGGCGAGGCGCGCGATGGAGGCGGCCGGCGTCGGTCCCGAGGACATCGACTTCATCGCGGTCGGCACGACGACCCCGGACCTCATCTTCCCGAACGTCGCGACGCTCGTGCAGGCGAGGCTCGGCATCCACGACACGCCCGCCTTCAGCCTCGAGACCGCCTGCTCGGGCTTCATCTACGCGCTGTCGATGGCGGACAAGTTCGTGAAGCTCGGCGAGTCGAAATGCGCGCTCGTCATCGGGGCTGAGTGCCTGAGCCGGGTCATCGACTGGACCGACCGCGGCACGGCGGTACTGTTCGGGGACGGCGCGGGAGCGGTGGTGCTGACGCCCTCCGAGACGCCCGGGCTCGTGACGACGCTCCTGTCGGCGGACGGCCAGTACCAGGACCTCCTCAAGTTCCCGTACGGGGTGTCCTTCGGCTTTGACAAGCTCAGGAGCGGCGCGAAGGCCGGCATCCAGATGAAGGGCAACGAGGTCTTCAAGCTCGCGGTCAACACGCTCTCGCGCCTCGTCGACCAGACGCTCGTGAAGGGCGGCATCGACAAGAGCGAGATCGACTGGCTGGTACCGCACCAGGCGAACCTCCGGATCATCCAGGCGGCCGCGAAGAAACTCGACATGCCCATGGAACGGGTCGTCGTGACGGTGCGCGACCACGGCAACACCTCGGCCGCCTCGATACCGCTCGCGCTCGACACGGCCGTCCGCGACGGGCGCATCCAGCGCGGGCAGCTGTTGCTGCTCGAGACCTTCGGCGGCGGCTTTACGTGGGGCTCGGCGCTCGTCCGCTACTGAAGCGGTGCCGGGCGGGGGCCTCAGCCCTGGGCGGGGCGGGACCGCTGGACGCGTACGCGCCAGGTCTCCATCGGATCCCAGCCCGTCGAGGCGTCGAGCAGCGAGGCGATGGCAGGGGCGGTCTTCCTGACCGGCTGACGGGGGGCGTGGATGCGCTCGCGCCAGACGGCGTGCGAATCCCATCCCGACGTCGGTTCATCGAGCGCCGCAAAGGGAACGCTCTGTCTGTCTAACCGATCCATGGTGCAACTACCCCGTCATTCATGGTTCTATCTAGCGGGCTCAGGGTATTCCGTAGGCCCGTTTCGAGGTGTGCGTGAGTTCACAGTTTTCCGGGACCGTCCTGTTGCTCTTTAGCAACGTCCGTCGCCGGGCGCTCGTCCTGCTCGCCGTGCTCGCAGCGCCGCTCGCCGAGGCGGCGGTGCTGCCGCTGCCGGAGTCGGGCGACCTGATCGGCGAGTACACCGAGGTCACCGCCGTCCACGACGACACGCTCATCGACCTCGCGCGCCGCTTTGGGCTCGGCTACGAGGAGGTCGTGAACGCGAACCCCGGGGTCGACCCGTGGTTGCCGGGGGCGGGGACTGTGGTCCGCCTGCCACTTCGGCGCGTGCTGCCGGACACGCCCCACGAGGGCATCGTCGTGAACCTGCCCGAGCACCGGCTCTATTACTACCCGGCGGTGAAGCCGGGCGAGCCGCGCGTGGTGATCACCTATCCCATCAGCATCGGCAAGATGGACTGGTCGACGCCGATCGGGCTCACGCGCATCGCGACCAAGATCAAGGACCCGGCCTGGTACCCGCCCGAATCGGTCCGCAGCGAGCACGCCAAGCACGGCGACATCCTGCCGAAGGTGGTCCCGGCCGGCCCCGACAATCCGCTCGGCCAGTTCGCGATGCGCCTCGCGATCCCGGGCGGCGCCTACATGATCCACGGCACCAACAAGCCCGCCGGCGTCGGCATGCAGGTCACGCACGGCTGCATGCGGCTCTACCCGGAGGACATCGAGGAGCTCTTCAAGCGCGTCTCGGTCGACACGCCCGTCAGGATCGTCAACCAGCCGCACAAGGTCGGCTGGGACGGCGGGCGGCTGTTCGTCGAGGTGCATCCGCCGCTCGAGGCGAGTGACACGGGCGTCTTCGAGCCCGATCGCACGGCGCTCGCGCGACTGGTCGCGAACGCGGTGCGCGGCCGGCCGGGCACGGTGAGCGTGACCTGGGCGCGGGCCGAGACGGCGTTCGAGGAAGCGCGGGGGATTCCGGTCGCGGTGACCGAGGCGGGCGCCGGGACCGGCGCCGGCGGGTCCGATTGAGCGGACGTCCGGGATCTTAAAACGACGACGCCGCGGCAGGGCCGCGGCGTCGCTGAGTCAACCAGCCGCCTGGCGGCGGCCGTTGGCTTACTTCGACACGGCCTTCTTGAACAGGCGGTCGATCTTCTCGTTGGTCGCATCGCAGCACTGCTGGCTGGCAGCAGCGGCCGAGGCGGCAGCGTCGGCCTTGCTCTGCGCCTGCTGGGCAGCGGTCGCAGCCGACTGGGCAGCGCGCGCGGCGCTGTCAGCGGCCGCCTTCACGCCGTCCTGCTGCGAGGACAGCTTGCTGACCTGCGACTTGAGGTCATCGATCTGCGCCTGAATCGGCTTCAGGTCCGTGCAACCCGCGGCAAACAGCACGCACAGCGTGGCAGCTCCGGCGGTAAGCATCTTGGTCATGAATAACTCCCTTCTCTATTTATCTTGATCAACACCTGGGACACGCCGGGCCGGTCGACCGACCGGGCGGGGACGCGCATCGCGCGCCACTTCGGGGCTGGAATTTACCTGATTACGTAAGGTCGGGCTACTCGATCTTCGCGCCTGTCGCCACGTTGAGACAGTGTACGTGCGAGCATCACCTTCAGTTCTCTCGCGCATTTCCACGGCGCCATTTGCGCATGTTTGCGCGCGGCGCATCGTCAGAGGAATTGCGCACGCGTCTGTGAGAAGAGGCCTACAGCACGCGCGCGTGCCGAGGCGCGCGACTCACCGCGCGCGCTCTCCGTGCTCGTGCGCCCCGCTCGGCACCGCTCGCGCAGGTGAGCGCGCGAGCGCTGGCACTGACGGCGGATCCCGACGCGAGGCGAGCTCGCACCGGCCGGGGCGGTTCCCGGGAGGGGGGTGCTTGCCAGAACCCCGCGACTGGATATAATCACAGCGGGCTGTATGCCCATACAGGTACTCACGATGTCCACGATGACCGACCTGACCCCGCGCCAGCGCCAGATCCTCGAATTCATCCGCGAGCAGCTCGAGGAGTCGGGGATGCCCCCGACCCGGGCCGAGATCGCGACCGCGCTCGGCTTTAAGTCGGCGAATGCCGCCGAGGAGCACCTGAAGGCCCTGAAGCGCAAGGGAGTCATCGACCTCGTGCCCGGCGCCTCCCGCGGCATCCAGCTGAAGGACAGCATGCGCGACCAGATGGGCCTGCCCCTGATCGGCCGGGTGGCCGCCGGCCGGCCGATCATGTCCGAGGAGCACATCGAGGGCCGCTTCCAGGTCGACCCGAAGCTCTTCAATCCACGCCCGCACTACCTGCTCAAGGTGCAGGGCATGTCGATGAAGAACATCGGCATCATGGATGGCGATCTCGTCGCCGTGCACCGCACGCCCGAGGTCCGCAACCGCCAGATCGTCGTCGCGCGCCTCGAGAACGAGGTCACCGTGAAGCGTTACCGCCAGGAAGGCTCGGTCGTGTGGCTCATGCCCGAGAACGGCGACTTCGAGCCGATCCGCGTCGACCTCAAGGAACAGTCGATGCTGATCGAGGGCGTCGTCGTCGGCGTGCTGCGCCGGGGCAACCGGACCGATTTCCTGCAATAGCGGGCGGCGGCGGCGCTCCCTGTCGACGGGTACAGAACGTGATCAACGCGCCGCTCGATGCGCTCCTGAAGCGCGCCGCGGTCTGGCGGGCCCGCAGCGTCCCCGCCGGCGCCGCTGCCAGCGTCGATCGTGCCGTACCGAGCGGCTGGCCCACGCTCGATGCGATCCTCCCCGATGGCGGCTGGCCGCTCGGCACGCTCATCGAGCTCTTGCTCCCGCAAGCCGGCGTCGGGGAGCTGAGGCTCCTGCTGCCGGCACTGCGCACGCTCGCGGAGTCGCGCCCGGCCGAGGCGGGACGACGCTGGCTCGCCTGGATCGCGCCACCGCACCTGCCATACCCCCCGGCCTTCGCACAGAGCGGCATCCGCCCTGAGCGGCTGCTGCTCGTGACGACGGGCAGTGCCCCGGAGCGCCTGTGGGCGACCGAGCAGGCGCTGCGCTCGGGGAGCTGCGTGGCGGTGCTCCTCTGGCTCGATGCGGTCGATGACCGGTGGCTCAGGCGCCTCAAGCTCGCGGCCGAGGCGGGCGGGGCGCTCGCGGTGCTGTTCCGTCCCGTCGGGCGCGAGCGCGATGCCTCGCCCGCGACGCTCAGGGTCGCGCTCGAACCGACGGCGGAGGGGCTTGATCTTTGGGTGTTCAAGAGCCGGGGGCGGGGACCGGCACGGATCCGCGATGCGCTGAGTTCGTAGAGGCGCGCCCATGACCGTGGCAAGCCGCCGCGCCCGCGGGCGCAAGCCGGATCCGGGATTCACGGGCGATCTGTTTACGCCCGCCGCGGCCGTTCCCGCCGCGCCTGCGTCTGCGTCTGCGAGCGGACTTGCGCGCGCGCGCCTGCCGATGCGGCTACCGTCGCCGCGGCAGCTGTGGCTTGCACTCGAGCTGCCGCTCCTGCCACTCGTTGCCGCCGCTCCCGCGCATGCAAGCGCCGGCGCCCTCGTCATCGTCGAGACCGAGGGAGCGGCGCGCCTCGTCAGCGCCTGCAACGCGATCGCCGCGCGAGCTGGCATCAGGCCGGGGCTCAGGCTCTCCGCCGCCCACGCACTCGCGCCCGATCTTGAGGTCCGCGAGCGCGAGCCCCTCGCCGAAGCCCGGGAGCTTAAGCGCCTGGCGGACTGGGCCTTCGGCCTTACCTCCTTCGTGAGCCTCGAGCCGCCCAACCGGCTGCTGCTCGAGGTGCAGGGGAGCCTCAGGCTCTTTGGTGGCGCCGAGGCACTCCTCGCGCGCGCGACGGCGGAACTCGGTGCGCAGGGCCATGCGGTCGCGCTTGGACTTGCGCCCACCGCGCGCGCCGCGACCTGGCTCGCGCGCGCATCGCCCGGCACCGTCATCGCCTCGCCCGCCACGCTCGCAGGCTCCCTCGCGCGGCTGCCGATCGCGGCGACCGGCTGGCCAGGCGAGGTGCAGGAGGACTGCGCGCGGCTTGGCGTCGCGACGCTCGGGGAGCTCAAGCGCCTGCCGCGCGAGGGACTCGCGCGCCGCTTCGAGGCGTTCGTGCTCGGCGATCTCGATGAAGCCTACGGCCAGAAGGCCGCGCCACGCCGCCGCCACCAGCTGCCGGAGCGCTTTCGCGAGCGCCTGGAGCTCCCGGCGGAGCTTGGCAACACCCAGGAGCTCGCGCCCTACTGCGAGTGGCTGCTCGGCAAGCTCGGTGAGTTCCTGCGCGAGCGGAACTCCGGCGTCGCACGGCTCGCGTTCCTGTTCCAGCATCGCGAGGGCAAGCCCACCTGCGTGCTGCTCGGCCGCGCGCTGGCCGCGGCCGATGTCGAGGGCTGGCGCGGCCTCCTGCGCGAGCGGCTGATGCGGGTGGAGCTGCCGGCGCCGGCGCTCGCGCTCACGCTGAGGAGCGGCGCCGCGGTCCCGTTGAGCGGCGCGAGCGCTTCGCTGCCGGGCTTTGGCGGCCGCGAGGCGGATCAGGAGGCGCTGGCGCTCCTCGACCGGCTGCGCGCCAGGCTCGGCGAGAACGCCGTACACGGGCTCTGCCTCGTGCCCGAGCACCGGCCCGAGGCCGCCTGGCGCGCCGTGCGGCCGGCGCTCGCAGTGCCGGCCGGCGTGGCGGGCCCCGCCATGCTCCCCGAGCTCGCCCGTCCGCTGTGGCTGCTCGCATCGCCCGAGGCGCTCCCCGTGCGCGGCGGACAACCGCGCCACCGCGGGCCGCTCGTGCTCGAGTCGGGACCCGAGCGCATCGAGAGCGGCTGGTGGGACGGTGGCGAGGTGCGGCGCGACTACTACGTCGCCCGCACCGCGCAGGGCGCGAGGCTCTGGATCTTCCGCGAGCGCGGTACGCGCGACTGGTTCTTGCACGGCGTGTTCGGCTGATGGCGGCCGGGATGGACCGAGCGCCTGAGTACGCCGAGCTCCATGCCGTCTCGAACTTCAGTTTCCTGCGCGGCGCCTCGCACCCGGAGGAGCTGCTCGAGCGCGCGGAGGAACTCGGCTACCGGGCGCTTGCGCTCACCGACGAGTGCTCCTTCGCAGGTCTTGTGCGCGCGCACGTGGCGGCCCGCGAGCAGCGCTGCCGGCTCATCGTCGGCAGCGAGCTCACGCTGACCGATGGCCTCAAGTGCGTGCTGCTCGCGACCGACCGACCCGCGTACGCGGCGCTTTGCGGGCTGCTGACTCAGGGCCGGCGCGCGGCGCCGAAGGGGAGCTATGCGCTCACCCGCGCGGACCTCGAGGCCGCGGCGCTGCCCGGCGTCACGGCACTCTGGCTCCCCGGGCGCGTGCCGCTCGCAGGCGAGGGCGCGTGGCTGAAGGCGCGCTTCGACGCCGATGCCTGGCTTAGCGTCGAGCTGCTGAGCTCCGGCCGAGACGCGGCGCGGCTCGCTGAACTCCTCGCGCTCGCCGGGCGGGAGGGCTTGAAGCCCGTCGCGAGCGGCGATGTGCACCTGCACCGGGAAGAGCGCCGTAGGCTGCAGGACCTGCTGACCGCGGTCAGGCTGAGGACGACGGTCGAGGCGGCAGGGCTTGCGCTCCACGCCAACGGCGAGCGCTACCTCAAGTCCCGCGCGCTCATCGCGCGGCGCTATCCGCTGGCGCTCCTGAAAGCCACGCTCGTGATCGCGGAGAAGTGCACGTTCACGCTCGATGAGCTCAGGTACGAGTATCCCGCCGAGCTCGTCCCCGACGGCCACACGCCGACGAGCTGGCTGCGAGCGCTGACCGAGCAGGGCATCCGCGCACGCTGGCCGGAGGGACCGAGCCTGCGCGCCCGCGAGCTCATCGAGCGCGAGCTCAAGCTGATCGCCGAGCTCGCCTACGAGCCGTTCTTCCTGACGGTTGAGGACCTGGTGGCGTTCGCACGCTCGCGCGGCATCCTCTGCCAGGGCCGCGGCTCCGCCGCCAACTCGGCCGTCTGCTACTGCCTGCGAATCACCGAGGTCGACCCGGCGAGGATGTCGCTCCTGTTCGAGCGCTTCGTCTCGAAGGAGAGGAACGAACCGCCCGACATCGACGTCGACTTCGAGCACGAGCGGCGCGAGGAGGTGATCCAGTACCTCTACCGGAAGTACGGCCGCCACCGCGCCGCGCTCACCGCGACCGTCATCAGCTACCGGCCGAGGAGCGCGCTTCGCGACGTCGGCCGGGCGCTCGGGCTCGATGGCACGACGCTCGAGCGGCTCGCGCGCTCGATGCAGTGGTGGGATGGCAGCCACATCGACGATGCGCGCATCCGCGAGGCGGGCCTCGACCCCACGAACCCGACGCTGTGGCGCGCGGTCACGCTCGCGCGCGAGCTCATCGGGTTCCCGCGCCACCTGTCGCAGCACGTCGGCGGGTTCCTGATCGCGCGCCGTTCGCTGGCCGAGGTGGTGCCGGTCGAGAACGCGACGATGCCCGAGCGCACGGTGATCCAGTGGGACAAGGACGACCTCGACGACCTGGGGTTGCTGAAGGTCGACGTGCTCGGCTTAGGCATGCTGACGGCGATCCGCCGCGCGCTCGATCTCGTGAGCCAGCGGCGCGGCCGGCCGTTCGCGATGCACGACGTCCCGGCGGAGGACCCGGCCACCTACGCGATGATCGGCCACGCCGACACGATCGGCGTGTTCCAGATCGAGTCGCGCGCGCAGATGGCGATGCTGCCGCGCCTCAAACCCAAGAACTACTACGACCTCGTCATCGAGGTCGCGCTCATCCGCCCAGGCCCCATCCAGGGCGACATGGTGCATCCGTACCTGCGGCGTCGCGATGGCATCGAGGCCGTGAGCTACCCGAGCGAGGCGGTCAGGGGCGTGCTCGCGCGGACCCTCGGCGTGCCGATCTTCCAGGAGCAGGTCATGCAGCTCGCGGTCGTCGCGGCCGGGTTCACGCCGGGCGAAGCCGATCGGCTGCGGCGCGCGATGGCCGCGTGGAAGCGCCGCGGGGGCCTGGGGCCGTTCGAGGCCAGGCTCATCGATGGCATGCGCGAGCGCGGCTACGAGGAGTCCTTCGCCCGCTCGATCTTCAACCAGATCCTCGGCTTCGGCGAATACGGCTTCCCCGAGTGCGTGGTCGGATCGACCCGCGTGCTCGATGCCGACACCGGCCGCTGGCACACGATCGATGCGCTGCGCACCCGGCGCGCGCGCCTCACGCACACCTTCGCCTGCGACGGGCGCCTGAGGCTCAGGCGCCGGCGCGTGCTCGAGCTTCGCGACTCGGGCGTGCGCGCGGTGTTTCGGCTCACGACGAAGGGCGGGCGCACGCTCGTCGCGACGCCGGAGCATCCGCTGCTCACGCTCAGCGGCTGGCGCGGGCTCGGCGAGCTTAAAGCGGGCGATGCGATCGCCGCGGCGCGCGACGTCGAGGCGGTGCTGGCGCGCCTCGCGCGCGGCGAGAACCTCGGCGACCCCGCGCGCGCCTCGGGGAGCGACATCGACTGGGACGAGGTGGCGCTCATCGAGCCGGCGGGCCGCGAGCCCACCTATGACCTCGCCATCGAGGGCGATCACAACTTCCTCGCCAACGGGCTCATCGTGCACAACTCGCACGCGGCGAGCTTCGCGCTGCTCGTCTACGTCTCGGCGTGGCTCAAGTGCCACGAGCCCGCCGCGTTCACGGCGGCGCTCCTCAACAGCCAGCCGATGGGGTTCTACGCGCCCGCGCAGCTCGTCCGGGATGCGCAGGCGCACCGCGTCCTCGTCCGCGGCGTCGACGTGGGGCACAGCCAACTCGATGCGACGCTCGAGCCCCTCGGGGCGGGCGAGGTCGCGCTCAGGCTCGGGCTTCGGCAGGTGCGCGGGTTCTCGCGCGTGAGCGCCGAGCGGCTCATCGCCGAGCGCGCGACCGGGCCGTTCGAGTCGGTGCAGGACCTCGCGGAGCGAACCGGGCTCGACCGGCGCAACTTAAGCGCGCTCGCCGCGAGCGGCGCCCTGGCCGAGTTCGCGAGCCACCGCCACCGCGCCGCGTGGGCCGTGAGCGGCGTGCTGAAGCCGACCCCGCTCTTCCCCGTCGTGCGCGCCCGGGAGGCGACGCCGCTCCTGGTCGCGCCGACCGAGGGGAAGGACATCGTCGCGGACTACCGCGCGCTCGGGCTCACCCTCGGGCGCCATCCGCTCGCGCTCCTGCGCGCGCGCATGCAGGCGGCGGGGCTCTTGAGCGCGGCGCAACTGCGAACGCTCCCGCACGGCGCCCGCGCCCGCAGCGCCGGGCTCGTCCTCGTCCGCCAGCGGCCGGGCTCGGCCTCCGGCGTCACCTTCGTCACGCTCGAGGACGAGACCGGAGTCGTGAACCTGGTCGTGTGGAAGAACATCGGCGAGCGCTTCAGGCGCGCGCTCCTTGATTCGCAGCTCCTCGAGGCCACCGGCCACGTGCAGCGCGAGGGCGAGGTACTGCACCTCATGGTCGATAGGCTCGCCGACCGCTCGCGGTACCTCGGGGCGCTGCTCGCCCCGTCACGGGATTTTCACTAGGCGCGAAGCCCATTGACGAAGGCTCGCCAGACGCGGAGGCTTCCCGGCCATCGCATCCGTCCCGAGGCTCACCATGACCCGATTCACTCGCCTCATTGCCGCGCTCATCGCGTGCCTTGCGGGCGCCAACGCCCTCGCCGCCGCCCTCACCGCCGATGAAATCATCGCGAACCACGTGCGCGCCCGCGGCGGCAAGGACAAGCTCATCGCCATCCAGGGCCTCGAGCGCGTGGGCCGGCTCATCGTCCCCGGCTTCAACGGTCAGCTCGATGTCAGGGACCTCAAGACCCGCGCCGGCGAGTACCGCCAGGAAGTGACGCTGCAGGGGATGACGCAGGTGCAGGCCTACGACGGCCACCAGGCCTGGCAAGTGCAGCCGTTCCAGGGCCGCAAGGATCCCTCGCTCATGTCCGCGGACGAGGCGAAGGGCCTGGCGCTGAGCGCCGACATCGACTTCCCGCTGGTCGACTACCGGAAGAAAGGCCACACGGTCGAGTACCTCGGCGTCGAGGACATCGACGGGACCGCCGCGCACAAGCTGCGGGTGACGCTCAAGTCCGGCAACGAGTCGACGTTCTGGCTCGACCCCGACAGCTGGATGGTGATCCGCGAGCTCGACCGCCAGACGATCCGCGGCGCCGAGCAGCTCATCGAGACCGACTTCGGCGAGTACGAGGCGGTCGCGGGCGTGTACGTGCCGATGAGCGAGGCGGCGGGCGCCAAGGACTCGGACGCCGCGCAAAAGCAGAAGATCGTCTACGAGAAGGCCGTCGCGAACCCGACGCTGCCACCGTCCGAGTTCACCTTCCCCGTGGCGGCGGCGCCGGCGGTGCAGCAGTGAGCGCGCGTGCCCTGAGCGCCGCGCTCGCCACCGCCGCCGTCCTCGCGAGCGCGGGCGCCATCGCCACGGAGCTTTCGCCGCCCCCCGTGCTCGAGAGCGCCTCGATCGCGGGCCTCGGCGCCCGGAACGTGGGCTCGGCGACGATGAGCGGTCGCATCGCCGCGATCGCCGGGCGCCTCGAGCCCGACGGCAAGGTGACGCTGTTCGTCGGCAGCGCCTCGGGGGGCGTCTGGCGCTCGCTCGACGGCGGCACGACGTTCAAGCCCATCTTCGACAAGATGCCGGTGCTCTCGATCGGCGCGATCGCGCTCGATGCCGCCAACCCGAAGACCGTCTGGGTCGGGACCGGCGAGAGCTGGACCCGCAACTCCGTCTCCGTCGGCAACGGCATCTACCGCTCGACCGACGGCGGCGACACCTGGGCGTTCCGCGGCTTGCCGGAATCGGAGCGCATCAACCGGATCCTCATCGACCCCGCGCACTCCGACACCGTCTACGCGTGCGTGCCGGGGAAGCTGTGGTCCGATTCCGCCGAGCGCGGCCTCTACAAGACGACCGACGGCGGCGCGACCTGGGCGCTCGTCCTCAAGGGCCCGAACCTCTCGACCGGGTGCTCGGGGCTCGCGATGGACCCGAGGAACCCCAAGCGCCTCTTCGCCGGGCTCTGGGACTTCAGGCGCAAGGGCTGGACGTTCCGCTCCGGGGGCGAGGGGCCGACCGCGGCCTCCGGCTCCGGGCTCTTTCTCACCGAGGACGGCGGCGCGACCTGGAAGCGCCTGGATGCCTCGAGCGCCAAGGGCCTGCCGAAGGGGCCGTGGGGCCGCCTCGACGTCGCGATCGCGCCCACCCAGCCCGACGTCGTCTACGCCGTCATCGAGGGCGTGCGCTCGGCGCTCTTTCGCTCTGACGATGGCGGCAAGACGTGGGAGGAGCGTGACCGCAGCACCGCGATGGTCTGGCGGCCGTTCTACTTCTCGAGGCTCGTCGTCGATCCCACCAATGCCGATCGCATCTACAAGCCGGACGGGCGGCTCATCGCCTCCGAGGACGGCGGCAAGAGCTTCGCCGACGTCTCCGGCGGCACGCACGGCGATCATCACGACGTGTGGGTCAACCCGAAGAACCCGAGCGAGGTGATCACCGGGGACGATGGCGGGCTCTGGTTCAGCCACGACGCCGGCAACAAGTGGTGGAAGGCCGACAACCTGCCGGTGTCGCAGTTCTATCACGTGTCGGTCGATGACCGGGACCCGTACCAGGTGTACGGGGGACTGCAGGACAACTCGAGCTGGGCGGGCGACTCCGCCTACCCCGGCGGCATCACCAACGGCCGCTGGGAGAACCTGTACGGCGGCGACGGCATGTGGACCTTCGCCGACCCGACCGACCCTGAGTTCGCCTACGCGGAGGCGCAGGGCGGCACGATCGGCCGCATCGACCGGCGCACGCTCACGCACCGCGACATCCAGCCGCGCGCGCTCTACAAGGAAAAGCTGCGCTTCAACTGGAACTCGCCGATCGCGCTCTCGCCGAGCGACCCGACGAAGCTGTACCTCGGGGCCCAGTTCCTGTTCATGACCCAGGACCACGGCCAGAGCTGGGCGCGCATCTCGCCCGACCTCACGACCAACGACCCCGCCAAGCAGAAGCAGGAGGAGTCGGGCGGCGTGACGGTCGATAATTCCGCCGCCGAGATGCACACGACGATTTACACGATCGCCGAGAGCCCGAAGGACGCGCGCACGATCTGGGTCGGCACCGACGATGGCAACGTGCAGCTGACGCGGGACGCCGGCCACACGTGGCACAACCTCGTCGGCAACGTGACGGGGCTGCCGGCGGCGAGCTGGGTGTCGTGGCTCGAGGCGGGCCATCACGAGGCGGGCGTCGTCTACGCCGCCTTCGACCGCCACTCCGTCGGCGACATGACGCCGTGGGTCTACGCGAGCCGCGACTTCGGTGTCACGTGGTCGCGCCTCGTCGATGGAAAATCGGGCGTGCGCGGCTACGCGCACGTGATCCGCGAGGATCCCGTGAACCCGCGGATCCTCTACCTCGGCACCGAATACGGCCTCTACGTCTCGATCGACGGCGGCAGCCATTTCGCCGAATTCACCGGCAGTGCGTTCCCGCACGTCGCGGTGCGCGACATCGCCTTCCAGAAGCGCGACCAGGACCTCGTGCTCGCAACGCACGGCCGCGGCATCTGGATCATCGATGACCTGACGACGCTGCGCTCGCTCGCGGCGGCGGATCTGTCGAAGGAATTCCAGTTCCTCGAGTCGCGGCCCGTCCAGCAGCGCCTGCAGGGCCAGGGCGGCTGGGCCGAGGGCGATGCGAAGTGGAGCGGCCAGAACCCCGCCGACGGCGCGGTGATCAGCTACTACCAGCGCGCGCGGCACGTGTTCGGGCGGCTGAAGCTCGAGGTGCTCGATTCGAGCGGCCACCTCATCGACACGCTGCCCGCGAGCACACGCAAGGGCATCAACCGCATCGTCTGGTCGATGCAGGTGGCGGCGCCGCGCGTGCCGACGGCGGCGCAGGCCGCGTTCTCCGGGACCCAGGGTCCCAGGGTCACGCCCGGCCTCTACACGATCCGGATGACGAAGGCCGGCAAGGTGTACGAGCGGACGGTGAGCGTCGGGCTCGACCGGCGCGCGAGCTACACGCTCGCCGACCGCGAGGCGCAGTACCAGGGCGCCATGAAGGCGCACGCGCTCTTCGGGCGCATGACGGACGTCGTCGATCGCCTGAACGGCTACCGGCTGCTCGCGCGGGAGCGGCAGGCGGGCCTCGCCGAGGGGCCCGCGCGCGCGGCGCTCGAGAAGTTCGATGCGCGGGCGGATGAGCTCAGGAAGCTCGTCGTCGCGACGAAGGAGGGCGGGGCGATCACCGGCGAGGAGCGCCTGCGCGAGCACCTCGACTACGCCTACGGGGCGCTCCTCTCCTACGAGGGACGCCCGGGCGATTACCAGCTCGAGCGGGTCAACGTGTTGTCGCGCGAGCTCGCCGAGGTCGAGGCGGGCACGGAGGCGCTCGGGAAGTCCGACCTCCCGGCCCTCAACAAGCTCCTCGAGGCCGCGGGCGCAAGCCCCATCGCGGATACCGCGGCGACCTTGAGCGGCCGGCAGTACGCGGCGCTCGAGGCGCTTCGCTCGGTGGATGAGCGCCAGGCCGTCGCGACGCGGATGCGCGAGCGGGACTGAGGTGCGAGGGCCGCGGGCGCAGGCGCTGCGCCCGGTCCTCAGCGGCGGGCTTTCTTGGCGCGCGCCGTCGGCGCGCCGTCGGCCGCCTCGCCGATGTCGTAGTCGTCGAAGTCGGACAGGAGCTCGGCGGTGCGCTTCTGCTCCATGTACTTCTCGAGCCGCCGCCAGGCGGGCTCGCCGGGCTTCGGTCCCGCGCGACGCTTCGGGTACTCGAGACTTTTGAGCAAACGCTCGAGCTGCGGGTCGTCGTTTTCGACGGCCTCGTCGGCATCGTCTTCATCGAACTCTTCTGAGTCGGGCTTCTCGCTCATCGGGGGGAGCCGGTGAAAAGCGCGTTCGAGCGGCGCCGTTATAAGACACCGCCCGCCCACGCTGCAAGGGCCCCGTAGGTGAACTTTGCGTGACGCCGGTCGCGGATCGCGCGATCCGCCCTTGAGGGCCCCCTCGCGGGGGCCCCGGGCGCTCTCAGCGCACGAGCTGGTTCAGCTGGAAGATCGGCAGGAGGAGCGCAAGCACGATCAGCAGCACGAACCCGCCCATGACGAGGATCATGACGGGCCCGAGGATGTTCACGGCCGTGTTCACGATGCCGTCCATCTCGCGTTCCTGGTTCGCCGCGGCGCGCTCGAGCATCGACTCGAGCTCGCCGCTCGTCTCGCCGCTCGCGATGAGGTGGATCAGCATGGGCGGGAAGAGCTTGGAGGCGCCGAGCGAGCGGGCGATCGGCGCGCCCTCGCGCACCTTGGCGGCGGCTTCGGCGACGGCGTCGCGCATCGGCAGGCTCGAGACGACCTCGCCCGAGATCCGCAGCGCATCGAGCACCGGCACCGCGCTCGCCGTCAGGATCGAGAGCGTGCGGGCGAAGGAGGCGGCGTTGACGCCGCGCACGACGCGGCCGAGGAGCGGCAGCTCGAGCTGGAACCGGTGCCAGCGGCGCCGCGCTGCCGGATCCTTGAGCCAGCGCCTGAAGCCGTAGAACGCGAGCGCCGCGAGCCCGAAGATGAGCCACCACCAGTGGCGAAAGCCGTCGCTGATCGCGATCAGGCTGCGCGTCAGGAGGGGGAGCTGCTGCTTGCCGGCCTTGAACACGTTGACGACCTCGGGCACGACGTAGCCGAGCAGCAGCGACACGATCGCGAGGCTGACGACGCTCAAGAGCACCGGGTACACGAGCGCGTTGCGGACCCGGCTCTGCAGGAGCTGGCGGTTCTCGGTGTAGTCGGCGAGGCGCTCGAGCACGCCATCGAGGCGCCCCGACTGCTCGCCGGCCGACACCGTCGCCCGGTAGATCTCCGGGAACGCCTGCGGGAACGCCGCGAGGCCGTCGGCGAGCGTGCGGCCCTCGAGAACCCGCGCACGCACCCCCGAGACGATCGCCTGGATGCGCGGCGTCTCGGTCTGCTGCGAGACCGCGAGGAGCGCCTCCTCGAGCGGGATGCCGGCGCGGGCGAGGGTGGCGAGCTGGCGGGTCAGGAGCGCCAGGTCGCTCGCCGAGATGCCGCGGCGCAGCGTGAACCGCGCGCGGCTGCGCTTGGCTTCCCGCTGCGCGACCTCGGCGACGGTGACCGGGAGGAGCGCCTGCTCCCTCAGGAGCTGGCGCACCTGGCGGGCGGTGTCGCCCTCGAGGACGCCGCGGCGTTCGCGGCCGCCCGCATCGAGCGCGGTGTATTCAAAAGCTGCCATCGGGGGGACGGGTGCGCGTCAGTCCTCGCGGGTGACGCGCAGCACTTCCTCGAGCGTCGTGTCGCCCGCGAGGATGCGCCGCCGGCCGTCGTCGCGGATGCTGGGGTTGGACTTGCGCGCGTGGCGGTCGAGCTCCTGCTCGCCGGCGCCATCGTGGATGAGGGTGCGCATCGCATCGTCGACGACGGCGAGCTCGTAGATGCCGGTGCGGCCCTTGTAGCCGGTACCGGACTCGGTGCCGGCGCGGTAGATCGTCGCCGCGTCCCCGGGACGCAGGTTGAGGAGCTGCCGCTCGTGCTCGGCGACGGCGTAGGGCACGCGGGTCACGGGGTCGAGTACCCGCACGAGCCGCTGCGCGAGGACGCCGAGGAGCGTCGAGGAGAGGAGGAAAGGCTCGACGCCCATGTCCCTGAGGCGCGTGATCGCGCCGACCGCGGTGTTCGTGTGCAGCGTCGAGAGGACGAGATGACCCGTGAGCGAGGCCTGCACGGCGATCTGCGCGGTCTCGATGTCGCGGATCTCGCCGACCATCACCACGTCGGGGTCCTGGCGGAGGATCGCCCGCAAGCCCCGCGCGAAGGTCATCTCGACCTTGGTGTTGACCTGCGTCTGGCCGATGCCGTCGATGTAGTACTCGATCGGATCCTCGACCGTCATGATGTTGCTGGTGTTGTCGTTGAGCCGCTCGAGCGCGGCGTAGAGCGTCGTCGTCTTTCCCGAACCCGTCGGGCCCGTGACGAGGATGATCCCGTAGGGCTTGTGGATGAGCTCGTCCATGCCGGCCTGCGTCGCCGGGTCCATGCCGAGCGACCCGAGGTCGAGGCGCCCCGCCTGCTTGTCGAGGAGCCTAAGCACGACGCGCTCGCCGTGGCCGGCCGGGATCGTCGAGACGCGCACGTCGACCGGGCGGCCGGCGACTTTCAGCGACATGCGCCCGTCCTGCGGCAGGCGCTTCTCGGCGATGTCGAGCTTCGACATGACCTTGATGCGCGACACCACGATCGGCGCGAGGGCGCGGCGCGACTGCAGCACTTCCCTCAGCACCCCGTCGACCCGGAAACGCACGACGAGGCGGTTCTCGAAGGGCTCGATGTGGATGTCGGAGGCGTTCTCGCGCACCGCCTGCGTGAGCACCGCGTTGATGAGCTTGATGATCGGCGCATCGTCCTCGCTCTCGAGGAGGTCGGAGGGCTCCGGCAGCTCCTCGGCGATGTGCGCAAGGTCCGTGTCGCCCTCGAGTCCCTCGGCGGCGGCGGCGGCGGCGTTGTTGCCGCCCTCGTAGCTCAACTGCAGGAGCTCCTCGAAGCGCTCGTCCGACACCCGCTCGAGGTGCAGCCGGGTGCCGAGGAAGCGCCTGGCCTCGGCGACCGCCTGAGGCTCCGCGCTCGAGCGCACGATCACGTCGGCGCGGCCCTCGGCGATGCCCCGGCAGAGGACGCCGTGGCGGCGCGCGAACGCGTAGCCGAGCCTGCGCTCGGGGGAGGCGGCGGGATCGGCGAGTCGTACGCTCACGGGTTCCCGGACGGTGGCGGGTCGGTCTTCGGCGCCGCGGGCGCGCCCGCGGCCGGCGGCGGGACCTGCGAGCGCGGCAGCGGCGTCGTCGCCGGCGGCACCGCGGAGCCGGGCACCAGTCCCGTCGTCGGGTCGGCGACGGCGTCCGGCACCGGGGCCGCCGGCGGCTGCGGCGCGGTCGAGAGGCCGGACTTCGGCATCACGCTGAGCGGCGCGCTCGGCGCGAGCGTCGTCAGGTCCGGCAGCGTCGGCTGGTGCTCGCCGGGGAGCAGCTGCGCGGCGCCCTTGCCGCGCGTCTTCTGGATCGCGCGCGCGTAGTTGTACTTGGCCTCCGTCTCGGTCGCGATCTGCGCATCGTCGATGAGGATCTTGGCGCGGATGAAGATGAGGAGGTTGGTCTTGGTCTTCTTGGTGTTGCGCACCCTGAAGAGCTGGCCGATCAGCGGGATCTTCGACAACAGCGGCACGTTCTGCTCGCCCTCGACGAGGTTGTCCTCGATGAGGCCGCCGAGCACGATGATCTGGCCGTCGCCGGCGAGTACGCGCGTCGAGACCTGGCGCTTGTTGGTGATGAGGTCGACAGCGCCCCTCGCGCCCTGCGCGATGCTCGAGACCTCCTGGTCGATCTTGAGGAGGATCGTCGCATCGTCGGTGATCTGCGGCGTGATCTTGAGGATGGTGCCGACGTCCTGGCGCGTGATCGTCTGGAACGGGTTCACGACACCGGTGGTGCCGCCGGTGGCGCCGGAGGCGGCGGTGTTGGCGTAGGAGCCGGTCAGGAACGGGACTTCCGAGACGACCTTGATCGTCGCTTCCTGGTTGTCGAGCGTCGTCACGCTCGGCGTCGAGACGATGTTGGTGTTCGAGATGCCGTTGACGGCCCTCAGGATCGCCGCGAAATCGGTGCCGGTCTTGGCGAGCCGACCGAGCGCGAAGGTCGTGCCGAGCGGCACGGAGGCGGCGGTGATCGCCGCGGTGTTGACGGCGGCGCCCGCGACATCGGCGATGCTGGTGCCGCCGATCGCCGAGACGAAGCCGCCGGCCCCGACGTTGTTGCCGTTGCCATCGAGCAGCCAGTTGACGCCGAGGTCGGCCTCCTTCTCGCCCGAGATCTCCACGATGATCGCCTCGACCAGCACCTGCGGGCGGCGGATGTCGAGCTTGTCGACGACGTCCATGAGCTGGCGCATGAGCTTCGGCGGCGCCGTCACGACGAGCGCGTTCGTGCTCGGGTCCGCCCAGATCGTCGTCGACTTGTCGGCCTGCGCCTGCGCGCCGCCCGCGGCGGCGCCGGCGGTGCCGACGGCGGCGTTGGCCGACTGCACCTGGTCCTTCAGCGACTTCGCGAGCTTCTCGGCGTCGGAGTACTTCAGGTACCTCACGACCGTGCCGCCGCCGCGCTCGAGCGGCGTGTCGAGATGGGCGACGAGCGTCCTGAGCCTGAGGCGCTGGGACTTCTCGCCGCTGATGAGCACGCTGTTGGTGCGCTCATCGGCAATGAGCTTCACGGTGGCGCCCGCGGCATCGGCGCCGCCGCCCGCCTGGCTCAGCGTGTTGACGACCCTGACGATCTCGGCGGCCGAGGCGTGCTCGAGCCGGATCACTTCGATGTCCTCGTCGCTCCCCTGGTCGATGCGCTCGATGATCCTCAGGAGCCGGCTCACGTTGTTGGCATGATCCGAGATGATGAGCACGTTGCCGGCGGGGTAGGCGGCGAGGTGCCCCGCCTGCGGCATCAGCGGCCGAAGCACCGGCACGATCTGCGCGGCGCTCACGTTCTTGAGCGCCACGACCTGCGTCACGAGCTCGTCCGAGGTCGAGCTCACGCGGTCGGGGAGGTCGTCCGAGGGGATCTGGCGCGCGTTCACGTCCGGCACGATCTTGTAGACGGCGCCCGACTGCACCGCCACGAAGCCGTGCACCTGCAGGATCGCGAGGAAGGCCTCGTAGAACGCGGCCGGGCTCATCGGTGTCGCCGAGAGCATCGTGACCTGCGCCTTCACGCGCGGGTCGATGATGAAGTTCTTGCCGGTGACCTGGCTCACCGCCTCGACGATCTGGCCGATGTCGGCATCCTTGTAGTTGGGCGTGATCATCGTCTGCGCGCGGGGCTCCGCCGCGAGCGCGGTCGCGGTCGCGAGGATGAGCGCGGCGAGGCACGCTGCACGGCGGAGGGGCGGGGCCATCGTTCTATTCATGCGCATGCTCGGGGCGGGCCCTCGGCGGGCCTCGGTGGAATGTCTCGTCACTCGGAAGTGGGTGCGGTCGGTGACTCGGGCAGCGGCGGCGGCTCGCCGGGCGCCGAGAGGTTGGCGACCTGGCTCGCATCGACGGTGAGCTGCTGGGTGGCACCGCCGCGTTCGATGGTGACCTGGGCGGAGCCGGCGCTGCCGAGCGACCTGAGGATCTCCATGCCGCGCTGCGCATCGCTCAACGGGACGCCGTTGATCTGCGTGACGACATCGCCCGGCTTCAAGCCGAGCTTGGCGAACTTCTGGCGATCACGCCCGGCATAGACCCGAAAGCCCTTCAGCTGGCCGCTCGCGTACATCGGCATCGGGCGCAATACCTCACCAATGACTTCCGGGCCCTGGGCGATCAGCTTTTGGACGCTCTCGCCGAGCGCCGGTTCCCCGCCGTTGCCCGCCGGCGACAGGTTCGCGAGGTTCGCGCGGCCGCCGGAGCTGAACTGGTGCGGCAGTGGCAGCGTCTCGAGGCTGCCGTCGCGCTCGAGCACGACCCGGTCGGAGTAGACCTCGTGGAGCCTGACGCCACCCGGCAACGTCGCGCCGACCGCGTACAGGCGCCCGGCCTGCGCCGTCTCCCCGACAATGGCGAGGCCTTCCTTGGGATCGCGCACCGCGAGCGTGCCGGCGAGCACGAGGGCGACCCGCGTGCGCGGCGCATCCTCGCCGGTCGCCGCGGCCACATCGGCGCTGCCGAAAAGGTGGGCGCCCAGGATATCCGCGACGCTCGCCGCGGCGGGCGGCGCGACCGGGTGGGCCGGCGGCACGACGCGCCGGGTCGCGCCCGGGATCAGGTGCCAGAGGAGCACGGCGAGCTGGGCGGCGATGAGCGCGGCGGCAAGGACGGTGAGGGCCTGGGGACCGACGGCACCGGGGCTCCCGGCGGCGGTCGCGGGCGCGACCAGCCGGCGCAGGCGCTCGGCGAGCGGAGCGGGCGGGCTCACGGCCCTCGCACCCTCGACGCCGCGAGGGCGGGCGCCGTGCACACGGCCGCCGACACCCATCGCCCGCCAGCGCGCGTTCTAGCCATCCGCCGATGATACGGGGACCCCCGCGACTGTCACAAGCTGCCGCCGGCCGGCGACACGCCTAACCCCCTGTCAAATCGGGGTTCCCATGACTTGTCATCGCCGGTGCGCGACCCTATAAAGGCAGGGCGGAGCACCCAACCCCCCGGGGGGCGCCGCGCCGTCAGCCCAAACCGATACCGAATGGACCCCGACCAGCCGCAGAACCCCGATGTCCGGCACGACTCCGGTCACAGCCTCGTGGTCGAGGAGGCGAGTCCGCGCCTGAAGCGCCCGCCGCTCTTTCAAGTATTGCTGCTCAATGACGACTTCACTCCCATGGAGTTCGTCGTGGATGTGCTCGAGCGGGTGTTCGGCATGGACCGGGTCAAGGCGACCCGGGTCATGCTCGAGGTGCATACCAAGGGCCGCGGGGTGTGCGGCGTGTTCACTTTTGAGATCGCCGAAACGAAGGTGGCGCAGGTAACTGCGTACTCGCGCCAGCACCAGCACCCTCTCTTGTGCACGATGGAAGAAGCCAGCTAACCGGAGACGCCAGCACGTGTTGTCCAGCGAACTAGAGTTCTGCCTCAACAACGCCTTCCAGGGCGCGCGCGAGGCGCGTCACGAGTACATGACGGTCGAGCACCTGCTGCTCGCGATCCTCGACACCCCGCGCGTCCGCGAGATCCTGAGGGCCTGTGGCGCCGACCTCGTGAAGCTGAGGCGCGACCTCGAGGCCTTCATCGCCGACACGACGCCGAAGCTGTCCCCGGAGGATGACCGCGAGGTACAGCCCACCCTCGGGTTCCAGCGCGTGCTGCAGCGCGCGGTGTTCCACGTCCAGTCGAGCGGCAAGAAGGAAGTGACGGTCGGGAACGTCCTGGTCGCGATCTTCAGCGAGAAGCAGTCGCACGCCGCCTACCTGCTCGGCATGCAGGACGTCGCCAGGCTCGATGTCGTCAACTTCATCTCGCACGGCCTCTCCAAGATCAAGGACGACGGCGCGGAGAAGGACGAGGCGGCGGGTCCGGAGGCGCAGGAGCGCACCGAGGGCGACGCCCAGGGGAGCGCGCTCGACAAGTACTGCACGAACCTGAACAAGCTCGCGAGCGACGGGCGCATCGATCCTCTGATCGGCAGGAAGCTCGAGGTCGAGCGCACGATCGAGATCCTCTGCCGGCGACGGAAGAACAACCCGCTCTATGTCGGCGAAGCCGGCGTCGGCAAGACCGCGATCGCCGAGGGCCTCGCACGGCTCATCGTCGAGGGCAAGGTCCCGGACGTCCTCACCGACTGCACCATCTACTCGCTCGACATGGGCTCGCTGATCGCGGGCACCAAGTACCGCGGCGACTTCGAGAAGCGCCTGAAGGGCGTCCTCACCGAGCTTCGCAAGATCCCGGGCGCGGTGCTGTTCATCGACGAGATCCACACCGTCATCGGCGCGGGCGCGGCCTCCGGCGGCGTCATGGACGCATCGAACCTCATCAAGCCCGTGCTTGCGAACGGTGAGCTCAGGTGCATCGGCTCCACCACCTACAGTGAATACCGCGGCATCTTCGAGAAGGACCACGCGCTCGCCCGGCGCTTCCAGAAGATCGACGTCATCGAGCCCTCGATCCCGGAGACCATCGAGATCCTGAAGGGACTTAAGTCCCGCTTCGAGGAACACCACGGCATCCTCTACGACGATGCCGCGCTCACCGCTGCCGCCGAGCTTGCCGCGCGCTACATCAACGACCGGCACCTGCCCGACAAGGCGATCGACGTCGTCGACGAGGCCGGTGCGAACCTGCGCCTGCAGCCGGTTGGCACGAGGAGCGCACGGGTCACCGTCGAGCACGTCGAGGCGGTGGTCGCGCGCATTGCGCGCATCCCGCCCAAGCAGGTGTCGAGCTCCGACAAGGAAGTGCTCAAGAACCTCGAGCGGAACTTAAAGCTCGTCATCTACGGCCAGGACCCGGCCATCGAGGCGCTCTCGGCCGCCATCAAGATGGCGCGCTCAGGATTGGGCGACCAGCGAAAGCCGGTCGGCTCCTTCCTCTTTGCGGGCCCGACGGGCGTCGGCAAAACGGAAGTCACGCGCCAGCTCGCGCTCGCGCTTGGCGTCGAGCTCATCCGCTTCGACATGTCCGAGTACATGGAGCGGCACACCGTGTCGCGGCTCATCGGCGCCCCGCCGGGCTACGTCGGCTTCGACCAGGGCGGGCTCCTGACCGAGCAGATCACCAAGCACCCGCACGCGGTCTTGCTGCTCGATGAGATCGAGAAGGCGAACACGGAGGTGTTCAACCTGCTGCTGCAGGTCATGGACCACGGCACGCTCACCGACAACAACGGCCGCAAGGCGGATTTCCGCCACGTGATCATCGTGATGACGACCAATGCCGGCGCCGCCGACATGAGCCGCCAGACGATCGGGTTCACGCCCGGCAACGCCACCGTCGATGGTATGGCGGCGATCAAGACGATGTTCCTGCCGGAGTTCCGGAATCGCCTCGATGCGATCGTCCACTTCAGTCCGCTCGCGCCCGTGACCATCGAACGGGTGGTCGACAAGCTGATCCTCGAGGTCGAGGCGCAACTCGAGCAAAAGGGCGTGCAGCTCTCGGTCGAGGACGAGGCGAGGCGCTGGATCGCGAAGAAGGGCTACGACCCGCTGATGGGCGCGCGCCCGATGGCGCGGCTCATCCAGGACCGGATCAAGCGGCCGCTCGCGGAGGAGCTCCTCTTCGGACGGCTGGTCGGCGGCGGGACGGTGAACGTCTCGCTCGCGAAGGAAGGGGCGAAGGAAGGCGAGGAGCTCAACCTCGAGTCGCGCGGACTCGAGGAACCGGCGCTCCTCAAGTAGCGGCCGGGCGGCCTAGCGACCGCGGTAGACGATCCGGCCCTTGGTCAGGTCGTACGGGGTCATCTCGACGGTGACGACGTCGCCCGTCAGGATGCGGATGTAGTTCTTGCGCATCTTGCCGGAGATGTGCGCGGTCACCACGTGGCCATTCTTGAGTTTCACCCGGAATGTCGTGTTGGGCAGGGTCTCGACGACCTCGCCTTCCATCTGAATGGCTTCCTCTTTCGACATGCGCTTACCGGGTGACTCCGAGGCGGCGCATTGTGCCGAAAGGGCGGGACCCACGCAATGCGGGTGTGGCGGGCGCGCGACGGGGCCTATTGCACTCAAGCACCCGTCAAAGCCGCGATTCGGGCCAGGAACTCCTCCCGCGGCACCGTCCGGGCCCCGAGGCTCGCGAGGTGCGGGGTCGGCAACTGGCAGTCGATGAGCTCGATTCCCCCGTCGAGCGCGTAGTCGATGAGTCGCGCGAATGCGACTTTGGAGGCGTCGCGCTCGAGCGAGAACATCGACTCGCCGCAAAAGAGCCCGCCGATCCTGATCCCGTAGAGCCCCCCGACGAGGCGCCCGGCGTGCCAGGTCTCGATCGAATGGGCGTGGCCCAGACGGTGGAGTGCGAGGTAGGCGCGCCGCATCGAGCCGGTGATCCAGGTGCCATCCGCCCCCGGCCGCGGGGCCGCGCAGCCCTCGATGACCGCGGCGAAATCGGTGTCGAGGCGCGTCTCGTAGCCGCGCGTGCGGATCGACTGCCGGAGACTCCGGGAGGGGGTGAAGCCGGCGGGTTCCAGCACGCAGCGGGGGTCCGGCGACCACCAGAGAATGGGCTGGCCGGCGCTGAACCACGGGAAGATGCCGCGCCGGTACGCGCCGAGGAGCCAGGCGGGCTCGAGCGAGCCGCCGGCCGCGAGGAGGCCGTTTGGCTCATCGCGCGCCTTGCGCGGGTCGGGGAGCGCCGCGGGCGGATCGCCGGCGTCAAGCCAGGGGACCGGCGCATCGCTCATGCGTCGTCGGCGGGCAGGTCCGGGAGCGGGGCCTCGGCGCGGTACGGAACGTGGCCCGCGGCGTCGGCGGCGTAGGCCCGGATCGCGGTGCGCTCATCGGCCAGGTACCGCTCGATGGCGCTCCGAAAGCGCGGGTCGCGGATCAGGTGCGCGGACTCGGTGAGCGTCGGGCTGAAGCCGCGCGCGATCTTGTGCTCGCCCTGGGTCCCGGGCTCGAAGCGGCTGAGCCCCTGGCCGATGCAGTACTCGATGCCCTGGTGGTAGCAGGCCTCGAAATGCAGGCTGTGGAAGTCCCCCGCCGCGCCCCAGTAGCGGCCGTAGAGCGTGTCGCGCCCCTGGAAGAAGATCGCGGTGGCGATGATGTCGCCGTGGTGGCGGGCGAGGAGCACGCGCGGGGCGATCGACTCCGAGCGCCCGACCTCGGCGAAGAAGTCGGGGTTCAGGTAGGGCTCGTGGCCGTGGCGATGGAACGTCGAGGCATGCAGCGCGTACACGCGCTCCCACTCGGGCGCGCTCAATTCACCCGCGAGTCGCATCTCGAAGGTGACGCCGGCCTCCTGCACTCGCCGTCGCTCGCGCTTGGCTTTCTTGCGCTTCTCGGCGGTGAAGGAGCCGAGGAAGTCATCGAAGCAGGCGTAGCCGCGGTTCTGCCAGTGGAACTGGCAGTCGAGTCGAAGCAGCAACCCCTCGCCCGCCAGCCACTCGGCCTCGGCGGGTGTCGCGAACTGCACGTGCAAGGACGAGGCGTCGGGCTCAGCCTCGAGCGCCGCCGTGATGAGCGCACGGCGGACGCGCGGGCCATCGGCACCCGGGCGCAGGAGGAGGCGGGGGCCCGTCGCCGGCGTGAACGGCGTCGCCGCGACGAGCTTGGGGTAGTAGGGCATGCCGTGGCGGCGGTAGGCGTCCGCCCAGCTGAAGTCGAACACGAACTCGCCCCACGAATGGCTCTTCGCGTAGAGCGGCATCGCGCCGACCAGGGTAAGCCCCTCGCTGACGGTGATGTGGGAGGGGGTCCAGCCGGTGGCGGGACAGGCGACGTTCGTGTGCTCGAGCGCGGCAAGGAACTCGTGCCTGAGGAACGGCACGCCCTCGTGCTCGAGGGAGTTCCAGGCCGCCGCCTCGATGCCGTCGATCGAGCGGTGGCGGGTCGCGACGAGGGCGCCGGTGTCCACGCGGGGGCTCGGGTTACTTCGCCGCGTCCATGCGTTCGAGGTACCGGTCGGCATCGAGCGCCGCCATGCAGCCGGTGCCGGCGGAGGTGACCGCCTGGCGGTAGATGTGATCCGCCACGTCGCCCGCCGCGAACACGCCCTCGATGCTGGTCGCCGTCGCATCGCCCTTCAGTCCCGTCGCGGTGAGGATGTAGCCGCCCTTCATGTCGAGCTGCCCCTCGAAGAGCTGCGTGTTCGGCGTGTGGCCGACGGCGATGAAGACGCCGGTGAGCGCCAAGTCGCGGGCGCTCTGGTGGCTGCCGCCGACCGGGAGGATCCGAAGGCCGGTGACGCCGCTCGCATCGCCGAGCACCTCGCCGACTTCGTGGTTCCAGGCGAAGGACACCTTGCCGGCGCGGTGGCGCTCCTGCAGGCGGTCCTGCAGGATCTTCTCGGCGCGGAGCTTGTCGCGGCGGTGGACGAGCGTCACGTGCCGGGCGATGTTCGTGAGGTAGAGCGCCTCCTCGACCGCCGTGTTGCCGCCGCCGATCACCGCGACGTCGTGGTTCTTGTAGAAGAACCCGTCGCAGGTCGCGCACGCCGACACGCCCTTGCCACGGAACGCCTGCTCGGAAGGGATGCCTAAGTAGCGCGCGGAGGCGCCGGTTGCGATGATGAGCGCATCGCAGGTGTACTCGCCGCCATCGCCGTGAAGGTGGAACGGGCGCTGGCCAAGCTCGACGCGATTGATGTGGTCCTGGACGATGCGGGTGTTGAAGCGCTCCGCGTGCTTCCTCATCCGCTCCATGAGCGCGGGACCGAGGAGCCCCTCGACGTCGCCCGGCCAGTTGTCGACCTCGGTCGTCGTCATCAGCTGGCCGCCGACCTCGACACCGGTGATCAGGAGCGGCTCCCGGTTCGCGCGCGCGGCGTAGACGGCGGCGCTGTAGCCGGCGGGGCCCGAGCCCAGGATCAGCAGGCGGGCGTGACGGGGTTGGGTCATGCGACTCTCGAATGGCTCCACGGGGGTGCCCATGGTAGGAAAAAATGCGCGCTCCGGGTGGATTCGCTGCGGTGCAGCTGGCGAAGCGGGTATCTGAGTAGTATCATGTATTTAAGTGTGTTTTCTCATTTCGGACTGAGCAATGGCTGAGGCGGCCACTTCAACCAAGGGCGGCGCGGGCTTCAAGCTCGCCGCGGTCGTGACACGGAGCCTGCGCGAGGGCGCGCTCTTCGTGTTTGGCGCGCTCGCGCTCGTGTTGCTCCTCGCGCTCGTCAGTTTCGACCCGGCGGATCGGAGCTTCACCTACACGGGCGACCCCGGCCGCGTCGCCAACCTCATCGGGCCCATCGGCGCGTACGTCTCGGACGTGTTCCTCGTGCTCTTTGGCGCGCCTGCGTTCCTCTTCCCCGTCATGGTCGGCGTGACGGGCTGGGTGCTGTTCCGTCCGCCCGCGGCGGCTACGCCCTCCCGCGCGAGCCTCGCGTTTCGGCTCGCGGGCTTCGTGCTCACGCTCGCGACGAGCGCCGGGATCGCGACGCTGCACTTCGCGACGACGCGCTACCCGCAGACCGCCGGCGGCATCCTCGGCGACCTCGTCGGCCACGGGCTCGCGCGCGGCTTCAGTTTCCTCGGCGCCACGCTCCTCCTGCTCGGGCTGTGGTTCGCGGGCGTCTCGCTCTTCGCGGGCGTCTCGTGGCTTCGGGTCATGGACCTCCTCGGCCAGGGGCTCTTGGGCGCCAACGCGTGGGCGCGGGGCTTCCTCGCCAACCGCCGCGAGAAGAGCGCCGGGCGCGAGAACCGCGCCCTGCGCCAGGAAGCGGCGCGCGAGGACAAGAAGAAGGCCGAGTACCGCCCGCCACCCCGGATCGAGCCGCCGATCCCGGTCATCGAGAAGAGCGAGCGGGTGGAGAAGGAGCGGCAGGTCGTGCTCTTCGAGCGGCCGGCCTCGAAGGAGCTCCCCGCCCTCAAGCTCCTCGACGATGCGCCACCGCGCGAGGTCGGCTACTCGGCCGAGACGCTCGAGGCGATGTCGCGACTCGTCGAACTGAAGCTGCGCGACTTCGGCGTCGAGGTCGAGGTCGTCGCCGTGCACCCGGGGCCCGTCGTCACGCGCTTTGAGTTAAGGCCGGCGCCCGGCGTCAAGGTCAGCCAGATCTCGGGGCTCTCGAAGGACATCGCGCGGGCGCTCTCGGCGATCAGCGTGCGGGTGGTCGAGGTGATCCCGGGAAAGAGCGTCGTGGGGCTCGAGATCCCGAACGAGAAGCGCGAGCTCGTGACCTTGGGCGAGATCCTGAAGTCGCGCGCCTACGACGAGGTCGCATCGCCGCTCGCGCTCGCGCTCGGCAAGGACATCGGCGGGCACCCGGTGGTCGCGGACCTGCAGAAGATGCCGCACCTCCTCATCGCCGGCACCACGGGCTCGGGAAAGAGCGTCGGCATCAACGCGATGGTGCTCTCGCTCCTCTACAAGGCGACCGCCGAGCACGTGCGCCTGATCATGATCGATCCGAAGATGCTGGAGCTGTCGGTCTACGAGGGCATCCCGCACCTCCTCGCACCGGTCGTCACCGACATGAAGCAGGCGGCGAACGCGCTCAGGTGGTGCGTCGCCGAGATGGAGCGGCGCTACCAGCTGATGGCGGCGCTTGGCGTCAGGAACATCGGCGGCTACAACCGCAAGGTGAAGGACGCGGTCGAGGCCGGCAAGCCGCTCGTCGACCCCATCATGCAGCAGCGCCTGCAGGCGGGCGAGCAGGGGCTCCTCGACTCGAGCGGCAACGTGCCGAACTGCGAGCCGCTGCCGTACATCGTCGTCGTCATCGACGAGCTCGCCGACCTCATGATGATCGTCGGCAAGAAGGTCGAGGAGCTCATCGCGCGCCTCGCGCAGAAGGCGCGGGCCTCCGGCATCCACCTCATCCTCGCGACGCAGCGACCCTCGGTCGACGTGATCACCGGCCTCATCAAGGCGAACATCCCGACCCGCATCGCGTTCCAGGTCTCCGCCAAAGTCGACTCGCGCACGATCCTCGACCAGGGCGGCGCCGAGTCGCTGCTCGGCCACGGCGACATGCTCTACCTCCCGCCCGGGACTTCCGTTCCGAACCGCGTGCACGGCGCGTTCGTGTCCGACCAGGAGGTCCACCGCGTCGTGAGCGCGCTCAGGGGCGCGACGCCCGACTACATCGAGGAGATCCTCGACGGCCCGCGCGGCCCGATCCCGGGCTTGGGCGCGGAGGATGCCGACGGCAACACCATCAGCGACCCCGAGCAGGATGCGCTTTACGACGAGGCCGTGAAGATCGTCGTCGAGTCGCGCAAGGCCTCCGTGTCCGGCATCCAGCGCCGCCTCAAGATCGGCTACAACCGCGCCGCGCGGCTCGTCGAGACGATGGAATCGGCGGGGCTCGTGGGACCGCTCCAGTCCAACGGCTCGCGCGAAGTGCTCGCGCCGCCGCCGGCCGAGGCGTGAGCGTGCGCGTGAGGCTCAGCTCCCGGCTGCTCGGCGCGCTTCTCCTCGGCGCGCTGTCACTCGCGGGCGGCGCGGCCCGCGCCGCGAGCGAGGCCGATGCCGCCGCGCTCGTGACGGTCGAGAAGGCGCTCTCGCAACTGACCGCCGTTCGCGCCGAGTTCGTGCAGGAGCTCACCGACCGCGACGGCAAGCCCGGCGACCGCGCCGTCGGCACGCTTTACCTGCGAAAGCCCGGCCGGTTCCGCTGGGATTACACCGACCCCAAGCAGCTCATCATCTCGGACGGGGAGTGGCTCTGGCTCTACGACCCCGAGCTTCAGCAGGCGACCAAGCGCAAGGTCAAGGACACGCTGTCGCAGACGCCGGCGATGCTGCTGGCGGGCGAGGCGAACGTGAAGGACCAGTTCGAGGTGAGCGCGGGCGGCACCGAGGCCGGCATCGAGTGGGTGCGCCTGGTCCCTAAGCAAAACGACACCGACTTCAAGGCCTTGAGGCTCGGCTTCGTGGGCGGGGAGCTGAGGCGCCTCGAGTTCGCGGACAAGCTGAACCAGGTCACGCGGGTCGAACTCACCAGGATCGAGCGGAACCTGAAGCTCCCCGATGCGCTATTCAGGTTCACCGCGCCCGCGGGCGTTGACGTGATCGGCCCCAAGAGCTGATCGCCTGCGGCTGCGGGCCGCACGGTTCCCCGACGTACAATGGCCGGGTGAACGCACCCAAGGAACCCTACCGACCGCTCGCCGACCGGATGCGGCCGCGCACGATCGATGAGTTCGTCGGCCAGTCGCACCTGCTTGGGCCCGGCAAGCCGCTGACGCGCCTGGTCGAGGGCGCGACGCTCCACTCGATGCTGCTGTGGGGGCCGCCCGGCACCGGCAAGACCACGCTCGCGCGCCTCGTCGCGCGCTCCTGCGCGGCGGAGTTCCACGCGCTCTCGGCGGTGCTCGCGGGAGTGAAGGACATCCGCGAGGTCGTCGAGCGAGCGAGCGCCGCGCGCGCGGCCACCGGAGCTGCGACCGTCCTGTTCCTCGACGAGGTGCATAGGTTCAACCGCGCGCAGCAGGACACGTTCCTGCCGTTCGTCGAGGACGGCACGCTCGTGTTCATTGGCGCGACCACGGAGAACCCCTCGTTCGAGGTGAATGGCGCACTCCTGTCGAGGGCGAGGATCTACCTCCTCAAGGCGCTCAACCCCGAGGACATCGTCGCGCTCATCAACCGCGCGCTCGCCGACTCCGAGCGGGGGCTCGGCGCGCTGAAACTCAGCATCGAGCCCGCCGCGCTCGGCCTCCTGGGTCGCGCGGCGGACGGGGACGCGCGTCGGGGTCTCAACCTCCTCGAGGTCGCGGCCGATCTTGCGGTGCCGGTGCCGGAGGGTCGCCGCATCAGCGAAGCGATTGCCTCCGAGGTCGCAAGCGGCGGGCACCGTCGTTTCGACAAGCGCGGCGAGCAGTTCTACGACCAGATGTCGGCGCTGCACAAGGCGGTCCGGGGCAGCGACCCGGATGCCTCGCTCTACTGGCTCTGCCGCATGCTCGATGGCGGCTGCGACCCGCTCTACATCGCCCGGCGTGCGCTTCGGATGGCGAGCGAGGACGTGGGCAACGCCGATCCCCGGGCGCTGACGCTCGCGCTTCAGGCGTGGGAGACGTTCGACCGGCTCGGGAGCCCGGAAGGCGAGCTCGCAATCGCGCAGGCGATCGTCTACCTCGCGGTCGCACCGAAGAGCGACGCCGTCTACACCGCCTTCGGTGCCGCGAAGGCGGACGCGCAGGCCTCAGGCTCCCTCGAGGTGCCGCTCCACATCCGCAATGCCCCGACGCGGATGATGAAGGAGCTCGGCTGGGGCAAGGGCTACCGCTACGACCACGACGAGCCGGATGCGCTCGCCGCCGGCCAGCGGTATTTCCCGGACGGACTCGCGCCGCGCACTTATTATGAACCGGTGGC
This sequence comes from Pseudomonadota bacterium, assembly GCA_025356075.1. GTDB lineage: Bacteria > Pseudomonadota > Gammaproteobacteria > Steroidobacterales > Steroidobacteraceae > CAIKZZ01. The sequence goes on along the minus strand of JANXUT010000060.1, from coordinate 7,816 downwards.
GAGGGGCCTCGAGATCAAGATCCGCGAGGCGCTGGCCCGGCGCCGGGCCGCGTTGCCCGCCGATAATTCCGACTGACCCGCACTCCTAAGGACATCCGGTGCTTGATCCGAAGCTATTGAGATCCGACCCCGCAGCGCTCGCCCTGAACCTCGCGCGCCGCGGCTTTCGCTTGGACGTCGCCGCGCTCGCCGCGCTAGAAGGACGCCGCAAGGCCGCGCAGATCCGTGCCGACGCGCTACGCAATGAGCGCAATACTCGCTCGAAAGCGATCGGCAAGGCGAAAGGGCAGGGTGAGGACGTCGCGTCGCTTCTCCAGCAGGTCGAGCACCTGGGCGCCGAGCTTGCGGCGGCGGAGGCGGAGTTCGCGAGCGTGCAGAGCGAGGTCGATGCGCTCGCGCTCGAGCTCCCGAACCTCATCCACGAATCGGTGCCGGACGGGGCCAACGAACTCGAGAATGTCGAGGTGCGCCGGCACGGCACGCCGCCCAAGTTCAGCTTCGAAGCGCGCGATCACGTCGCGCTCGGCGAACTCGATGGCGGGCTCGACTTCGAGTCGGCCGGAAAGATCTCCGGTGCGCGCTTTGTGGTACTCAGGGACAGCATCGCTCGGCTGCATCGGGCACTTGGGCAGTTCATGCTCGACCTGCACACGCGCGAGCACGGCTACCGCGAGACCTACGTTCCCTACCTCGTGTCGCGCCAGACCCTCACCGGCACGAGCCAGCTGCCGAAGTTCGAGGCCGACCTTTTCAAGGTGCAGGGTGAAACGGAACTCTTCCTGATCCCGACGGCCGAGGTGCCGCTCACTAACCTCGTGCGCGATGCGATCCTGGGTGCCGATGAATTGCCGCTCAAGCTCACCGCCCACACCCCGTGCTTTCGCTCCGAGGCCGGTTCCTACGGCAAGGACACGCGCGGCATGATCCGCCAGCACCAGTTCGATAAGGTCGAGATGGTGCAGATCGTGCGGCCGGAGGACTCCTATCGCGCGCTCGAGGAGATGGCCGGCCACGCGGGGCGCGTGCTCGAGGCGCTCGGCCTTGCCTACCGCGTCGTGGCGCTGTGCGCCGGCGACATCGGCTTCGGCAGCGCCAAGACCTACGACTTCGAGGTGTGGCTGCCGGGGCAGGGGAAGTACCGGGAGATTTCCTCGGTCTCGAACTGTGAGAGCTTCCAGGCGCGGCGCATGCAGGCGCGCTTCAGGAACCCCGCGACCGGCAAGCCCGAACTCGTACACACCCTCAACGGCTCAGGGGTGGCGATCGGCCGCGCGATGGTCGCGGTCATGGAGAACTACCAGCAGGCCGACGGCAGCATCCGGATCCCCGAGGTGCTGAAGCCCTACATGGGCGGCCTCGAGGTCATCGCCGCCAAATCGCGCTAACCGGGCCAGCGAGGCCGGATACGTGCGGCGCGGCACGAAACGGCGGCGGCGCGTTCCGCCGCCAGCGCAACTCCGGTAGAGTCGCGACCGACCGCGGCCCGGCGACGGAGAGGTGGCAGAGCGGTTGATTGCACCGGTCTTGAAAACCGGAGGCCCTTCACGGGGCTCGTGAGTTCGAATCTCACCCTCTCCGCCAAAACATAGGCTTTTCGTGATCCGGGGTCGGTGGCACCGACCCCCAAGTTGCACTCTAAGTTGCACTGCACTCGCGACAGGCGTAACGTCTGCCATGTACGCGCGAATGCGTGCGCAAACGAAGCGGGCCCAGACGGTGCTTGAAACACCGACCGGGCCCTGGCCAAGGCAAGCACTGGAGTGCCCACCATGGATACCGAAAAGTGTAGCGCGGCACGGGAGCCCTAACCCATGCCGTCATTCCAAAAGCGAAAGTACGGCGACGGCTCGACGAGCTTCCTCGCCTGGGTCCGCGTCAAGCCGTTCAAGCCGGTCTCGAAGTCGTTCGGGACCAAGCCCGAGGCGGCCGCCTGGGCGGAGACTCTTGAGCAGGAACTCAAGCAGCAGCGCAAGCAGGGCGAGGCGCGCAAGGACCTTACGAGCCTGACGGTCAAGGGGCTGATCGACGAGTTCCTGGCCGACCCCGAAACGAAGCAGCTGAAGTACTTCCCCGACCTCGAATCTCTCCTCGCGTGGTGGTCGAACCACTGCGGCGGCGACAAGGCGCTCGGGTTCGGCACGCTCAAGCTTCGCGAATCACGCGACCTGCTGCGTAACGGCCGCAAGCCCGCCACGGTGAATCGTTACCTCTCCGCAATGCGCAGCGCCTGGAACTGGGCGCGCGCCGCCGGCCTGGTGCCTCAGGAGAAGGTGTGGCCGACGCGGCTACTGCTGACCGAGCCTCGGGAGCGGGTGCGATTCCTGACCGACGCCGAACTCGCGGCGGTCATGGGCGCTGCGGAGAAGCATTCCCCGTTCATGCACGCGGCGGTGCTGACGAGTGTGGCGACCGGGCTGCGGATGGGCGAACTGCTCCGTCTCGAATGGAAGGACCTCGACTTCGAAAAGCAGACGGTCACCGTGCTGGTCAGCAAAAACAAGCGGCGCCGTGCGGTCCACCTTCCTGAGCCCGCGATCGAATCGCTCAGGGCGCTCAAGAAGAACGGCGTCGTCGGCTTGACGCGCGTCTTCCTGAAAGACGACGGCAAGCCGGCCAACCGGTTCTACCTCGACTATCACTGGCGCTCGGTGCACAGGGGGGCAGGGCTGGTCGACTTTCATTGGCACGATCTGCGCCACTCGTGCGCGTCGTACCTCGCACAGAACGGCTCGACGTTGGTCGAGATCGGCTCAGTCCTGGGGCACTCCAGCCCGACCATCACGGCGAAGTACGCGCACCTGGTAGCAGGCGCGCCGGTGACTGGTAGCGCGGCGCTCGCGAACAAGCTGCGCCGCTCATTCAAGCCGCCAACGTGAACGCAGACTTCAACGTGTGGGTGACGGCCGCTCAGCTTCAAGACGCAAGCGATGCCTATTTCTCGCGGCTCAAAGCGAGGTACGAGGAACGTTACGCGAAGGGGCTCGGGAGGAAGGAGTACTTGGCGGGCGTCGGCATTTTCGTCGCCCTATGCTGCTCAATCGATTGGTGGGCCGGACAACTCCTGTTCACATGGTTCGGTGTCGCACTATGCGCATTCATCGCGGCGGTGGAGACACTCGTCTTCGTCGCGCGCGTTCGGGGTGCTCGCAAGACGCGGCAGCAGCTAGATGTTCTGGGACTTGCCTTAAAGGGCATGTCTCGCGCTTTTCCGGTGCACGTGGACGACGCCGGACTGACATTTGGGGAAGCGCCGGTCGCGACCGTCGTCGCTTGGTCGGAGTTTCGGGAAGTCGTGGAGCGCCCCGACTTGTGGCTGCTCTGCAAGGTCAAGGGCGGCTTCTTGGCCATTCCAACGGCGGATGCCGGGCCGGACGTGCTCAACTACATTCGCGGTCGCATCGCGCTGTACGGGCGCCCATGACGATCCTCGCCAACAAGCTGCGCGGCAAGCCGTGACCGCCGAGGCGCCCGCCCATTGGCTCAAGCCAGGCGGCAGCGTAGTGACGGGCGACACCTGCGAGCCCGACTGCCCCGCGTGCGCGGCGGGCCGCGCGAAGTTCGATGTCGAGGAGACTGAGCGGCGCAGAGTGCCGAACGTCGTCCGCCGCGACATCGTGCTCGGCATGTGGCTTGAGGCCATCGCGGACGGGGAGCGAAGCGTAGAAGGCGCGCTTCGCGAGATTCAGGCGCCTCTGGCGCTTCTCAGAGACGACGAACGGGGCCGCGTGCTCCTAGAGTTCACCGAGCGGGCGCTCGCGATCTCGCCGCGCCCGCTGCCTGCGGGGCGACGCGTTCCGAAGGGACCGCCTACTGCTTGGGTTAGAGCGAACCGCGACCTCGTAGATCACGTGCACCGGATGGTGCCGCACCTCCCGAAGACGAATCCCTACGAGTCCAACGACAAGCCAACGTTGTGGGATCGCGTCGCCGAGATCTGGCGCGAGTACGGCATCGAGAAAGCCAGCTATGACATCAAGGCGAACTACTACGGGAAGCGAGTAGTTCCCGAACAATACGCAGGACCCCGATAGCGCTGAGTTCTCGCTAACTGCACTAGCGTGAATCGCGCCTCACGCACGTAGTCGCAGAGACTTCGCAGCACCCGAAGGAGGTGCTGCATGTCGAAGCCCCGCAATCCCGCCGCCCAGCCCGCCCCGCATTCGTGGGCGATCGAGGCTTGGCCGCAATTCGTCTACCCCCATTCGCCCGGCAAGGGCCGCTACCTGGTTCGCTGCAACCGCACGGCGCTGGTCGCCGCAGGCGCGCTCACGCGAATCGGTCGCGATCTTGTCGTGCTCGGTGCGCCGTTCTCGAAGTGGTTGGAGTCACAGTCCGGCCGCGTTGACGGATTCGAGATCGCGGCCAATCGCCCGATCGAGAAGCAGGCGGCGTGATGAGCGCCACCTTCAGCAGCGCTCGGCGTGCCCGCGTAGCGGATCCGCTGGTCAGAGTTCGCCGCCGTCGCGTCGCGTCCTGCGCGACGTGCTCCGCAGCGCTTAGCGCGGGCGAAGGCGTCGTCCGGCATCTCGTCGAGTTAGGAGGCCCCGCGACTCTTTGCGAGTCGTGCGCTCGGCCCACGTTGCGGTCCGTAGAGCGCTTCCCGGACCCACCCCTGTGACCGCCCCGAACGCTTCGCGCCCCCCGTTCCACCTGCCGCAGCGCATGTGCTCGCGCTGCCGAGAGCGCCGCTCCCTGGCCGGCGGGCGCATCACGCACGGCCAGTTCCTCTGCGCAGGCTGCCGCGCCTCGAAGGCATCGCCCAAGTGAGCTTCGACAACGAGATGCGCGGCGTCCTGTTCAAGAACTCGTCGAAGCGCGACGGGAAGCTGGACCCGGACTATCGCGGACGGATCCAGATCGAGGGCCGCGAATTCTGGCTCGACGCCTGGCGGTCGACCGCGAAGAAGGACGGGTCGCGCTACATGCAGCTGCGCGCGAAACCCAAGGATTCGGAGCAACCTCAGCGACCGGCGCCAGGCAGCCGGCAGGCACCGGCGGGCGGCGCAGATCCGCTCGCCGACATTCCGTTTTGAACGCCGTCCTGCGCCTCGTGCCCGACCTGAGGCCGCCCCCGGACCACGGAGAAACGGGCAGGGCGCTGTCGGCTATCGCACAGGTTGCGCGGATGGTCGACCGTGGTCAGCCGATCCCCGACGCAGACGACCTCGCGATTCAGGCGGCTGTCCTTCACTTCGACGCGATCGGAACGTGGGGCCCGTGCGGCGATGCGCTAATGGTCCGCGCACTCGAACGTGGCGTTGAGAGCGGCCGTAGCCTGCATCCGATCGACCGTGGCCGGCTACGCGAGATCGTAGCGCGCGTCCACGACGCCCTCGACGAACTCGATCGGAGGGTCGGCAGGTGAGCGCCAACGTGACACGGCTGCCGCCAAAACCGCGCGCGGACGGGCTACCCGCCGAGTTTTGCGACACTGACATGGCGAACTCGAGGCGCCTGGCTGAGCGTCACGGCTGCGATCTCCGGTACACGGCCGAGCGGGGCTGGCTGGTCTGGGACGGGAGGCGCTGGGCGAGTGACGAGCGCGGCGTACGCGTTCAGGCGCTGGCGAAGGACACCGCGAGCAGCATCTTCTGCGAGATCCAGGGTGCGACCGATCGCGAGCGCGACGAGCTCTACCGGCATGCCAAGAAGTCGCAGTCGAAGGTCGCCATCGACGCGATGATCGCGCTCACCCGATCCGAGCCAGGCATTCATACGCGGTTGACGGAGTTCGACGCGGACCCGTGGCTGCTCAACGTCGCCAACGGGACGCTCGACCTCCAGGTCGGGAAGCTGCGGCCCCACAGTCGCGAGGACCTCATCACCCGCGTCGTGGAGGTCGCATTCGACCCGGAGGCCGACTGCGAACGGTGGGATGGCTTCCTATCACGCGTGACCGGCCAGGACGAGGACCTGTACGCGTACCTGCGGCGTCTGACCGGCTATCTGTTGACGGGCCTCGTGACCGAGCAGGTACTTCACTTCCTGTGGGGCCTCGGCGCCAACGGCAAGTCGGTTTTCTGCGAGGTGATCGAGTCGCTACTCGGCGACTACGCAGCCACGCTCTCGCCCGACATGCTGATGATGAAGCGCCATGGCGGCATCCCGAACGACATCGCCCGGCTGCGCGGCGTACGCCTCGCGCTGATGAACGAAACCAGTCAGGGCGCACGCTTCAACGAGGCGAAGCTGAAGGACTTGACCGGCGGCGACACGCTCACCGGTCGCTTCCTGCACGAGGAGTTCTTCGACTTTCGGCCGACGCACAAGCTACTGATCCGGGGCAATCACAAACCCGCGATCTCGGGCACTGATGAGGGGATCTGGCGTCGTCTCCGCCTGGTTCCCTTCACCGTCGCGATCCCGCCCGAGGAACAGGACCCGGGCCTGCTGGAGAAACTGCGCGCGGAACTGCCCGGCATCCTGCGTTGGGCCGTGCAGGGTTGCACCGAATGGCGCGAGTCAGGCCTGCGGCCGCCCACCGTCATCACCGACGCCGTGCGCGAGTACCGGGACGAGTCCGACACCCTCGGCCGGTTCATCGCCGACCACTGCGAGAGCCGCACGCTCGCTGAGGTCAAGTCGTCAACGTTCTTCAGCCGCTACACCGCGTTCTGCGAGCAGGCCGGCGAACGATGGCTCCCCTCGAAAGACCTCCCGGCCGAAATGCACCGGCGCGGGTTCACCGCCAAGCGCAAGACCACCGGCGTCATGTTCCTCGGCCTCGAATTCGCAGACGCCAGCGCCCCCCATTGGAGCGACCGATGAGCCGCTATGTAGGCAGATGTAGGCACAGCCGGTACTTCCCCATACGCGGGCGCGCGGAGAAAACATATGGACGACCCTACATCACCCTACATTCGGGTGAGACGGGGAGGCCGCTTCACAGCTGCACGCGCGCCGCCTCGGTAGGGGGAACGCCGTGACCCACCCCGTGCTCGGCTCGTTCGCCGCTGACGTGCTCGGCTCGCATCGTCGGGGGCTCGTACGGGCCGGAATTCGGGCCCGAGTGCAACTTGCGGTGCAACTCAGCGGGCTACCGTCGCTGCTGCTGAGCGCGGAATCGCTAGTTCTCTCGGCATTCTCGTGCGTGACCGCTGGGCTGTTCCACCGGATCTCTGAACCGGAGAACGCGTCGAAACGCACTCCAGCCATGTTGGCGCGGCCGCTGTCGGCACCGCGAGTTGTCCCCGAGGTGCAGGCGTGACGCGGACCCTGAGCACCACCCGTCCCTCCGAACTCCCGGCGCGCTTCACGGCGGGCTTCGCGTGGGATCTCGATCGCCGCAGCCAGGTCGCTCGCGAGGTAGCCGCCGATCTCTGGACGCTGTGGCAGGACCTCGGCGGGGTTGAGGCGCTTTCAACGCAGCAGCTGTGGCTCTGCGAACGCGTCGTGTTCATCCGCCGTCGCGTGCTCGCCTACGAGACCGACGTGCTCGCCGGGCGCACGCCGACGATGGACGCGGGCACGTACAGCAACCACGCGAACGTGTTGCAGGGCTATCTGCGCACGCTCGGCCTGGAGCGCCGCGCGCGCAACGTCCGCCGGCTGGCCGACGTGATGAGCAACACCGTGTCGCCGATTCGCGCTACGGAGGCGCCGAAATGAATCGCAGCGAATCCACTCGCGCCGCTGCGCACGGTGACGCGCCTGCCGCGCTCACTCGTTCACCCATGTCGGACATCGGTCGCGCTCGCGCCCGTCTCCGGCCTTCCTATCGCGTTGAGGAGCGAAAGCAAATGCCTACAGATCAAATTCCGGGTATGAATTACAGCGGCATGATCGCGCCGCGCACCGGCATGCTGGCCGATCAGCC
>JANXUT010000027.1 GCA_025356075.1 Pseudomonadota bacterium | reverse complement strand
TCGAGGGCCGCAACGCGCGCGAGCACGCTTGCGATATCGGTGGCGTCTGCGGTGCTTGAGGCCGTGGTGCTCACGGCCTGCATTATACCGCAACAACATGCGTCAGCGTTACGAAAACACCGAGAAATGCAGCGCTTCGTGTGGCTTCATGCGCCACACGTCGTAGCCGTCGAGCAGCCAATGCAGCTGCTGGCCCGTCAGCGTGAGCACCGCGTCACCCACACCGCGTGGCCAGGGAAATCGTTGCTGCTCCAGTCGCTTGTACCAGATGACGAAGCCGTTGCGCTCCCACACGAGGATCTTCAACTTGTTGCGCCGCGCGTTCGTGAACACGAATAGCGCCCCGGATGTCGGGTCCTGCCGGATAACGTCCTGGGCCAGCACGGCCAGGCCGTCCATCTGCTTACGCATATCGACCGGGGCGCGGTGCAGATACACGCGCTCGATGTCACGGTCAGGGCGCAACATCCGGATGTCCTGTGGTCAGCGACAACATCCACGACGCCGGCGGCCACTCGCCGCACTCGACCACAAACCCGCTCGCGTGCACCAGTCGGCATACCATCCCCGTGCGTGGCGGCAATGCCGTCGCCGGCAACGAGCGCGCCGCGTTCACGACACGCACCGCCACGAACGAGGCCTTTCGCGGTCGGGGTCGATCCGTCGGGGGCAGCACGCCGCGTTTGCGCAGAGCGACGACCGAGTCATGAAGCTGTCGCGCGTTCAGTCCATGCGCCTTCGCGTACGCGCTCAATCCCACGCCCGAGTTCCGCGCCGCCTGCAGAGCGTCCATCGCCGTCCGCTGCTTGTCCGTCAGATCCCTCGCCATCACGCACCCCCGCCTTGCCTGGCAGAGATCCTGCAACGTCAGCCCTTAGCATGGAAGTACGGGGTTGCTAGCGCGCTTACCCCCATCGCCTGGAAGCCGAACGGCGCCGTTTTGACCGCTGCATCACGAAAGTCATGAGCCGCAGGCGCGGCGTGCGATCAAGCTCCGGGGCCAGTCGGACATGCGGCGTAGCGCCCGACGTCCTGTTGTTGTGCCGCCGCGCAGAAGCCCCATCTTCCGCATCCGACGTACGGTCAGGCCCGACGCCATGACCAGCCCCGCCGATGGCGCCCGGGACCCTCCGGCCAGTCGCATGCGCGCACGGTAGGCGGCCGACCGCGTCCTGAGTTCCGGACGTCGTCCCACGATCGACAGGGTACAGGGACCCGTGTTCGGGGCGGCCGAACTCCGTTTCGGCCCATGCAGGTTATTGGCCTCGAGACGCCGGCGCCCGTCTCGCGAGTAGCGTTCCCTGTGACCGGGTTCCCGCCGGCGGCAGTCTCCTTAGTGGGAGCGATAGGTCGACTCGCAATCGCCGCTCGGGGTAGGCGTGCCATTGCAGCCGAAAGCAGCGGCGGTAGAAATCCGCCTCGTGACCACATGGACTTGGGCGAGGCGAGGTCATCGCATCGGCGGGAGTCACGCCTCGGGATTGCCCTGGCCGTTGATCAGTCCGTACGGAGCGTGTCTGCGGCGATGGCGCAGTGAGGGCGCTACGCGTCGCACGGAAGGTGCGCCACTCCCGGGAGCGCCTCGGCCAACCCGGGCCCCATCGGCCACGCGGGGCACTTTGACCCGCGACCGCCACAATTCACCAAACTTTGGGCCAGCCTTCACCCCCAACCGTGCAGCGGTCCCTAGGGTTGCCCTGCGCCGGATCTGATCGGCGCGGTTTATGGCCCCTCCGGTGGGGAAGGCACGATGCGAAGCAACCCTGCCCGCGTTTCTATTGTTTCAGCGATCGCGATCGCGGGGGGTCGCCGCGTGCCCCGAAGGCGCTCGAAGCGCCTGAGAAGTGCCTCGGCGTAGCGTTCACAACTGCGGAGGGAGTTTCCTATGACAACCGACATTCTTCAGACGGCACGATGCCTCTGGTCCGGAGCCGTGCTGGCGGCACTTACCGCGTGCGGCGGAGGCAGTTCCGGCCCATCGACCCCTCCAGCCACGTACACCGTTGGCGGTGCGGTCGCTGGGATTGACGCCGGGCAATCGGTCATCCTGCGGGACAATGGCGGCGACGATTTGACGGTCAGCGCGAACGGCGCGTTCGCCTTTGTCACCAAGATCGCTAGCGGCGCCGCCTACGCCGTGACGGCGACTGCCCCAGCGGGCAAGACTTGTAGCGTCACGGGCGGCTCGGGCACGGTCTCCTCCAACGTAAACAATGTCGCTGTCGCTTGTGTCAGCAACGGTCCCTTCTCCATCGGCGGATCTGTCGCTGGTCTTGGCGTCGGCGAGTCGGTCGTCCTTCGGAACAACGGCGGCGACGATCTGACGGTCAGCGCAAACGGCCCGTTCATTTTTGCCACCAAAGTGTCGGGCGGTGGGTCATACGCAGTCTCGGTCGGTACTCAACCGCAGGGAATGTACTGCGCCGTCGCAGACTCTGCCGGGACAGCGTCCGCCGACGTCTCGAACGTCGCGGTGGCTTGCGCGGCCCCGTATAAGGTCGGCGGAACGGTGTCGGGTCTAGTGGGGCAGGGTCTCGAACTTGCGCTAGGCTCCCAACACGTTGGAATCAGCGGGAATGGAAGCTATGCGTTTCCAATAGCCGTGGCTCCAGGCCCTTATGGCCAGGGCGTCTCGATCGCTCAACAGCCGCATTCACCTGCGCAGCAATGCATCGTACAGAATCCCTATTTCACGATGACGCCACCCAATGTTTCCGATATATCCGACGTCAACATCGTGTGCGGCGAATTCTCGTTTGTGGCGAATTCGGGGGCCGACAGCATTTCGGTATTTTCCAATGATGCAACCAGCGGCGCATTGATGGCGGTAGGACCAGCAATGGCCGCTGATCGAGGGCCGTCCGCGATTGCGGGCACGATCGACAAGAAGTACATATACGTCAGCAATAGCCGCAGCAATGACGTATCGGCTTTTGCCGTCGATCCCAGCAGCGGCGCACTGACCGCAGTTCCTGGCTCGCCGTTTGCCGCAGGCACCAGCCCCGGCGCTGTCGGCGTGTATACCGCCACGTGGTGCTCCACACGAGGAGGGCATTGCGGGTTCAATATGTATGCGTTTGCCGCAAATGCCGGATCCGACACCGTCTCCGCCTACACGATCGATCAAGGCACCGGTGCCCTCACGCCAATTGCCTCCTATTCCGCCGGTACCGGACCGTCGACGATGGCCGCTCGCCCCGATGGGCAATTCCTCTATGTCGCTAACACCGGTGGCTCAAACAGCATCTCGGGATACTGGATCGACCCGTTCGGGGGCGAGCTGAGGCCAGTACTGGGATCACCCTTTCCCTCGGTCGGCATCGTAACCTCCTTGGCGTTCGGCGCCGGCGAATCCTTCCTATACGCTGCGAACGCGAGTGGTGGTACCGCGAGCATCGGAGCCTTCAGTGTCCACCCATTCAGCACCGACCCGAACACGGGCGCGCTGACCCCGCTCGCCGGCTTTCCCTACGCCTTGCCCTCATGCACCTACATCGTCGCCGACCAGACAGGCGCCTACCTGTACGCAACCGCGGGGACGAGTCTGTTCGGATTCAGCATCAACCAGCAGACCGGGGCGCTAAGCCCGCTCCCCGGATCACCGCTCGCCGTTGGCAGTACCGCGGATTCAGTGAGCATCGATCCGACAAATCAGTCTCTCTATGTCACAAATCGCAGCGCAGGAAAAGTGACCGGCTACAGGCTGAACGCTGCAACAGGCGAGCTGACCGCCATGCCGGGTTCCCCGTTCGCCGTGGGTCAGTCGGCGGACTTCTTCGCGACGTTCTGATCCACCGGGAGGATAGAACGTGAAATGAGCTGTCTAGCAGGCTGCTGAAAAAGGAGTTTTGATGGCCACTAACTGCCAATTCCAACAATTGAAACAGCTATAAAACAAGTACTTGATGAATGAATGATCACAGAATTCATGGTTGCCAAAGCCTTTTTCAGCAGCCTGCTAG
>JANXUT010000026.1 GCA_025356075.1 Pseudomonadota bacterium | reverse complement strand
CTAGCAGGCTGCTGAAAAAGGCTTTGGCAACCATGAATTCTGTGATCATTCATTCATCAAGTACTTGTTTTATAGCTGTTTCAATTGTTGGAATTGGCAGTTAGTGGCCATCAAAACTCCTTTTTCAGCAGCCTGCTAGGGGCTTGGCCGCCCCGAACCCGTACGTAGAATCACGGGTTTCATCGCGGGAAATCCGAGGCCGTCGCGACGCGGGCCTAGGCCGCCTTGCGCCGGCCGCGCACGAGCACCACTGGAACGTTCGCGGTCCGCACGACGTACTCGGCGTCGCTGCCGAGCACGAGGCGGGCGAGGCCGCGCCGTCCGTGCGTGCCGATGACGATGACGTCAGCCGGCCACTCGTTCGCGCAGGCGACGATGAGCTCGCCGGTCGGTCCGCCGAGCGCGTCGATGACCGCGGTGTCCGCCGTCAGTCCCTGCTGCTCGACCCTCGTCTTGGCCTCCTTGACGAGGTTGTCGGCCTGTTTCAGGAGGCTCTCGCGCACTTCGGCCGAGTAGTAGCCGCTCTGGATCGCAAGAATCTCGTTGAAGACGTGGACGAGGCGGATGGAGCCCTTGCTGAGCTTGGCGATCTTGACGGCCTCATCGACTCCGGCTGTGGACGGCTCGCTGCCATCGACAGGGACGAGAATGCGTTCGTACATGGCTTTCCCTCCGCGGTGTGTCGAGAGGAGTGTACGAACTTGTCGCGCCGCTGCGATCGTGGAAACTACGTGCTTGGGAAGCCGGCCGTAGGGGCTTGCCGGGCGTCCGGTCGGACCGGGCGCGGCCCCGGTTACCGCCGCCTGTCATACTCAGGCACGCTGGCAGCGCCCAGCCGGAGGCCCGAGTGCAGGAAATCGTTGTCGCCGCGGTCCGCGCGCCGCGCGAGCGGACGGGTAGCCGGGGTCGGGCGCCGGAGCCCTTCGCGATCCTGACTGGCGGCACGACGCCCCCCGGCCCATGACGACTCGCCTGCGGCGGACGCTCGCGACGGTCTGGGCACGGATCAAGGAGCACCCGCTCGCGCGGATCGGGCCCGGGCTCATCACCGGCGTCGCCGACGACGATCCGAGTGGCATCGCGACCTACTCCCAGGCAGGCGCCCAGTTCGGCCTCAACATGTTGTGGACGATGCCCGTGGCGCTTCCGCTGATGGCGGCCGTCCAATCGATGTGCGCGCGCATCGGCCGCGTAACGGGCAAGGGCCTTGCCGCCAACATCAAGGAGGCGTTCCCGCCGATCGTCCTGCGAAGCGTGGTTCTCTCGCTCCTCGTCGCGAACGTGCTCAACATCGCCGCCGACGTCGCGGCGATGGGCGAGGTAGCCGAACTGGTGACGGGCGTCGATCGCCACCTGATGACCGCGGTGTTCGTGGTCGTGACGCTCCTGTTGCAGGTCCTCGTTCCGTACCACCGGTACGTCTCGTTCCTTAAGTGGCTGACGTTGTCACTGCTCGCCTACGCGGCCGTGCTGTTCACCGTCCACGTGCCGTGGGGGCAGGTCGCGGCGCGGACCTTCTGGCCGACGCTCACCCTTGATTCCGCCGCGGCCGCAGTCGTCGTCGGCGTCTTCGGTACGACGATCAGCCCCTATCTCTTCTTCTGGCAGGCGTCCGAGGAGGTGGAGGATTTGCAGGCGAAGCCGGGTTCGCTCGCCCTCATCATCGACGGGCGGGAGGCGGCCACCGAGCTCAGGAGGATCCGCTGGGATACGTGGAGCGGCATGGCCTACTCGAACCTCACGGCCTACTTCATCATCCTCGCGACGGCGGTAACCCTGCACGCGGCGGGCGTCACCCACATCGAAACGGCGGCCGAGGCGGCGAGTGCGCTGCGGCCGCTCGCCGGGGAGTTCGCCTTCCTCGTGTTTGCAGTCGGGATCCTCGGAGTTGGACTCATCGGCGTGCCAGTACTCGCAGGATCGGGCGCCTATGCGCTGTGCGAGGCGATGGGCTGGAAGTGGGGGCTCGAGCGGACCGCGACCGATGCGCGCGGCTTCTACGGAGTGATCGCGGTGAGCGTGCTCGCCGCGCTCGTAATACAGTACTCGCCGATCAGTCCGATGAGGGCGCTCTTCTGGAGCGCGGTCATCAACGGCGTCGTCGCGGTGCCGCTGATGGTCGTCGTCATCCTGCTCGCGTCGAAGAGGTCCGTCATGCAGCGCTTCACCGCGAACCGCTACGTGCTGGCGCTCGGCTGGACCGCGACGGCGGTCATGGCCATCGCGGCGGTGCGAATGTTCATGCCGGGTTAGCCCGCGCCTTCAGTCGACCACGACGCCGTTGCTACGCATCGTCCTGTGGACCGTCCCCCGGCCCTCCAGACGCGACAGGTAGTCGGCGACAGCGCGCACCTCGTCGGAGTCGAAGCTCCGCAGGAACTGGACGAGGGCCTCGTCGACGTTGTGGCGCTCGCCGTCGGCGAGCCGGTTCAGCTGATCCATCAGGTACGGGTAATGCTGAGCCCTGAGCGAGGGCACGAACCCGTCGTCATCGCCGCTCGCATCGTTGCGATGGCAGGAGCTGCATTGCTCGAGGAAGATCCCCCTGCCGAGCGCGATCTTGTCGCCTTGCCCCCTGGCCGCACGGCGAAGTGCCGGGATTGCGTTCAGGTAGGACGCGATATCGACCCACGCCTGCGGGCCCCGCAGCGGCTTGGCCGATAGAACGCCGTGCATCGTCGCGCTGTCGCGCTGGTCGCCCGAGAGATTGGCCAGCTGCCGGACGAGGTAGGCGAACCTCTGTCCCGCGATAGCCGGGACGACCTCGGTGGCATTGCCATGACCTTCCGGGCCGTGACACTTGGCGCAGTGCTCGCGAAACTCGAGGCGGCCTTTCGCGGGGTTGGCGTCGAGCGCGAGCGCGCTTCGCGTCAGCTGGTCGACGGACTCCTCCGAGGCGATGGCCGGCGTCGCCGCCAAGCCCGGCAAGAGGGAGGCGAGGAGGAGCAGTGCCGGCCTCGCCGCCGACCGAATAGCGGTCCGACGTCCCGATCGAATGAGCATCGTCTCTCCATCACCCGATTGATCTGCGCCGGACGACGCGCGCGCGTCTCTTTACCAGGCCCGGTGACGGACCGGGGCCGTCCAGCCCCACGAGCCCCGCCGCGAGGAGCAGTGCGGGCGCTAGGGTTGCGCCTCCAGGAACGCCGCCACCGCCGACATTTCATCGGACTTCAGGCCCTGCGCCACGCCATGCATGACGGCGACGTTGCGCATGTTGGTCTGGAAGGAATTGAGCTGCTTGAGGACGTATTGCGCGTGTTGGCCGGCGAGGCGCGGAAAATCACCGACGCCGTGCGCATCCGGCCCATGGCACGCGGCGCACGCGGGCACGCCGCCCGATTCGAGCCCCTGCTCGTAGATCGACTTGCCCCGCGCGACCAGCGCGGCATCCGCGTGCCGGCCGACAATCGCCGGCTGGCTTGCGTAGTACTGCGCCAGCGCATCGATGGTCGAGTCCTCGAGGTTGCCGGCCATACCCCACATATAGCCGATCGCATCCGGGTCGCCGCGCGTCTGGCCGCGGAAGGCCTTCAGCTGGGCCGCCAGGTAGTTGGCGTTTTGCGAGGCGAGGCGCGGGTATTTCGGCTGCTGGCTGATTCCGCGGGGTCCGTGGCAGGTACCGCAGACACCGACCGCAAGCCGCGTCGCGGTCGCTCGTGCTATCGGATCGGGATCATCGGCGCGCGCCACACCCACCACCAACGCGCACGCGACCGCAATCGCCGTCAAGGACCGTTTCATCATGACATGGACTCCTGGTTCGCCACGGCTCAGTACGACAGCCAGACGAGTGCGTAGATCGTGTTGTTGTCGCCTGCATTTCGACCGGCGCCGTCGTAGTTGCTGCGCAGCCCGCTGTACTTGCTGTAGTTGACGTACTGCAGCGACAGCTTGGCGTTCAGCCAGGGCAGGTAGTTGACCTCGGCGATCCATCCCTTGGTGTCGGGCTGGCCGCTCGCGTTGGCGAGGAACGTGGCGTCGGTGCTGCCGGTCGTCGAGAAGTACCCGACCGTGCCGCCGATCTTGCGCTTGTAGTAGTAGGTGCCAAACGCGCGGAGGGTCGTGAGGTCGTTGTGCAGGGAGTCGGAGGCCTCGGCGGCAAAAGTCGCGTTCAGGGTCTGCGACTCGTGAATCCGCGTCGCCTCGAAGCTGACGAGGTGCTGATCGCCAACGAACTGGTACTGCACGTCCTCGGCGACGTCCTGGTACTTGTCGGCCGGCCCCGCGAGCGGCTGGCCGAAGCCCGCGCCGAGATCCGGAAAGATCTCGAAGGTCGCGCCGTAGACGCCTGCCTCGATCGAGTGGCGCCCGAAGTTGTGCTCGTAGGCGAAGCGCCAGTAGGGAGCCCCGCCCTTGAGGACGCCGCCCGCCGTCGTACTGTCGAGGGGCCCCGTGGTGCCCTGCTTGGCAGAGCGGTACATGCCGAGCTCGCCGTAGAGCGACTCGTTCCAGAACACGTAGGCCGAGAGCCCCGCGACGTCCTGGCCGCGTGCCCCATCGATCTGCGCGCCGTAGGGGACGCCGGGTGCCGACGCCGAGGCCGCGTACGGAAAGCCGAACGCCGGCGTCGAATTCCACAGATCCTGGATCGTGGGGTTGTTGTTGAGCGACAGGCCGTAGATGAGGCTCTGGTCGTCGGGAAGGACCGCTAGGTCGGCGTAGCGCAGATCGGTATTGTCGATGCCGATGGTGCCGCTGTCGTAGCCGTAGGTCAGCTGGATGAACGCGCCGACGTGCGGTGCGATCTTGCCGGCGTAGAAGAGGCTGACCTGCTGCGGGAAGGCGATCGTCCCGTTCTGCGACTTGGCATTGACTGCGGAGTCCGGCAGGGGCTTTGAGAGCTGCGTCCCCGAGACCTGCACCATCAGCGACAGCGGCGGCAGTGAGGAGAGCTCGAGGATCTCGTCGCGCTGCGGTGTCACGCCCTTCACCTGCTTGAGGTTGTCGATGACATAGCCGCTCGCCTTGAACATCCGGCCGAAATGGGTGAGTTCCGGCCACACGGTGTGGCAGGCCTCGCAAGCCATGCCCGTCTGCCGTGCGAAGCTTGGTACTGCCGACGCCGTTGGCGCCATCGCCCAGAACGCGACCGCGATCAGTGCTCCGGCCAGAGTCCGCGAAAGTGTCGTCATGGTGTGCCCCGCATGCCCGGTCATTGGTTTGAATCGACCGCAACAGTAGGTATTCCGCGCCAGAAGATCTGTTCGTTGCCGTACTTACGCCTTTGCGGGTATTGCGTATCCGGTCAAGTCACCCGCACCCGACCCCGTGGAAACGCGCTACGGTGAGGCATGGATTGGACCGTGAACGGAGCGAGACCCGCGACGTGGCGTGGCGACTCGACGCCGCGACGAGTGCCATCGCCGCTGACGTATGCTCCGGACCCTGAAGGTCCGGTCGGACGAGCCGGCGCTCCGACCGAGGTAGCCGATTCGTGATGGCGTCCGATCTTCCGATGATTCGGCCAGGCGGACTGCTTATCCTGCTGGTGGGCTCGGCGTGCTGCTCGGCGGTGCGTTCGCAAGCCAACGCAAGCCGTTGCTGATGGTGGCCGGCGCCGGGGCGACTGTCGCGGTCTTGGTCTTCGCCGACCAACTGACCCGGCCCTTCGGCGCTCCTACCGCGGGTCAGATCGAGGCGATCATCGGCGCGATCGCACTCGAGGTCGCGCTGCTTGGCGTGGTGGTCGTGCCTTATCGACGCGCGACGGAGCGCGAGCTACTGCTCGCGGTTCTGCTCGCCGTCGGAATTCATTTCATTCCAATGACGCTGGCGTCCGGGCCGCTGTGCGCAGGCCTGGGCGTGTGCACCCGGCGGCGAATGCCGGCACCGGCCTTTGGATAGCGAGGCGCACGGCGCTGCGGTACTTCTGGATTGTCGACGGGGCGCTGAAGGCCGGCGTCGGAGCGTGGATGCTGGCGGCCCATGCCGGAGGGCCGCGGGCTTATGCTACCGAGCGTTAGCGCCCATTGATCCGGTGCAGATAGTCCGTGACGGCTTCGACCTGCCCGTCGGGGATCAGCGCACCGAAGGCCGAGCGCATCTTGATGACTTCGGCGCGCCACTGTTCCTTCGTGAGCGCCGGCTGGCGCAGGACCATGCCGGCCGAATGGCAGATGAGGCATTGCACGTTGGCGAGGTCGGCGTCCTGGCCCGCGGGGAACTCAACGCCGCTCGTGGGCAAATCGACGCTCACTTTCACCCAAGTCGGCGCAGCGCTCGGCGCGGTCCGCCGGCCGGGATCGGTCACGGACGTCGGCGGCGCGGTGCACGCGACGCCGATCATCGTTGCCGCAACGGCAGTGCCGGCGTAGCGGATGAACGAGGCGGAATTCACGAAGTCTCCCGGCAACTCATACGGCTCGAACCGGAACCGACTCGACGACGTTGCGCATGAATCCAGAACCGTTCCAGTTGGCGCGCTCCGGCTGGGCAATTCCGGCCGTATTGACCGCTTTCACCATCAGCACGCGCGGGCCAACCGCCGGGATGCGGATCGAGGTCTCCCATTGCCTGAAACTGTAGGTTCCGTGGTCCTTGCCGAGCTTTGCCTCCTGCCACGCCGCGCCGCCGTCCGATGAGAGGAGCACCTTGCCGACCCCGGCATCGCCGCCAAAGGCGATGCCGCGAACGGGGATCGAGCGACCGGACTTCACCGCATCCTCGGCCTTGAGGTTCGTGATGAACGAGCGCGGCACCATCCGGTTGATCGGCACGCTCGCCACGCCCGTCTGGCCGGGGCTTATGTTCGCAAACGGCGTATCGGGAATGAGGTAGGCCTTCTTCATCCAGAAGTTGTCGTCCGGCGTCTCCAGCACCTCGATGTCATCGAGCATCTTGATCCAGTACGTTGCGTACCAGCCCGGCACGACGAGCCTGAGCGGAAAACCATTCAGCAGCGGCAGCGGCTGGCCGTTCATCGCGTAGGCGATCATCACCTCGCCATCGCGCGCGTGGTCGACGCCAAGCGACTTCACGAAGTCGGGCGTCCCCGGCACGATGCCGGTGTCGAGGCCGTTGAAGCGCACCTCGCGGGCACCTGCCTTTACGCCCGCCCGGTCGAGCACGTCCTTGAGGCGCACTCCTTTCCAGAGCGCATTGCCCATCGCTCCGTTGGCCCATTCGCCGCCCGCGACGCGCGGCTCGAAGAAGCCGCGCGAGTTGCCGGAGCACTGATTGACCGCCGCGATTTCGACCGGCTCGAAGTCCCGGACCAGCGCGTCGAGGTTGATCGACAGCGGCGTCTTGACGTGGCCGCGGACCTTGAGCGTGAACTCGGCGGGATCGATGATCGTCGGGATGTTGGCGAGGTGCCAGCGAACGTAGAAGCGATCGTTGGGCGTGAAGACGCCCTGGTCGAACACCTCGAACGGCGTTTCGAGCAGTGGTGGTCGAGTTCGCAGCAGGATCATCGGGCCCTTACCGGGGAAGTTGGTCGCAAGCTCGCGATGGCCGTTGGCGAAGGGTAGTTCCAGGGCGAGCGCGGGGACCGAGCGGGCGGCGGCGCCGATGAGCCCGAGTGCCGTGAGCTTCCCGGCGCCCGTCAGGAAGGCTCGCCGGGACGAGGGCGGTCCGTCGGGATCGCGCCGTGTCATCTGCCGTTCCCTCCGGTCGGGCGTGTAGGCTTTTGTCGCCGGCGCATCAGTGGGCTCCCACGGCCGCGAGCGGTGCGACGTTGCTCGTTTCGAGCAGGCGGTTGAACGAGGCGAGATCGCCGGTCGCGACCGCGCGGTAGTCCGACTCGACGCTCGCCATCTCGGACTCGTAGCGCGCGAGGGACTCGAGCTGTGCGTCGGTCGGGGCGAAGTCGGCGCTCCCGGCGACGTCCCCGCCACCGGTGCCGACTTCGGCGTTGAGCCAGACGAGATTGAGGAATACGCCGTAGGGCTCAACGAAATACTTGTCGTCGCTGTTCTGCAGAGCCTGCGACACGAGCCGGCGCTCGATCGCCCTGAGCTTCTTGTCCAGGTCGTCGGCCGCCTGCAGGAGCGCGGCCTTTAGCCTCGCCTCCGCTGCGTCCGGCGCACGCGCCGGGGCGACGGATGGCTCCGGGTCGTACTCATCGCCGTCCTCCGCGAGCGGCGCCTTTTCCTTCTCGTGCGTGCGCGCGGGCCTGAGCATCGTTGCGTAGACCTCGAGCTGTTTGCGCAGCCACTCGATCTGGTTGGCCGTGTCGGAGGCGCGGCTGATGTCCTCGCGGATCCTGAGCTGCGTCTTTACGGACAGCGCCAGATCCGCCTCGGAGCCGGGACCGCGCGGATCGCGCACGACGCTGAGGGGTTGGGTGTACGACTGCCCATCGACGATGAGGCGAACCGAGTACTGGCCGGGCGCGACGATCGGGCCGAGCGCCGCCGACTCCGTCCCCCAGTGCGTGATCGAGCGTGAATCGGCGTCGCGGAAGCGCGGCTCCTCCCAGATGTGCGGGTTCGCGGGCGCGACGGTTCGAAGCGCTATGAGCCGCGGCGGCTCGTAGCGCAGGTCCCAGCTCATGCGGTTGATGCCGGCATGACCCTTCATCTCGAGCTTGCGGATCACCGCGCCCTCGGCATCGAGCGCCTCCACCGAAACGGGGTTCTTCGGCTCCGCCTTCAATGCGAAGTTCACGAACGCCTGGGGGCTGCGCACGAACCGGTAGGCCGGGCGCGGCTCGAACAGCATGACCGGCGCGTCCGCGTGCTTGCGGGCGAGTTGCTCGAGTGGCGTGATGTCGTCGAGGATGTAGAGCCCGCGGCCGTAGGTCGACACCACGAGGTCGTGGAAGCCCTTCTGCACGACCACCCAGCTTGCCGGCGCGTGCGGCAGCCCGTCGGTGAGTGCCGTCCAGTGGGCGCCGTCGTCGAGCGAGTAGTAGACGCCGTTGCCCGTGCCCGCGAACAGGAGACCTGCGCAGTTCGGATCCTCCGCAATCGAACGGACATAGGCGAGTGGGTGTTTTGGCAACGTCGCGCTGATCGATTTCCAGGTCTTGCCGAAATCGGTTGTCTTGAAGATGAACGGATCCCTGTTGTCGACGAGATGCAGGTCGATGCTCACGTACGCAGTGCCTGCATCGAAGACCGACGGGGCGATGCTCGTGATCGTGCCCCAGGCGGGGAGTCCCGGGATGTTCTTCGTGACGTTGGCCCAGTTCGCCGCGCCGTCCTTCGTGTACCAGACCTGGCCGTCGTTGGTGCCCGCCCAGATGAGTCCCTTCTCGAGCTTCGAGGGCGCGATCGCGAAGACCACCTCGCCGTAGAACTGCCCGAGGTTGTCGCCGACGATGCCGCCGGACGGCACGATCCGGCTAGGGTCGCCCTTCGACAAGTCCGGGCTCACGACCGACCAGCTCTGCCCGGCGTTCGAGGTGCGGAAGATGACCTGGCAGCCGTAGTAGACGGTGTTGTGGTCGAACGGGTCTATCGCAAGCGGCGGTGTCCAGTGGCAGCGGTACTTGAGTTCGTTGGGGGGCGAGTCCAGCGTGTGCATCCACGGGCTCACCGAGTGCGCCTCGCGGTAGCGCGCGTCCCAGCGGGTGACGGAGTTCCCGTAGCAGGTCGCCCAGACGACGTTGGGATCGACGGTGTCCGGAACCGTGAAGCCGGACTCGCAGCCGCCCATATGGTTGTCCCAGCCGCTGTCGCCCGAGCTTTCCGCGACGCTCGGGCCGCGCATGTTCCCGTCATCCTGCATGTTGCTGTAGAAGCGATACGGTATCTGGTCGTCGACCGCGACGTGGTACATCTGCCCGATCGGCAGCTGGACGCGGTGAAAGCCCCGCCCGTGGACCGTGGTGATGATCATTCCCGCATCGTCGGTGATGACGAAGCGGTCGGGGTTCGTGGGATCGACCCAGATGTCGTGCGTGTCGCCGCCCCACCTGACCTCGTGGAAGCTCCTGCCACCGTCGAGCGACTGGTGGAAGGAGCTGTTGGCGACGTAGACCTCGTTGTCGCTGCCGCTCGAGACCGCGAGGCGGATGTAGTAGCCGGCGCGGCCGATCAACGCGCGCTGGTAGTTGACGGCCTGCCAGTGCTCGCCCGCGTCGTCCGAGCGCCACACCGAACCCTGGTCGGAAGTCTGGATGAGCGCATAGACGCGGTTCGAGTTGGTCGGCGCCACCGCGACGTCGATCTTGCCGACCGGGGACTTCGGCAGTCCGTGCGCCTCGATCCGCGACCACTTCGTTCCACCGTCGCGCGACACGTAGACGCCGCTGCCGGGTCCGCCGCTGAATTCGCCCCAGGTATGCATCTCGACCTGCCAGAGGCCAGCGAACAGCGTGCGTGGGTTGTGGGGGTCCATCGCGAGACCCGAGCAGCCGACGTTGTCGCCGCCCGCAAGGACCCGCTCCCAGTGCTGGCCGCCATCGCTCGTCCGAAATACGCCGCGTTCCGGCTGGGGCCCCGTCACGCGGCCGAGGACGCACGCGAAGACGATGTCGGGGTTGGTCGGGTGGACGAGGATCCGTCCGATGCGACCCGATTCCGGGAGTCCCATGTGGGTCCAAGTCCGCCCCGCGTCGGTCGACTTGTAGATCCCATTCCCCATCACGTCGCTGTCGCGAATGACCCAGGCCTCGCCGGTCCCGGCCCAGACGATGCTTGGATCGGACGGCGCCACCGCGAGCGCCCCGATCGCGGCCACGGGTTGCTTGTCGAAGATCGGCGTCCAGCGATTCCCGCCGTCCGTCGATTTCCAGATGCCCCCGGAGGCGGCTCCGGCGTAGTAGACACTCGCGTCGCCAGGGACACCCGCGATCGCGGCGATCCGGTTGCCCACCTTGGGGCCCACGAACCGGAACTGGAATTGGCCCTCGCGTTCGGGGTCCGTCTCGTCGGCGCGGGCGAGTAGGCCGACGCCAAGCAGCGCGACGGCGGCGATCAACCCCCACTGTTGTCTCAGGAGCATGGCGTGGCTAACCTCGGTCGAAACACGGGACGCACCGCATCGAAGGCGGCGCTGGCCTCAATGCGGAACGCTGTAGTTGGCGGGCACGTACGTGTAGCCCGCGCCGCTCGCGCGCAGGTGACCGAGCCCGGGGAACGAGAGGTGTGCGCCTCCCACCCACTCGCCGCTCGCCGCGGCCTCCGCGAAAATCTTCTTGCGTTGGGCGGCCGCCGCGGGGGAGTCGGAATCGAAGTGGATCGTGACGCCGGGGTCAGGGAACTGCGCGGCGGCGACGTGCATGAGGTCGCCCCAGAGGAGGAGCTTCTGGCCCTTGCTCTCGACGACGTAGACGGTGTGGCCCGGCGTATGGCCTGCCGCAGCCCGGGCGCGAACGCCCGGCACGAGTTCGCCGTCGGCGGTGATGGGCTTGAACTTGCCGGCCGCGATGTAGGGATTCAGGGAGGTCATCGCCCCCTGGAAGCCGTCCTTTCGCTCCTTGGGAGCTGCGTCCATGTTGGTCTTGCTGAGCCAAAAATCGGCATCGGCCTGACCGGCGCGGACGATGGCGTTCGGGAACGCAGCCTTGCCCTCGACGACGAGCCCGCCGACGTGATCGCCGTGCATGTGGGTGATGTAGATCTCGTCGACTTGCTCGGGCTGGTAGCCCGCGGCCTTGAGGTTGCCGAGGAGCTTACCGACCGAGGGTCCGAACAGGATGCCGGCGCCGGTGTCGATGAGTACGAGCTTCGAGCCCGTATTGATGAGGAACGCGTTGACGGACGCATCGAACGGTTCCTTCAGGAAGACGCGGCGGAGCGCGCCCTCAAGCTGCTTTGGCGTGATGTTGGTCAGCAACTTGCTCGCCTCCATCGGGAAGGTGCCGTCGGACAGTACGGTGACTTCGAAATCCCCGAGCATCAGGCGGTAGTAGCCCGGAGCCTGCGCTCTTTGCTGCGGTGCACTCGCCCCGGCGGCGGCGCCTGTAAGGACGCTGACCGCGAGGAGCGCGGCGAGGGCAAGGGCATTCGATCGATGGCTCAGTCTCACGGGGATCTCCTCGAACGATAGCGAATGGTCGCGGGAGCGACCGTCAGTGACGCGCCGCGGGGCCGCGCGTGGCTATGGTAGTCGTCGAGGGATCGGCCGTCACTCGCCTTGCCTGCGGCGACCGCGATGGGTCGCCCGCACGGACGCTCTGCCGGCCGGGCGTCATCCCGGCCCGAAGTGCGTCCTCAGTCGGTCCGAATCAGTTCACTGCCGGCGTTGCGCCATCGGGCACGCGGCTGAAGTCGAGGTCCTGGAAGTCGAAGCTGAAGTCGGTGGACGCGGATTCCGCCTGCATCGTGAAGCCGACCACCTTGCCGGTGAAGTCGCGCGTGAACCTGACGTACGCATCGGCATTCTGGGAGCGATCGTCCCAGCGCACGACGAAGAAGTCTGTCGCAAGCGGCACGAGCGGCCCCGAGAGAGCGTTCGTATGGCTGAAGGTGAGGGCAAGCCCCTCGCCGCGCCGAGCGACGGTAGCCGTGCCACGCCAGGGGTCCGAGAACACGCCAACGTAACTGCCGGCGTCAGTTTTCGCGACGCTCTTCGCGGCGCCGGGATCGGGCCTACCGGCGAGATCGCTCGCCTGCTGCTGCTTGTCGCGTTCTGCCTTCGCCGTCTGCAGGAGCGCAACCCAATCGTGGTGCGGCGCGCCTGCGTAGCCTTCCATGATCGGGACGGCAATCGCCGACAGCGCAAGGTCCGATTGCTGGTTCGTGAGCACGACGACACCCAGGTTGAGCTCCGGGATCATGGCGACCTGGGTCACCATCCCCGGGAGCCCGCCGTTGTGCGAGACGCGCTTGTAGCCGTCGAAGTCGCCAAGTCCCCAGCCGAGACCGTAGGCCGCGAAATGCGTGTGGGTGAGCTCCAGCAGCTTCCCGCGCGGATGAAGCGGCGTCTGTGCCGACCACATCTCCTCGCTCTGCGCTTCACTGAACAGCACCGCTCCGCTCGCGGTCTTGCCGCGGGCGAGTTGCGCCGTGAGCCACCTGGCCATGCCGGCGACGCTGCATTCGATGCTGCCGGCGGGACCCACGATCGGAATCTCGAGGCGCGCGACGTTGCCGAGCTTGCCTTCGACGATCGCGTGGGGCGAGGCGAGGTTGGACTTGTCGGCGAGCCTCTCCAGCGAGACCGCGCACGCATTCATGCCGAGCGGCGCGAGGACGCGGGTCGTCACGAAGTCTTCCCAGCTCAAGCCCGAAACGGCTGCGACGACTTCGCCGGCCACCACGTACATCAGGTTGTCGTAGGCGAACTGCGAACGGAAGCTCGTCGCGGGCTTCAGGAACCTGAGTGCGTGGATGAGGTCGTGGCGGGTGAAATCGGTCGGCGTCACGAACATGAGATCGCCCGCGCCGAGCCCGAGCCCGCTGCGGTGGGTAAGGAGATCGCGGATCGTGAATTCGCGCGTGACGTAAGGGTCCGACATCCGAAATTCCGGCAGGTAGTCGATGACCTTGTCGTCCCAGTGGAGCTTGCCCGCGTCGACGAGGATCGCAAGCGCGGCTGTCGTGAACGCCTTCGTGTTCGAGCCGATCGCAAATTGCGTGTCCGGATCGACGAGCGCCGTCTTCCCGAGCTCGCGGACACCGTAGCCACGCGCGAACACGAGCTTGCCGTCCTTGACGATTCCGACGGCGACTCCCGGTACCTCGAAGGCGCTCATCGTGCGGGCGACGAGACGGTCGATGTCGGCGGGGCTGAGTGGCCCCCGTGCCGCCGCCGCGAAGGCAGGGCCGCCGGCGACGATGAGCAGCAGGGCGAGTAGCCGGACGATCCGAGTGGTCGGGTTCACGAGGCGCACCTTGTGGTTCGAGACGATTAAGAGTGACACCCGTCGGCTCGCCCGCCCAGGCGAAGGGCCCGGGGAACCCGCCGCCGGCGCTCTCAGGGGTGGGTGGACAGCGACTCGACCGCCCTGCCCGGGAATCGGTCGGCTACGAGCGCACCCCGGTCGATCAGCACGACGCCACCGACGATGACGAACTTCATGCCGACGCTCGTCTCGCGCGGCGCTTTGTACGTCGAACGGTCGGCGATAGTACGCGGATCGAACACGATCACGTCAGCGTCGGCGCCTTCCTGCAAGCGGCCCTTGCCACGCGCCGAGGGCGTCGAGCGCTCGAGCCGTTGCGCAGGCATGAGGCTCATCTTGCGGAGGGCATCCATCAGCGTGAGGCTGCCCCGCTCGCGGACGTAGCGCGCGAGAATGTGGCTGAACGTGCCCGCGTTTCGGGGGTGCCCGTCCTCGCCGTCGCTCGCGATCATCACGAGCGGCGCGGCGATGACCGAGTCGACCATTTCCTGGGTGTTCGCGAACAGGAGCACGTTGATCGCCTCGGGCGATGCGTGCAGCGTGTCGAAGCGCTCCTTCGTGAGGCGCTCGCCCGAATCCGGCAGCTGCAGCGCCTCGTAGCTGACCGCGAGCTTCTCCCGCCAGCCGGGATTGAAGAGCGCGGAATTCACGGTCGTCATGCCGGCTATGTACGGGTAGGCTTCGGTCGTGACATCGAGACCGCGCGCGCGGGCGCCGGCAACGAGCGCCAGGCACTCGTTGCCGTCGGCGAGGCAGCTGCTGTTGATGTGCACGATCTGAAGCGAGGCGCCGGTGATCGCGGCGGCGCCGATCACCTCGCTGATCGCCTCGATGCTGGAGCCGGGTTCGACGCGCCCGAAGCTGCGCACGTGCGTGAAGACCGGCACCCGGCGCTCGGCCGCGAGCCTAAACATCCGGATCACTTCGAGGCGGCTCGCACCTGGCGTGTACTGGATCCCCATGCCGATGCCGAGTGCGCCCGCGTCGAGCTCGCTGCGCAGTTGCTTCTCGATCGCAAGGAGCTGCTCCGGGCTCGCCGGGTCGTTGGTCGCAGGTCCCGACGGCGCTACCAGGAACGGGTCCTTGAGCGGCGCACCGAATGCCGCCGCGCGGGCCGCCGGATGGCTCGCGGTCGTGCCGTAGTTGATGAGCGAGTGGCCCTGCTTCTGGCGCAGGAACGCCGCGACGTCGGGGACACCGATCTCCATCTCAAGCCCCGTCGTGACGCCATCGAAGGCCTTCAGGCGGCCGCTCGCGACGTCCTGCGCGTGCTGGTGCAGGTCGATGAACCCAGGCGTGACGACCAGGCCCTTCGCATCGAGCACCTGCGTGCCCTTGAGCGGCTCTGCCGAGATCCGCGCGATCTTGCCGTTGGCGATTCCGACGTTGCGGATCGCGTCGGTGCCGGACTCCGGGTCCATGACGCGCCCGCCTTCAAGCACGATGTCGTAGGTCTCGGCGATCGCAGGCGGCGCGACGACAAGGCACGCCAGCAGCACGAATGAGCGCATGGTCATCGAGGTCCCCTCAGGCAGCGGTTGGCGGGATTGGCCGCCGGATCGCTATTTGTTCCAGGTCCAATCGGTGCTCGCGGCACGGCAACTGCCGGTCGGCGCGCCGGTCCAGGCGCGACCCCGCACGATGCGCCCGCTCGGCGCGCGGGTGGCCTCGCTGTCCTTGAGGGCCTGCATGCCGTTGATCCAGACGTTTTCGACGCCGGTCGAGAGCTGGTGCGGGACGTCGTAGGTCGCGTGGTCCTGCACCGTCTTCGGGTCGAACACGACGACGTCGGCGAAATACCCCTTCTGCAGCCGGCCGCGGTCGGTGAGCGAGAGCGTCTCGGCCGGGAACGCGCTCAGGCGCCGGATGGCTTCCTGCATCGGGACCACCTTCTCGTCGCGAACGTACTTTGCGAGCACCCGCGCGAAATTTCCGTAGGCGCGCGGGTGCTCGCCGGACTTCAGGAACACGCCTTCCGGCGCCGGCGCCTCGGCGTCCGATCCGAAGCTGACCCAGGGCAGCGCCACCTGCCGACGGATATTGTCTTCCGACATCAGGAAGTAGGCGACCCCGACGCGGGTCCCGTCCTCGATCACGAGTTCCATCGCCGCTTCCTCGGGGCTGACACCACGCATCTTGGCGACTTCATCGAGCGTCTTGCCGGTGAGTGGCTTCAGCGCCGGGTTCTTGAAGCCGAGCAGGAGGGCGCCCTTGGCGCCCGCGGCCTGCAGGATGTTCTCCCAGGTCGGCTTCGGGTCGCGCATCTCCTCGGCGACGCGCGCCCGCACGGCGGGGTCTTTCAGGCGCTCGACCCACTGGTCGAACCCGCCCTCCTGCACCCAGTGCGGCATCGCGGCATCAAGGCCGGTCGCGCCGGCCGTGTACGTGTACATGTCGGCCGTGATCCGTATGCCTGCCGCGCGGGCGGCTTCGACTTCCCGGATCGCCGCATCGAGTTTCGGCCAGTTGGCGCGGCCGGCGACCTTAAGGTGATAGATCTCCGCCGGCGCGCCCGACGCCTTCGCGATTGCGACGGTCTCCTGGATCGCCTCGATCAGCCGGTCGCCTTCGCTACGCATGTGGGCGATGTACATCCCGCCGCACCGCGCCGACTCCTGCGCAAGCGCGATGAGCTCGGGCGTCTTGGCGTAGGTCGCCGGGTTGTAGATGAGTGCCGTCGTGACACCCATCGCCCCTTCCTCCATCGCCTGGTGCACCAGCCGGCGCATCTCGAGGAGCTGCGCCTCGGTGGGCTCGACATCATTCTCGCCGAGTACGTATTCGCGGATCGTCGAGGCGCTGACGAATGAGGCGACGTTCGGCGAGATGCCGCGGCGCTCAAGGCCAGCCAGGTATTCGCCGAGCGTGGTCCAGTCGATGTCGTAGTGCACATCGACCTGCGCCTGCGCCGCGTCGGCCTTCATCGCGGCGTTGAGCGGCCCCATCGAGACCTCGCCCATCACCTCGAGCGTGACCCCTTGCCGCAGGTCGCTGAGGGCCCGGCCGTCGACCAGAAGTGACTCCTCCGGGTGCGCGAGCATGTTGATGAAGCCGGGGGCGACGGCCTTGCCGCGGGCGCTTAGTTCGGTGCGGCCCTTGCCGGGCGCGTGCGGGCCGACGTAGACGATGCGATCGCCGCTGATCGCGACATCGCCCGCGTACGGTGCCTTGCCGGACCCGTCGTAGATAAGTCCCGACCGGATCACGGTGTCGTAGGCGGGCTTCTCCGCCGCGATGCCGGCCGGCGAGACAGCGGTCGCGACGGCGAGCACGAGGAATGTCCGTAGCGCGCGGCCCTGACGCAGGCCATTCGGGGATGAGTTCATCGCAGTTGCTCCGGTTGAGATGTGCGCCGGCCTCGCGGCGCGTGGCGGCGAGGTCGGTCACCGAAACCGTCGGGGCGAGCGTGCCTCGCCGGTTCCGGGAATAGCCGTCCTCAGTAGTCCGAGCGGAACGACAGGATGTGGAAGACCCACGCGGTCCAGAGGATCGTGAGCCCGGAGATGGCGAGCACACTCGTCCAGATGCGTGCCATCCACGGCCGCCGACCTGCCCAGGCTACGTAGGCTGCCCACATCAGCGCCGCCGCGCCGCCGACGTAGACGATGACCGAAAGGAAGTGCAGCACGAACAGGGCGGGGTCGAGGCTCGGCGAGAGGAAGCCGAGGTGCGAAATGCCGAGGATGACCACGGTGAACCAGCAAACCGTGATCGCGGTGATGGCGACTGCCGCGAGCCGCGACAGCAGCCGTCCACGCGCATCCCGCCCGGTCAGGCCGAGTGCGATGCGGTTACGGCGTCGGACGATGGCCGCGACCGGCCAGAGCAGCGTCGTCAACACCAATGCAACGAGCGAAACCAGCGCCAGCGGCTGCAGCCAGCCGGCCGACTTCCACCACGGTGTCGGTTCGAACACCATGAATGGCGACACTTCATCAAGGCTAAACCTCGTCACGTGCCCGTCGACGACATTGGCGGCGAGGCGCCAGCCACTCGCATCGTCGATCCAGACGAACGGCTTCACCTCGCGGAAGTAGGTCGGCGCGCCGTTCAGGCCCTTGAACATTGCGACGTTGACTTTGCCATCGGCGGTCGCCTCGACCTTCACCGCGCCAATCAGGTTAAGGAGCGCGAGGAACGATCGGTCCGGGCGACGGGAGTCGTCGTAGTAGCCCGCCATCAGCTTGGCATGCGCGAGCGCGGTCGCGGCATCGATCGTGCCGGTCTCGCGCGGGCCTGGAAAATAGCGGTCCGCAAACTGCTCGAACAGGGCCTCGCGGATCGCGCCGGCCGAACCCTCGCGCCCGACGCTGTTGACGGACACGAAGATGCCGACGTGATCGTCGAGGAAGAGGTGCAGGTAACTGTGGAAGTACTGCGTGTCACCGCCGTGGCTGATGACGCGGTGGCCGTTGTAGTTCTGCTCGTAGAACCCGAGCATCATCCGGTTGAGCGGCGGGATCATCGTCGTCGGCGTCTCGTGCATGAGCTTCGCCGTCTCGGCGCTCAGGATGCGATTGCCGTTGTACTCCCCGCCCTCGAGGTGCGCGATCATGAAGTGCGCCATGTCCGCGCCGCTCGCGGAGAGGCTCCCGGCCGGAGCCGCGACGACGGTCTCGAAGGGCTTCGCGGGCTCGGAGGCGACGCCGTAGCCCTGCGACATGTCGGCGGCGAGATTCGCCGGCAGCGGCTGGCGGAACGTCGCGTGCGCCATGTCGAGCGGCTTGAAGATGTGCGCATCGAGGTAGTCATCGAAGCTCTGCCCCGACACGCGCTCGATGATGTAGCCGGCGAGGGCGGTCGCGTAGTTCGAATACGCGGGCGTCGAGCCCGCCTTGAAGATGCGCGTCGGCGTCGCGCGCTCGATGTAAGTCTTGAGCGGCGCAAGGCGGGTGGGATCCTCGACGATGAGTTCCTTGATCGCCTCCTCGAACCCCGCCGTGTGGGTCATGACGTGCCTGAGCGTGATCGGGCCATCGTCGCGGTCCGGTATCTTGAACCCCAGGTACTCGTTGATGTCGTGGTCGAGGTTGAGCTTGCCCGCCTCGACTAGCTGCATGACGGCGGTCCACGTGAACAGCTTCGAGGTGGAGCCAGGCCGGAACAGCGTCTTGTTGGGGTCGACCGGCGCCTTCGTTGCGACGTTGGAAACGCCGTAGCCTTTCACGAGCACGACTTCGCGATCCTTGACGACGGCAACCACGGCGCCAGCGACATCGCCGCGCTCGAGCGCATAGGGCATGAAGCCGTCGAGCCAGGTTTCGACATCGGCGCGCACCAGTGCGTGGCCGGTGGGTGCCGCAGCGACGGGCGCGGGGGCGGGGGCGGGCGGTGCCGCGGCGGCTGGGCTTCCAGTCGGCTGCGCGGCGCCGGCGAGTGAACAGAAGGCGGCAAGCGCCCAGCCAATCAGACGGTTCGCTGTACCCATGCAAATCTCCACGTTGTAAGCGTTGACGAGTCGCGAGAACTCGACGCAGTCCGAACGGTAACGGGAGCGAGAAGCGGCGCGCGGGCAGCCCCGTGCGAGACGAGGCCCGCGAAAGATTCGATTCCCCCGGTCAATACCGTACGACCCTGGCGCGGTCGCGTTTGTAGCGAAAGTTTACATTAAAGAAACTTTTCTACAAATGAGAATTTGATCACTCGACCGAAACGCGATGCCGGCTACTGAGCGGGCTCAACCGGCGCGGCGCACCTTGGCCCGCTTCGCGGGGGTGGTCGCCGTTGGCACCGGCGGTCCGGCGACATGCTGGCCGCCGACCGCGGCAATCAACTGGCTCTCGGTGCCGGAGCAGATCGCGAGCACCCGGCAGGGGCTGTCGGACGCCGCGATATAGGCGTGTCCCATCGTGCTGTCGAGGTAGATCGAATCGCCGGCGCTCAGGCGAACCGGCGCGTAGACGCTGGTATAGACGTCGACCTCGCCCTCGAGCACGTACGTGTACTCCTCGCCCGAATGACGCACGAGTTCGCCGAACTCCTCGAGGCTTCGCTCGCGAAGCTCGACCACTATCGGAATCAGGCGCTTATTGAGGAGTTCGGCTGCAGGGTACAGGTGCGAGTAGCTCTTCGATTCGATCGATTTGCCTTCGCCGGCGCGGGAAATACTCCGGCGCCCCTGGAGGCCAGCAGCGTCGGCGCCCTCCTCGTGGGCGCCGAACAGGCGCGAGAAATCGACCTCGAGGCCCGCGCTGATCCGGGTCAGCTTGTCGTAGGTGAGGGAAACCCGGTCGTTCTCGATCTTCGACAGCGTCGAGACGGGGTAGCCGGTGCGCCGGCTGACTTCCTTAAGGGTCCAACCGCGTTGAATTCGCAGTGATTTAAGCATCGCCCCGGGCTTCGCCGGCGTCCGTCCTGACGTGGGCCCAGCGGCCAACCTTGGCTTCATTCCATCCCCTCGCTCGGTTGCGAATCACTCTAACAGGCTGCTGAAAAAGGAGTTTTGATGGCCACTAACTGCCAATTCCAACAATTGAAACAGCTATAAAACAAGTACTTGATGAATGAATGATCACAGAATTCATGGTTGCCAAAGCCTTTTTCAGCAGCCTGCTAATG
>JANXUT010000021.1 GCA_025356075.1 Pseudomonadota bacterium | reverse complement strand
AATCAAGCGTCTCGCAAAACAGTCGATCCGAGCGCACCGAATACAGGGCAATCAGCAATTGCGCCTTCAACAGGCGTTCCGGTGGAATCGAAGGGCGGCCGATCGTGCTGTAAATTCCGTCCAGCACCGGACGAATCTGCTCGAGAGCCGAATCCGTGTACGCCTTGATCGAGCGCAGTGGGTGCTTGGCCGGTACTCGTTGATCCGGCGAGAAGTAGCTGAATATATGGGCTTGAGGGTTCACCTGACCGCGCATCGCTCTACCCCTGCTTCAACACACTCAACATTAGGCATGCATAAAATGAACAAGTTCAAGCCTTTTTCAGCAACCTGCTAGGTACCGACTCGTACTTCGAAGGAGATGATCTCGAAGCTTATGCGGCACGAGAGTGGGCTGCACTGCATGAGCTCCCTGGGTTGCTCAGGGCGATCGACGTCCTCGTTTGGGCAGAATCGCTTCTTGGGCACGATGCAACGGCGGTCGAAGTTGCCGACCAGTGCGTCAATGCAAACGGCGAGAGCCGCGCAACTGTCGCCAGCGCGTATCGCGAAGTTATCGTAGCAAGCTGCCGTGCCCGAAAGAGCTATGCGGAGGGCGACTATCCGGAGGCTCGACGCATCGTCTTGTCTCTCAGCGACCGGGATCAAGCTCGAGTGGCTCTTAACGAGTTTCCCTGGCGGCTGCCGACAGCGCTCGCGCTACACGACCTAAGTGCGGAACTCAACGAGGATTGGGACGCGTCGTTGAACAGAATTTCAGGAGTGCCGGGCGCAAAAAGGCTCATAAACTATTTTCGCGAACTTTCCATCGCGCGAGTCGCGCTGGAGCGATCCGACCCGCACTCCGTCGAACTGCTCGCCGCGACGTGCGCCGCCGAGGACAATACAGAGAGACCGCAAAGTCATGATCACGTGCTGCGCACCTGCTACCCATGGCTCGCCATCGGTAACGTGCGCTTTGGAAATCCCCGAAGCGGGCAACTACTAATCGCTGAGACGCCGGTCGACTGTTACACGTGTGTGGCTTTCCGTGGGCGCATTGCCGCCATTGTGGGCAACGCCGTGGAGGGCGAACAATGGTTTACAAAGGCCATTGCATTGGCGCCCAAGCTTCCCCAAGCATACATTTATCGAGGCCAAGCTCGACTCGATCGAGGCGAGACCCGCGGTGCGCTCGCCGATGCAGACCATGCTGCAACGGTCAGTCCCCACAATGGCGATGCGTGGAAGTTGTGGGGCGACGTTCTTGTGAAAATGGGGTCAATGGAGGAGGCACGGGTCAAATACGACAGTGCACTTAAATTCGCACCCAACTGGCAGCAACTGCAGGAAGCTCGGCGAGCCGTGACAGGAGCGAAGACGTGAATGTGACGCGCAGATAGCAGTACCGTCTTGCCGTCTTCGAGTGTGAGCCCGATTTCTTCCGAGTGGACCCCGTGCGACTTGCGCTCGAGCCTCGCCACCTCGCGAAGCTCCAGCGTCCGACCACCCAGACGCGTCTCGACCCAGATGATGAACTCCTTGGCGACCTCCCTGTCAGCCTACCGGGACCTTCAGCATCAGCGTCAAATATGACAATGTGGCCTTTGCACCCCCACAACTGATCCAGTCCCGACGAGTTGCTGACACTTTCAAAAGTCGTAACTGACAGTATCTACAGTTAACGACACAGGTTTTTGGTGAAACGATACCCGGCGTTGCTAGTCACTGATTGCAAGCGCCATCGGTCCGTTCCCGGTCGGAAGTGGAGCGCGTGTTCGCGCGGTGAGCGCGCCGGTGCCGGCGTCGACGGAGTAGACGGCCAACGTGTCGGCGCCGGAATTCGCCACGTACGCAAACCTTCCCGTCGGATCGATCGACACGGACGATGGCTGTTGGCCGGCCGCGAACGGCGAGCCGACGAGCGGGACCAGTGTACCGGAGGCACCGACGCCGTAGCCGGAAATGTTGTTGTCGGCCTCGTTCGTGATGTAGACGAACCTGCCGAACGGATCGACAGCCACCGAATGCGGGCCGGCTCCGGCCGAGAACGGCGAGCCGCTCAGCACTCTCATCACGCCCGTGCTTCCGTCGACGCTGAACGCCGACAGGCTACTGGTGGTCGCGTCGGCGATGTACAAATACTCGGCGGAAGGCGTGAAAGCCAGGGCCTGCGGAGCCGTACCGACCGCGAACGGTGACCCACCGACGGCGGTCATTGCTCCGACTGCCGGGTTGATCGAGAAGACCGAGACGGTACCGTCCGCCTGATGCGCGACGAACGCGCCCCGCCCCCAAGGATCGACGACCACGGCGCGCGGGGATCCGCCAGCAGCGAACGGCGAGCCAACGACGACGGTCAAAGCGCCTGTTAGCGTGCTGATTGTGTAAGCCGACACGCTCGCTGCAGTGCCATTCGTCACGTAGACGAATGAGCTCGACGGATCGACGGCGACTGAGGTGGGCGCAGCCCCGGTGCCGAACGGCGAGCCCGCTACTGGCCTCAGCGCGCCCGTCGAGCGGTCGATCGCGAAGGCCGAGATCGTGGAGTCGCCCTGGTTCGACACATAGGCGAAGCTCCCCGTCGCGTCGACCGCAATCGAATCGGGCCCGCTCCCCGCCGCGAACGGGGATCCGACGACCGGAATCAACGCCCCGTTCGTAGGGTCAACCGTGTAGCCGGATACGTCGTTGGATCGATTGTTGGCGACATAGACGAAGCGCGGCGGATTGGTCGTGCAGTTCACCACGATATTGGTAACGTCGCCATTGCCTACCGTACCCGAGCCGTTGACGACGACGCACGTTTGTGACGGATGGGTTGGTCGGGTCACGACCGCCACGTCGTACGGTGTCTCGGACGCGATGCCTACGAAGCCGAAGGTTCTGGCCGCACCGGGCGAGTTGTTGTACGGAAACTGCTGCACACCGTACGGCGAGGGGATGCTGAGGGCGAGGCGCGTCCCGACCAGACCATCTATCGTTCCGCCCAGCGTGGAGAACGTCGGATCGGTCGGGGGCCTGTCCAAAATCTCGGCGGCGCCGATGCGCGTGCAGCCTCCGCAGCCCGTGAGCGTCAGGGCGACGACGAACGGCGCGAGCCGAATTGCGAGCCAAGCCGGCGGGCGCACGCGGGAGTTCGCATTTCCAGCCGGCTCCGCGGCGCGGGCGGAATTCGAGCAACGGATTGGCTCTTTCAAGTGCCTGGCTCCCTGTCGAGATTGCGACTCGCCGCCAATTGCCACCCTCGGCCGGTTTGCCGATCCTGCCGCGGGGGTCGAGCGCGACGATCCCGCGGGCGCCGCCCCGGCGCATGATGGAAAGATGTTGCGGGCTGATTTTTTGGTGAGGAGGTGCTTAGATGGGCCGACCGACGCAGCCGACGGGCGGGTCCCCGCCAATCGGCCCGCAGCACGTCGGGGAGAGATCCGCATGTCGACCGTTCAGGGCCGGTGGGCAGACGCCGGCTTCCTACTGGCCGATTGGGAAGTGCGGCCGCGCTACGGCACCCTGCTCTGCCGCTCGGATCCGACCGCGACGCCCGTCCAGCTCGAACCGCGCGTGATGGCGGTCCTCGTCTGCCTCGCCAAACACTCCGGCGAGGTCGTGACGCGTGACGAATTCATCGCCGACGTCTGGGGGGGCCGCGTCGTGTCTGACGAAGCCCTGTCGAGATGCATCTCCCTACTCCGCCACGCCTTGGCCGACGACACGCGCGAGCCACGGTTCATCCGCACGGTCGCGAAGGTCGGCTACGCGCTGCTGCAGCCGCCCACGCCGCTGACCTCCGCCGCGCCACCGGACACCGCCCTCCCGCCGCGGCCGGAAGGAGCACCGGAGGCGGTGCAACCGCGCCGCGCCAGGATCCGCCGCGATTTCGTCGCTGCACTCGTTGGCGTCGGTCTCGTCACCGCAATCGCGGCGCTCTTCGCACTGCGTGGGCCTCGTCCGGATCCGGACGCGCCGCCACCGCCCGTGACCCGCCTCCTCGTGCTGCCGTTCGATGTCCACGAGGCCCGCGACTTGGGACGCGACGTCGGCAACGAGCTCGCCGAGGAGATATCGGTCTCGCTCGCCCGCGTCCGGGGCCTGCGCATCTCGGGCAGCACGTCGGCGAGCGTCCTCGCGGCGTCGCATGCCGCAGCGGTCGATGCGGGCCGCAAACTCGGCGTCGACGCAGTCCTCGACGGAGCGGTTGCTGAGAGTGCGCAGGGCCTGCGTGTCACGGTGCGGCTGACCCGGACCGACGACGCGCACCTGCTCTGGTCCCGGGTCTATGAGCGCAAGGCAGAGGACATTTTCGCCGTCGAGAGCAGCATTGCCTCGGCGGTCGTCCGCGAGCTACTGGGACTGCTGAGTCGCGAAAGCCTGGTCGGCGTGCCGAGCGCCGAACCGGATTCGCGCGACCTTGCGGCCTACCAGCTGTACCTGCGCGGGGCCTACCAGCTGCGGCTGCGGGGTGAGGAATCATTGCGCCTCGCCATCGACCGCTTCTCCGCGGCATTGCGCCAAGACCCGAGCTATGCGCGTGCGCAGGTCGGGCTCGCGAGCGCCTACGTGCTCCTGCCGAGCTACACGTTCGAGGACCCGGACGAAATGTACGCTCTGGCGGGCAAGGCGCTCGACGCCGCGGACCGACTGAGCGGCACCCGATCGCTCAGCGCCGGCACGCGCGCCTACCTCAGTTTCACTCGCCGGCGCTGGCTCGACGCGGAAGTGTCATTCCGCACCGCAATCGCTGCCGATCCGAACAACCCGGAAATCCGCCAGCAGTATTCGCAGCTGCTCGGGGCCACCGGCCGCCTCGATGCTGCCTTGGCACAGATTCAGCTCGCGCGGGACATTGATCCGCTCGCGCCGGTCGTCGCGGACCGGATGGGGATCCTGCACCTCTGGCTCGGGCGCGATGCTGAAGCCGCGACTGACGTGGCGCTCGCGCGGGAACTTGGGCTCGAGGAGGCGGCATATCCGGAAACCAAGATCATTCTCGACCTGCACCAGCACGCCGATACAGTCGCCGCGGATGCGCTGCGCTCGCTGCAGCACACCGTCAACCGTCCCGACGCCTGGATAGAACCGACTCTCGAGGCCTACCGCCACCCCGACAAGCGTCAGGCCGCGATCGAGCTGCTCGATAGGGCGCGCGACTTAGGCGCCGTTTCCGCACGGGTCTACTTCGGCGCCATGGTCCTGCTCGGGTCCGCCGCACGCGCGCTTCGCGCCGTGTCCGTTCGAAACGATCGCGACGCCAACGACCTGGAGTTCCTGTTTTCTGTCGATGCGATGGCGATCCGCCGTGACCCCTTGTTCGGCGACTTCGTCCGCGACATCGGTCTCTCGGCCTATTGGGACCGGTTTGGCTGGCCAGCCGCGTGTCGCCGTGACGGCGGGCGAATCGCA
Organism: Pseudomonadota bacterium; assembly: GCA_025356075.1. Taxonomy (GTDB): domain Bacteria; phylum Pseudomonadota; class Gammaproteobacteria; order Steroidobacterales; family Steroidobacteraceae; genus CAIKZZ01. The sequence goes on along the minus strand of JANXUT010000021.1, from coordinate 3,121 downwards.
TGCCACTGACGCCGAAATGGTGCCGGAACGGCCGCCTCGATCGCCGGCCGGCGATCCGGACGATTGGCCCGCCGGCATGGGCCCCAGCGAGAGCCACGGCGACGGCCCCGTTCGCAGGCGCACCGTGAGGCGCTGGTTCACTCACCCGATTGCGACGACAGCGGCCTGCGTCCTGCTGGCGGTTCCGGCGATCCTGGCGTTGGCGGCGGCGCCGCTCGCCGGCGCAGCCGACCCGACGGCGCAGGAGGAAGGGCCTAAAGAGCTCATGGTCGGACTCTCGACTCGGCTCTTTGCAATGCTCGACCGCGATCGAAGCAAAATCCGGCAGCAACCGGCGCGGGCCCTATCGCTCGTCGACGAACTGCTCTCCGCGCACTTCGACGCCGAGGCTACCGCGCGCCTTGTCCTGGGAACTCACTGGCGGACTGCGACGCCCGAGCAGCGCCAACGATTTGCTTCAGCGCTCTATCGGACGCTCCTGTCGACCTATGCCGGTGCCGTCGTTGAATGGACTGCCGAGCAATTCCGGATCCTGCCGCAGCGTGGCGACCTGGCAGCATCGCAAGTCGTCGTACGCACGGAGGTCGCGCGACTCGACGCATCGGCTGTCGCGGTCGACTACCGCATGCATCGAACGGCCGAGGGCTGGAAAATCTTCGATGTAATCGTCGATGGTGTTTCGTACGCGCGCAGTTACCACGACGACATCGACGGGGAAATCAAGCAGAACGGTCTCGATGCGGCGATTACACGGCTAGAAAAGGCGCGAAACGGCGCCGTGGTGACGGCTCACTCGCCGCCGGGCACATAGCCGACAGTCAGGTCACGCGTCGTCAGTGAACAGTGGCCACGTCAAAGACGTGCGTTCCGAGACGCTAGCCGGATTGTCGATGTGCTGGACTGTCAGCCGGACAACATCCTTGCCTGCAAACGCGGAAATCGAAGATGAATCCGCGAGCGACGCCGACCGCTCCGGTTCCGCACGTCGTGTCCTGGGATTGATGGGATCACATGCAGGCGTCCCGCGACGCAAATCGAGATCTCGCACTGCAGCACGCGGACGGCGTCCGGTCCTTAGGCCCCTTCAGCCGATATCCAGTCGTGCCCGCGGACGCTCGCGTCACTTTCAGTGGGTCCGCAGCAATTAATCAGCGATTTACATCGATTCCTTAGCAATTCATCCGGCACTGGGATCGCGGTTGGCTGCACAGTGCCGCACCGCTGAATTGGATAGGCCCCGCCCACGCGGCGACCAATGATTGCAGAAGGAGAATCAATTCATGGACATACACCTCAGACAATGGCGCCGTCCCGTCCTGCTCGGCGCGCTTTTGGTGCTGAGCGGCCTTCTGGACGGCTGCGCATCGTCGCGTCTGATTAAAAATCCGCCGCCACCGACCGAAACGAGCGTGGGTTGGGCTGCATCTGCCCCCGAAGGTCTCACGGTCGAGGTCCACGAGCTCATATTTCGCAACAGCGGCGGCAGCTGGATTCGGGATGCGAACTGGGACGAGTACGTATTGACGATCACGAACGATTCCCAGGAAGCATTCGAGATTCAGGGCATCGGTCTGACCAGCGACAGACTCCCGGCGCCCGTCGAAAACACCACGTCGAGGGAACAGCTGGATGCGCGATCAAATCGTACTCTGAGGACACTGAAAGACGCGGGTATCGTCGCCGGCGTCGGGGTCGTGGCGCCATCCGCGGTGATCGTCGCGGCAATCGGAACGAGCGGCGGGATGCTGTCGGCGTCGAGCGGAGCAGCAGCAGTCGCGACCGTCGGCATTCTGGCCATACCAATTGGACTTATCGGCGGCACGAGTTACGTCATCAGTCGCCATCGCCGCGACAGCAAAGACAAGGTGTTGGTTGATCGCCGCCTCAGCGAGCGGGGCTACGGCATCCCGACGCAAATCGCCCCGCAGACCCAGATGACCAAGAGCGCGTTTTTCCCCATCACGCCGGCCCCGACTCGTCTCGTGATCAACTACGCGCGCGCCGGTGGCGTCCGCGAGCTCTCGCTCGAATTGCCCGGACTGGCGGGCCTCCATTTGAACGCACCGAAAGCGAAGGCGCCGCAAACCGCCAGCGCGGGACTTTCAGGGCCGGTGACAACGCCCTAGTTGAATACTGTTCAACGAACGCAAATCCGTCCACCGCGGAAAATGCCCGATTGTGGGTTTCTAGGCCACTGTCGATTCCAGACAACCGGCGGAGCGTTGCGGAAGTGGGGTCGGCTGCCTGTCGGTTCCAAACAGCCGGGTCACTTCTTCCACGCAGACGCGTCACTTCCGGCCACTATTCAAAACAACTACGTCAACTCGCCGCCCGCGTGAACCTGATCTGGCCCGATTGCAGCGACGATGTCCGGAAGCTGACGCAGCGTCGCGAAGCCGCAACGCACCCGCGCGAAAACGTCACTCGAACGCGCGCGCCTTCCTGTCGGGAGGCAATGCATGCACACGAAATCGCGGCCCGGCCGTTGCTCGATCACGACGAGCGCGATGTCGTGGAGGGCGACAAGCCCAGGAATGACCTCGAACCGTGCTGGTCCCCGGCGGCCAGTCCAACTTCCTCCAGCCGTGGCCGTGGCAAACTCCTCCAGCTGATCGACGGGACAGGTAGATGACTACGCGGTGGCCGCGTTCTTGGCAAGGCGCTCAGCAGCTTCTTTGAGCCGCCAACTGCGGCCGTCGAACTTGAGCAAGTGACCGCGATGCATGATCCGGTCGAGCAGTGGAGCGACGACGACGACGACGTCACCGAGCAACGTCGACTAGTCCTCGATCGGGCGGTTGGATGTCAGCAGCGTGGACGACTTCTCATGGCGGCTCATGAGCACGTCGGCGAGCTCTTCGCCGGCGACGCGCGGCAGGCCGCGCAAGAACAGGTCATCGATGATGAGCAGTTCGGCGGCCTTGAGCTGATTTCGGAACGTGGCGCTTTCGCCGAGCTGCCGGGCCTCGTGGATGTCTTGGATCAGGACGTGCGCTTCGCGGTAGATCACTTTGTGTCCGCGCTCGACGGCGAGCAGCGCGAGCGCTTTTGCGATGTGGCTCTTGCCGGTGCCGGGCTTGCCGATCAGCAGCACGTTTTCCTTGGCGTCGAGGAACTTGAG
>JANXUT010000016.1 GCA_025356075.1 Pseudomonadota bacterium | reverse complement strand
CCGGTTGCCGGAGACCGGGTCTTTCGCGTCGCCATGGCACTCAGCTCGCGAGCTTTTTGAGGCCCTTTCGCTCGCGCAGCTCGTTGATAGCTCGCACCATCAGCTCGTTGACGGTGGTGTCCTCGTCGAGCGCCATGCGCTTCAGGTCTTTGTACGCGTCCTTGTCCATCCGAAAGGCCACCTGCACCCGCGGACCCTCATCGTTAGCTTTATCACTTGTTACCTTACTAACTTGCTTCTTGGCGCCCTCCCCCGCCACTCGTTGCGGCTTGCGGCCGCGTTCGAGGCGCGCGGCGGCCGGCAGCGGCGGCGCGTTCACAGCCAGGTTCGCCAGGGACACGCGTTTCATAGGTCGTTCCTCGCCTTGATGACTCGCTTGGCCAGTTTCATGACTTCCTCGTCGGCACTCGGGTCGCCGACCTCGTGGCCGCCGAGGCCGGCCGGCAACCCGCGGGAATACGCGATCCGGTCGCCCAACACCCCGATGATCGGCATGCCGTACTTCGCGAGAATCGGCGTGATTTCCCGGGCTTCCACCAGCTGCGGCCGGAAGGCATTCAGGATGAAGCCGGCGCGCTTTTTGGACGCGTGCACCAGGTCGACGGTCTGTTGGAGCGTCACGAGATCGGCGGCCGTCGGCCGCGTCGGCACGAGGATCAGGTCCGACTCCTGCAGCAGCCAGGCGATCTGGGCGGTCGCGTGCGGCGGCAGGTCGATCACCACGAATCGATAGCGCTCCTCGCGGGCGAGCCGCAGCGCCCGTTCGGCGGCCTCGCGGCCGGGGCAGGCCACCGTGACCGGGCTTTTGAGGTCGGCCGGCCGACGCTTCAGCCACTCGGTGGCGGTCCCCTGCGGATCGGTGTCGAGGAGGGCGGTCGGCGTGAGCTGCGACCAGGCGAGCGCCAGGTGCACGGCGATCGTGGTCTTGCCGCTGCCGCCCTTGTTCGAAAAGACGCAGACCACAGAGGATTCGGCAGTCATGGCCACCCGAAGTGTGTTAGCTCCATATCTTTATAACAGAGTATCTAGCTATGGAGTTACCTTGTTTTGATCAGGTTAGCGCTTAAGCGGATAAGCGTCTATAGTCCGATCTCAGTCTGGAGCACACAACGCGATGGATGAATCGATCCGCTGGACGGTGAAGGTCTCGAAGGACACCGACGTGTCGCTGCGCACCTTCCTGGCGCAGCGCGGCGGCAAGAAAGGCGACCTGTCGAAGTTCATCGAGGACGCGGTCCGCTGGCGCGTGCTCGAGCAGACGGTCGCGGAGACGAAGGCGCGTAATGCGAACGTGTCGCTTCGCGAGCTCGAGTCGGCCGTCGAGGAGGCCGTGGCAGCCGTACGGGCCGAGCGCTTCGCCTCGCGCAGCTGATGCGCGTCGTCCTCGACACCAATGTGCTCGTCGCCGCGCTGATCACTCCGCACCATCCGCCGGATCGGGTCTTTCAGGCCTGGCTGGCCGGTGCGTTCACGCTCGTCACGAGCGTCGAGCAGCTCGAGGAGTTTCGCCCCGTGACGCGCTACCCGCGCTTGCGCCCGCTGATTGATCCGGCCGCGGCAGGCGCGATGCTGAACACGCTCAGCGCCGTCGCGGTCGTGCTCAAGAAGCTGCCGGCAGTCGATCGGTCCCGGGCCCCGGGGGACAACTTCGTGCTGGCGATGGCGCAAGCAGGGGAGGCGGACTACCTGGTGACCGGCGATCGCAAGGATCTTCTCGCGCTGAAGCGCCACCACCGCACGCACATCGTCCGGGTGCGGGAGTTCCTGAAGGCGCTGGGCCTGGAGCGGCCATGACGGTGGATCCAGAGCCGCCGGAGTCCTTCACGCCGGAGGAAGACGAGCGCATCCGCGCGCACGTCCGGGCCCGTGGAATGACGTTCGAGGTGTTCCTGCCGGAAACTCTCGCGAATTGGTTGCGGGAGAAGATCAGCGCCGGCGTCTACCAGGATCCAGGTGAAGCGGCCTTCGTCGCATTCCAGGAGCTGCAGGAGCTCGACCGCCACCCGGAGGTGCGCAAGCAGCTGTTTGCCGCGATGGTGGACGCTGGCCTGAGCGGGCTGGAGCCGGGCGAGACGATGACCCTTGAGGAATGGCGTGCACGACACCAGGCCCAGCTGCGAGAATGGGCACGGACCGAGCCGCCGGAACCAAGGCCGATCCCAACGTCGCCGGCGTGCGACGAACACTGACGGACATCGCCGTGCGGACGAGCCGAATCCTCGCTGAGCTGCATGAGACTGCGCGCGGCCTGCATCGCGCCGGCGCGATCGGCGAGCGCACCGTGCGCGAATTGGTCGTCCTGTGTTCGCCGCGGACCCGGAACGTCCCGGCGGCCCGCATTCGGTCCATCCGCCCGCGCCCGCGTTGAGCCGCGCCAGCCCGCCATGAGCAAGATCGTCGCGCTGAAGCCGACGCCGACCAAGCGTCGACTGACGTTCCAGTGTTGCTACTGCGGTGGCGCGATCGAGGAGGGGGAGTCCCGTCGGCACCCGCTCGATCCGTGCGCTGTCGTGCTGATCGGCAACTGGACAGCATCGGATCCCGAGCAGCCGTCGCAGCAGTTCTTCTGCCACATGGAGTGCTTCCGGTCGCGTCTAAACGAACCGCGGGATCTCGACATCGACACGATGGTGCCCGGGGATCAGGCGTAGCCGCGCGCGCGGTCCGCTCGGTGCCGGCGGTCGCGCCGAACTTACGTGGCAGGGAAGGGCAGTTCGACGTAGGCGCCGGGCACGAGCATTGCGACTGTACGGGCGACGGATTCCGCCTGCGGCTGAATGCGCCGCCAGTCGGCCGTCATCAGCACCAGGATCGCGAGCTGCCGACCCGTGAGGTTCTGCTGGTACCGCAGATTCTTGTCCGTCGTGACGAGCGCCGCAAACCCGGCGCTCTCGGCCGCCTGCAGGAGCTCGCCGTTTTGCAGCGTGTGCCAGCCGAGTTCGAAGGCCGTCGCAACCTCGTGGTCGGCGAGGACACGACGCAACGGCACCGGCGTGCCCTGGTCGAAGAGGATCCTCACGGAACCCCGTCAGGCGGCTTCGAGGCTGCGCTGCGCGTGTTCGAGCACGGCTTCGACCTGCGCGCGCTCGACGCCCGGGAACCAATCGAGGAACTCGTTGACCGTAGCGCCGCCCTCAAGGTTCTCGAACAGGGCCTTCACGGGCACGCGCGTGTTCTTGAACAGCCAGGCGCCGCTGACCTTCTCCGGAATGCGCTCGACGGCGGGGCATTGTGACCAGTCAATCATGGCTCTAAGGTGGTGAAATCCCGCTCGGAAAGCAAGACGGGCCGTTACCGGGCATAACGTGGCTGACAAAGTGCCCACGCCGTGGCGGACGATGGCGAGTAGGCACCCGCTCAAGTAAAGGAATGTCTTAGCACGCTACGCTCGAACAGCCGAACCTCAGTCCCTCCAAAAATTCCTGAACCGCCCCGGTGCCATCTCCGTGTAGCGGACGGTGTGCGTGATATTCCGGTGGCCGAGGTAGTGCTGGATG
>JANXUT010000087.1 GCA_025356075.1 Pseudomonadota bacterium | reverse complement strand
GGCTCTGGCCTACAACATCCGCCGCCTCGCAGTACTGGCCGCTCCGAGCTAGATCCGAGCACCCGACTGTGTGCGCTTAAACTGCCCGCGCCTTCGATCTGACGCCGCTAAAGCAAAGCGTCAGTCCGACAGGCTGCTAGCCGCCGGGACGCGATCTAGCGCGCTGCACCCGCGGTCGCAAGCGGCTCGGCGCTCGTCAGTCGCCCGATCGAGAGCGCGAGTTCCGCGCGCGCGACCTGCCAGGCCTGCTCGGCGCCGATGCGCTGTTGGCGCGCGCCCGCCGCCGCCGACTGCGCCGTCAAGACGTCGACGATCGTGCCGACCCCCGCCTGGTAGCGGCCGAGCGCGACTTCCTCGTTCTCGCGCGCGCTTGCAAGCAGCGCCGAGGTCGCCTTCAGCTGCTGGCTGGCCGAATCGAGCTCGGCGTAGGCCTTCCAAACATCGAGCGACACCTGCAGCCTGATCTGCTCGGCATTCGCCTCGCGCACCGCTACGGTCGCCTGCGCCGCGCGCACGCGGTAGGTCGTATCGAAGCCTGTGAAGATCGGCACCGTGACGCTCAGGGCGAGCGTGTTGTAGTTCTGGTTGGGCGAGCCCGGCATCTGCACGAAGTTGCGCGCCGCGCCGACGCGCAACGTTGGCCGGCCGGTGGCCCGCGCGACGGTGACGTCGGCCTCGGCCGCCTCGCGCGCCGCCTCCGCCGCCGCAAGGTCGGGCCGCTGGCGCGCGGCCTCGGCCATGAGGTCGCCGATCTTCGCCGACAGCACCGGCACTTCAACCGGCACCGGATCCGCCGCGAGCTCGAAGTTCCGGTCGGCGGCGGCGCCGAGCGTCACGGCGAGGCCGCCGTGCGCGCCCTTCAACGTACCCGCCGCCTGCACGCGAGTGAGTACCGCCTGGTCGAAGGCGGTTTCGGCCTGCAGCACGTCGGCGCGCGTCGCAACCCCGGCCTCGCGCCGTCCGCGCGCAACCTCGAGGCTGTGCGCGGCGGCGGCCTCGGCGCTCTTGGCCGCGCCGAAGGCGCCAGCGGCGGCGACGACGCCGTAGTAGGCCTCGACCGCGGCGAGCACGACCTGCTGCGAGACGCTGCTGGCGCTCGCGGATGCGGCATCGAGCAGCGCACGCGCGCTCGCGACGCGGGCGCGCCGCCCGCCGAAGTCAAAGAGCGTCAGCGAGAGCTCGAGCGCCGCATCGGCGGCGCGCTGCTCGGGCTCGAGGAGGACGCCGGTACTCGCTAGGCGCGGCCCGCGGATCCAGTTCTCGCTCCCCGTCGCGGTCACGGACGGCAGCCGGCTCGCCTCGGCGATGCCGAGCGCCGCCGCCTGCTGGCGCTCTGCCGCCCAGGCGCCGCGCGTCGCCGGATTCCTGCAAAGCGCAAGGTCGACCGCCTCACCGAGCGTGAGCGGTCCGCCCGGCAGTGCGCAGTCACGTGCGCCCGGATCGGCGAAACCGTGCGAGCCGCTCGAGAGCGCCGCGCGCGTATCGAGGGGGTCGGAGAGGAGCGTCCCGGCGGCGGCGGAGCCTCCCGCAAGCAGGCTCGCGGCCAGGACGGCGGCGCGCCATGGCGGGCGCTGCTCGCGGGCGCGGCGAGTGGATCTCATCGGGTCATCCTAGCGAGCGATTCGCCCGGGGTGGATGCGCAGCCTCACGGGCCGCTTTCCGAATTATCCTCGTCGACAGGGCGGCGAGCGTCGGCCCCGAAGATCCGCTCGACCAGCCGCTCGACCGCGCGACCGAACAGGAGCACGAGCAGCGACAGCCCGAGCAGGATCGCCACGAGCACGAGCTGGCCGAGGCCGCACAGAAGCGATAGCCCCGACACGAACCAGATCGCGGCCGCCGTCGTCAGGCCCGTGATCCGCTCGCCGTCGGCGCGCCTCAGGATCACGCCGGCGCCGAGGAAGCCGATGCCGGTCAAGACGCCCTGCGCGACGCGGCCGACGTTGTCGGGGCTCGAGCGCACGAACACCAGCATGCCCATCGCGATGCCGGCGGTCCCGAGCGCGACCAGACTGAACGTCCTGAGGCCCGCGCCCTTGTGGTGCAGGTCGCGGTTGAGGCCAATGATCGCGCCGCAGGCGAGCGCGAGCACCGCGCGCAGCACCATGTCGCCGACTGTCAGCGTGGTCTCGTCCATGGCAGGATCGTAACTCGATTCGGGGCGTCACAGGGCCGTCCGCGGCAGCGCCGGCACCGGTGCCGGCGGCGAGGCCGAAGCGGGCGTGAACGGCAGGTTAAGTTCCCTCAACAAATGCGCCGCCATGGCCGGGGCGGTTCAACGTGTGGATCGAGCGCCGCCGACGGCGGCGCCCGCACCGGGAGCATCCATGAAGAGCGCGCCTTCGTTGCCCTCACGCCGCCTCGGCATCGCCGCCGTGCTCACGGCAGCCCTGCTTGCGCCCCTCTATGCGGGCCTCGCCCTCGGCCAGGAGAACCCCGACCCGCCGGGGCGCGCGGCGCGCATCAACCTCGCCGACGGCGCGATCTCGCTGCAGCCGGCGGGCACGGACCTCTGGACCAACGAGGTCCTGAACCGACCGCTCGCGACGGGCGATCGCCTCTGGTCCGACCGCGAGTCGCGCGCCGAGGTGCACGTCGGCTCCGCCGCCATTCGCCTCGGGGCCGAGTCGGGCCTCGAACTCATGAACGTCGATGACCGGACGGTGCAGGTAAAGCAGACCGCCGGCACTCTCGGCGTGCGCGTGCGCGCCCTCGGCCCGGAGCAGACCTTCGAGATCGACACGCCGACCGCCGCCCTCTCGGTGCTTGCGCCCGGCGAATTCCGGATCGACATTGACGATGCCGCCGGCATCCTCAGGGTCACGGCGCTGAGCGGGCAGATCGCCGTCACCTCCGGCGGCGAGGCGGAGACCGTGCGCGGCGGCGAGCAGGCGGAGTATTCCGACCAGGGCCTCGCGCAGGCGGACGTGCGCGCGCTGCCACCCGGCGATGCCTTCGACCAGTGGGTGCTCGAGCGCGACCGGCGCGAGGACCGCGCGGTCGCGACCCGCTACGTCTCGCGCGAGCTCACCGGCTACGAGGACCTCGATGACTATGGCTCGTGGCAGGTCATCGACGACTACGGTCCGGTCTGGACGCCGGTCGTCAGCGTCGGCTGGGCGCCCTACCGCAACGGCCGCTGGGCCTGGGTCGCGCCGTGGGGCTGGACGTGGGTGGACGCCGCACCGTGGGGATTTGCGCCGTTCCACTATGGGCGCTGGATGAACCTCGGCGGCCGCTGGTGCTGGGCACCCGGGCCGCGCCGCGCGGTGCCGGTGTACGCGCCGGCGCTGGTCGGCTGGGTCGGGCGGCCGGGCGTCGGCATCGCGATCGGCGTCGGGCCCTCGATCGGCTGGTTCCCGCTCGGCTGGAACGAGGTGTACGTGCCCTCGTACCGCGTGAGCCCGGCGTACGTGCGCACGATCAACGTGACCAACATCCACGTGACCAACGAGTACGTGACCAACTACGTCACGAACATCTCGACTCGCCCCGTCATGGGCGCGAACCCGGGCGCCGGGTTTCGCAACCAGGCGATTCCGGGTGCGGTCACGGCGACGACGCGCGGTGCCTTTGTCGGCGCCGAGCCCGTGCAGCAGCACCGCGCGGAGGTGCCGCGCGAGTGGCTCGCGGGCGGCGCCGCGGCGATGGCGGCGCCTGCGATCGCGCCGAACCTGCAGAGCGTCGGACGACGCGCGCCCGCGGCACCCCCGGTCGATGCGAGCCTGTGGAACCGGCCGGTGATCGCCCGCGGCGTGCCGCCGGCGATCCCCGCGTTCGAGGCACAGCGCCGCGCGGTCCTCGCCAATGGCGGCCTGCCGGCGCCCGCACCGGCGGCGCGCGCACCGCGCAGCGACATCGTCCGCGCGGCGCCGCTCGCGCCGC
>JANXUT010000039.1 GCA_025356075.1 Pseudomonadota bacterium | reverse complement strand
TTCTGGGAGGACGTCGCGCAGCAGGTTCTGGATGCGGCGGCGTTCCTGGTCGAAATACGCCACGTGGGCCTGGTACGCCGTGTTCGACGGATCCGCCCCTTCGTAGAACCACGCTGACACCTTTCGCGACACGTCCCGGGGCGGCAGGTAGACGAGCGTCAGGAAGTACTCGTTCTCGAAATGCGCGGACTCCCGAAAAAACGCCGACCGTTCGGCGTCCAGAACGAAGGTCACCGGATCCGGCCACTCCGAGGCCGGATAGTCGGCGGACCGGACGCGGTGGTCATCGGCGTAGAGCGCCCACCCGCCGGTGAGGCGTTTAAGGGCGTTATTGAAGCGCGCCGTGATCGCCACGAGCTCCGGCTTCGTCGCCGAAAAGAGGTCCGGGCCCCGGTACCGGAACGAGGCCAGGAACGAACCGTTCTTGTTGAACACGATGTGCGGCTCGACGAGCAGCGCCCATGGCAGGTGGTCGGAGAGCCGCGTCGGCACTCTCTTGTGTTCCGAGAGGCTGAACGCCGAGAACCCGGCCGAGCCGAGCGCAAGGCTCGCAACGACCGCGGCGATGAAGGAAGCGAAGGTTAGGACGAGAGCGAGCGCCATGACTTACACCCGGTAGAGGACGCGGTAGAGAATCGCCCGGCGGAAGACGTCCCAGAACTGCGGGTCCCGGCGCGCCGCGGCGTAGGCGACGGTGTGAAAGAAGACCCCCAGCGGAATCGCGTACCACGTGCGAAGTGGCAGCGAGAGCGCCACGACAAAGGTCCAGATCACGATACAAAGCGTTCGCGGGATCCCCGCCATCAGGTGCTCGATCGTGAGCGACTGGTGGATCGGGATCCGGAAGCCTTCGGGTTCGTCATTGATCACGCGACACCCCTCGTGCGTGCGGCGCGGCAGCATTGCCGTGCCGCAGGCACTTAGAACGCAACGCCGCCGCCGAATCCGAACAGCGGCAGGAAGAACGTGGTCGCGGCGAATGCGATGCTTAAGCCGAGCGCAACCCAGACGAGTTTGCGAAGCCCCGACCCGCCTTCCGAGAATGCGATTCCGAGGCCGGCCACGACGACGGCCGCGACACCGGCGATCTGCGCGACCGGGCCGGTCAATGAGTTCAGGAATGCCTGCAACGGCGCCTCCCACGGCGCGCCCGTCGCGGCCGCGAAAGCGGCGGCCGGGGCGAACGCCGCCCCGGCCAGCCAAAGAGCCCGCGCCAGGGGAAGCGTGCGAGGGCTTCGATGAATCGTCGTCATAGTCATCTCCTTGAACGTTCGATGGGCAATGGCGGTGTCGTCAGGCGACCCGCGTGAGCTGGTAGCGCTGGTCCGGATCAATCCCGCCGACCCGAACGATTTCGGACACGTATCGACCGGCCGGAAAGCGGTCCTTGGACCGCGGGTCGCGCGTCGTCTCGATGAACACGATGACGTTGATCGCACGGGCGATCTGCGCCTGAGGCGACGGGCCCTGGGATGCGGTCCCCAGCATCTCCTCGATCCGCGCGAGGGTGTCCTTGGCGGAGTCCGCGTGGAGGGTGCACAGACCGCCGCGATGGCCGGTGTTCCAGGCCATCAGCATGTCGCGGACCTCGGGTCCCCGCACTTCCCCGAAGATCAGCCGGTCGGGGTGCATCCGAAGCGCACACCGCAGGCAATCCTGCATGGTCCGAAGTCCCGGGAGCGCGTAGAGGCTCTCCTGGTCGGGCGCCGCGTTCTGCAGCTCCGGCGTGTCCTCGATCGTGATGATCCGGTGGCCGGTCTCGGCCATGACGGCCAGCACCGCATTGGCGAGGGTCGTCTTGCCGCTCCCCGTCCCGCCCGCAATGATCAGGTTCAGGCGCTCATGGGCGGCACGCTCGAGGAACTCCCGGTGCGAGGCCGTGAGAATCCGAGCGTCCTCGTACTCGGCGAGTGAGATCACCCGCGCCGGCTTCTTGCGGATGGTCATCGACGGCGCCGGCGTCAGCGGCGGGAGCGTCCCGATGAACCGGTAGCCGTGGCCGGGGACGATCGCGTCGAAGCTCGGGTTCGTCTCCCCGATCGGCTCGCCCTTGGCGTCCGCTACGATCGAGAGGATCCGGTGAATGGCGGTGGGCGACAGGCGCTCACCCGTATCCCGCCGCCCCTGCCCCACGCGGTCCACCCAGACACGCCCGTCACTGTTGGCGGAGAGCTCGGTGACCGCGGGATCTTCGAGGAACGCCGTGACGCTCGGGCCCATGGCGGACCTGAGCATCTTGAGAATCCTCGTTTGAGTCGTCGCCGAGTAGAACTGCATCCTGCCTGGCAGAACCACCCGATCACGGGGACTCGCTGGCGGCTCATCGGCGACGCCCAATGGGACCGCGGCTGGCGGCTCAACCATGACGAGGCTCACGCTGCGGCCTCCGGTTGCACGATCTCCCCGAGCGCCGGCATGTCGCGATGCGTGGTGCTCCGGCTCAGCTCCTCATCGAGAGCGGCGCAGAAGCCCTTCTGCCGCCCATCGGCGGACTCTGCGACCTGGCGCGTGAACTTGGGATGCCGCCGCTCAGTCTTTTCGTGGACGGCCTGCTTCTCGTCGCGGGTCTTCGCCTCAGGGAGGTATCCGAGCATGACCTTCGCGAGCGCACCGACCGACTCGAGCGTCGCGCGCTGTGACCACGCAAGCGCCGCGACCTGCTCGTCGATTGACCGCAGCCGCTGTGCGAGGATCGCATCGCGGCGATCCGCAGCCATCGGGTCGACCGCCGCCGCTATGAGCTGGATGAGGTATGCATTGGCGGTGATCCGGTTCTTCCGGGCCTCGGCCGAGACGGTATCGAGGAGCCAGACCGGCAGACGGGCGGTAAACACCCGGTGCGGCTCCGGCTTCCTTGCGTCGCGAGGCTGGGTGCGGCTCATCCGGCCGCCCGGGGGGGTCGAGGGTTCATCGGTATCGGCGTCCAAAAGTGGGCCGAGAAGCCGCTCGGCACGGAGGCTACTTCCGGTTCGGTTCTTGCAACGTCGCTAGCAGCGTCCTTAGGTGTAGATTCCAACTGCAAGGTGACGTGTCACCTTCTGTGGCATATGTGTACCACTGGTCGAAATGCGATGCAAGCGAGACTCTTGGTCCCGTTCCGGGCGGCCGTCAGCGGCGGGAGGCGTTTCCGGGCCGCTTTGGCCGATGGAGCTTGCGGTAGAGATCGCGGGCGTTCTGAAACGCCTCGTGGCGGAAGTCGACGAGCTCGCGCGGAACGCGCGCCTGGCAGAAGCGCGCGAGGGCGAGCGCGATCACCTGCGAGCGCGCAATCCGCTGCTCGCGCGCGAGGCGTTCACAGCGTTCGATCAGATCGTCGCTCACCCAGAACGTCACTTTGGGCCAGTGCCTGCCCGGGTCCGGCCATTCGGTTTCTGACCGCGTTCCCGGCTCGGCCAGGAACCACTCGATGGCTTCGTCGAACAGGGCCTCTTTGGACGGCCTGGTCGCGGACTTCGAGCGCTCGAGCGCGGCTGCCGTCGCCGACTCCCGGAGCCGCTCCCGAAACCACGCCTCGGCATCCAAGGCCTCGACGGCCTCAGGCGGCAGCCTCTGGTGCTGCATCGTCTTGCCGTGCCGTCCGGTATTGCCAAGGGGCTTGATCTGACGGGTGGCCACGAGGGCTTTGTGCGGTGACGTCGGTGAGCGGAACGTGAACAGTGACTATGCCGAAGGTCGCCAGCCGTGACAACGGACGGCGCCGCAGCCTAGCTACGAGCGCTTGGCTCTGCGCGTTTTCGGCCGGATACGCCGCGTCTTCGGGGCCGCCGCCCCGGCGGCCGGCAGATCCAACTCGATCAGCTCGAACGCGATCGCTTCGGTGGCATCGCCGCGTGCCCCGGCTGATTGCTCGTAGTTCTTCATCAGCTGATCGATGTAGACGAGAAGCGCTTCGGAGTGGAGCTTGAGATGGCCCCGCAGCGCCTCGCGGGCCGCCACTGGAAACTTGAGACTGGTCACCGAGCGCTCGTACCGCTTCTGCGCGTGCGGGCGGTCGGAAAGGTTTCGGGCGAACGTCTTGAGCGACGCCGCACACAGGCTGAACGCTCTTTCGCGTGCCTCGGCCGTCTCCCAGTTAGCGACCAGCGCGCGCGTCAGGAGGCGCACCGTCTTCCCCTCCCGATGAACCGCCCCGTGCCGCTCGAGCATGTCGAGTGCGGCGGCCGCACTCCTGAATCCGCCGGACTTGCGCACGAGGCTCGCGAACGACGCGCCACGACCCGACAGGGGCAACGCGCGCGGGGTCGCGGTTTCGTCGAGGAACTCTGCTTCCGTCGCCCAGTACTGGAGAAGACTGGCCGCCGCATTAAATGATTCGAGCGACTGCTTTGCAGTGCTATCGACGGGCCAGTGAGGCAGCCGGTCCACCAGCTCGGCGAGCAGCTCCGCGACCGCTTTGCGTTCGGCGCCTCCCGCGAGGCTCATCGAGATGGCGGTCGCGACCATCTCACGGAGCGATCCCAGGTCGGGACGGGACGTCTGGTCGCCGACCGGAAAGGTCGGCGGCCGCTTCCCCGTATAGCGTGTCCGTCTAGCCACGAGGGGATCGCCGCACGAGTCGCCGCTCGGGCGCCGAGGGATGGGAAAATGCGCACGCGTGCGCGCCGACGTGGAGCACGGACCGATCCCGCGCTGACGCACGATGTGCGATCAACCAGTTGTCGACCTGGTAGATCCACTGAATGCCCAGCCGCCTCGCGAATCGGTGAAACTCCGCCTCGAGCTCTGCCGGAATCGGCTGGTGGTAGACGCCGCGCTCGAGTCGCCGGGCGGATTCGGCGAGTTCGGGGGTCAGGTTGTACCGGACAGTCGACTGCAGCGCCGCGATCGCGATGCCGAAGAGTTCCATCATCGCGGGACTCGACCGGCGCACTACGGCGGTACGGTCCGTGGGCAGAAGCGCACCGTGCGGATTCCTGCGGAGGATCCCGACCGCGAGACCGAGCTTCGCGATCGAGGGCGCGCCCCGGTTGACTCCTACTTCGCGGCAGAGCCCCGCAAACCCGTCTGGACCCGACGCACGAATTGGCCGCGGATTGCCGTCGGAGTCGAGCCAGCGCGAGTCCGTGTGCCAGCGCTCCAGAATGACTCCGAGGAGCTCGAAGGTTGGAAGCTCGAACCCGGGGGAGTCGTGGGTTCGCCCGCCGGAATCTCCGGCGGCGAGCAGCGCCTGCATCCACTCCGCCGCCGTCCCGCCCTCGGCGGTGTGGTCCTCCGCAACCGAGCGGATCTTCTTCGTGACGGCGCGGATCCGAACCTCGCGCGGGACGCGCGGGGTCGCTCTGGTTCCGGTCCTTCGGGGGGGCCGATTCGCCATGTCAGGAAGGCCCCGGGCCCCCTCGAGGTCTTGCCTTGCGCGGCGCCTTTTCCTTGCCGGTCTTCCGGGGTGGGACAACGATCGGTTCCTCGAACACAAAGACCGTCACCCCGATCCGCGTCGCCACCTTCGGCTCATCCCCGGGGACCACGTTGGCGGCAGGCCAGTGCAGAAGATCACTCGCGGCGGACAGGAAGGCCTCGCCCTGATTGACGATGTCGCGGCGGATCCGCGGCAACTCATGGGCGTTCACCGTCACGCTCGCAACCGTCCGCTCGAACCGGGCGTGGGCGGGGTCGGTCAGGTTGTGGACGAGCGTCGTCAGAAGGTCCCGCGTCCGTTCGCCGACCGCCTGGACGGTCTCGGCGTTGTATTCGGCGTTCGCGAGGGTGCGCGACAGGAACCGGACCTTGCCGTCATCGAGCACCTTCACGGCCTTGGCCCGCTCGAGTTCCTCGAGAATGGTTCCCGGTAACGGATGGCCGGAGTGGATCTTCACGAGCGCGGCGAAAGACTTCTTCGGGCCCTTGAGCGGCAGGTCGGCAGGTCTACCCTTGGCGTCGAAATAGGTCGGGTCGTTGTACCAGGCGTGCAGCACGCGCTCGGCGCGGTGCCGGTCCCAGTTGTACTGGTGCGGCGACTCCGGCGGCGCCTCGAGGAGCGCCCGGATCTCCGGTCGCGCGAGGCCTGTCACGACCGCGATTCGCGAGATATTGGGGCGTGCCGCGCCCCGGCTGACACGCTCGGCGGCCACCCGGACGTACACGCCCCGGATGAGGCGGGTCATCTCCCCCGCCCCGACGCCGACCTCGAGGAGCAGGCGCACGAGCGGCTCGAGGACCCGGACGACGAGGCGCAGCACCGCGTCGCGCAGCGTCGCACTCATGATTCGATACCCCCGAGGCGCTCTGTCGGCGCAATCGCGCCGCAACAACGGCCGGATGTCAGGCTGGTATTCATGACGCCGGATGGTATATCCACGCCAGTCTCCCAAGCACAGGTTTTGAACATAATACGATGACCCGTGGCCGAAGCCAATTTGCGGGCATGAAAGCTTGACCGACTGTCGGCCGGCTGTTACTTATGGACCAGTAACTGGTCTATCTATACCACCTGCCGGGAATCCAGAACGTGATCGGGACCCCGCATAGGCCCGCTTACCGACCTCACAGCGGCGCCGAGACCGGAGTACGCCGAGGCCGCAAGACCCGCGACTCCTTCGCGTCCGATGGCGTCGTGGCGTGGCTCGATGAATGTCATCGCGAGCGGTTCAACTTCGAGCAGGAGATCTGGCTCGAGGCCACGATCGCAATGGGCTCGCGATCGCGACCCGAGTCGGAGGTGCTTGCGCTCAACATCCTGACGCGCCTCATCCCGACCCGAAATGTCCGCGCCCTGGTCGGCGTGACGTCGACCCAGGCCCTTCGGCTCGCGCCACTCTTCGTCGAGGATTGCCTCGCCGCGCGGGATCCCGATCTCGCACGTTGGACCGTCCCGATCGAGGCGCTGCGTGCGTGGCTCGCGAGTCACCGCGGGTCCACGCGCGCATCCTCCTCCCTATAGCCCGAGCCCGACGTTCTGTCCGCGGTGGGGCACGTCGTGACGTCCCCGGCGTCTCGTCCGGGGTTCCTCACGATCGAGCGCCGCGCGACGAACCTGATCATCCGACTCCTCGACCGGCGGCAGGTCGAACTCCATCTCAAGGACGCCCTCGTCCAGTACTTCCGGCTCCGCGTCGGCGGGAACAGGCGCGGCAGAGATCCCGGGCAACTCCAGGGACGCATCGGTGGGCTCGGACGAGCCTGAGGTCGGTGGCCGCGGGCGGGCCGTTGGTGCCGGTGCCGCCGCGGCACCCGCATCCGGTGCATTCGGGCGCCTGCGCACCGGTATCGCCGGGGCCGGCTCGATCACGGTGGTCCAGACGGCCTTGTGCTGCTTCGGCCGGTACGGATACGGGCGCTTCTCACGGAGCACCGGCGCCCGGACCCACCGCTTCTGAAACGCAGAATCGGTGTAGTACACGATCTTCCCGGCGCGGATCGCGGGCTTGCCCCGCACGAACACGATGGCCTCATCGAGCGGGAACGTCAGGACCTCCCCGGGGGTCAGGAGCGGCCTGGCGGTCTCCTGATCGGACACCATCACGTGCGCGAGCCAGGGCGCGAGCCGATGCCCCGTGTACATCTTCTGCTGGTGCACCTCGGTCGTCATGCCGAGCATCGTCGAGATCTCCTGCGCGGTCTCGACGTCGTTCGGCGTAAAGAACGTCCGGATTTCGCAGTTGTCGATGATGCTGTTGTTCTTGCCGTAGACCTCCTCGAGCTGCTTCTTGCTCTGGGCGACGAGAAACGCCTTGATCCCGTAGCCCGCGATGAACGCGAGCGAGTGCTGGACGAACTCGAGCTTCCCGAGCGAGGGAAGCTCGTCGATCATCAGTAGCACGCGGTGCCTCCTGCCGCGCAGCTTCAGGCGCTCCGTCAGCCGCCCGCCGATCTGCGACCACAGCAGGCGCATGAGCGGCGTCAGGCGCGCCCGGTCGGAGGGCGGGACGACGAGATAGAGCGACACCGGGTATTCGGCCTGCATGAGATCGAGGATCCGAAAATCGCTGTCGGAAGTATTCCGGGCGACGATCGGATCGCGGTAGAGGCTCAAGTAGCTCAAGGCCGTCGACACGACGGCCGAGAGTTCCCGCTCCTCCTTCTGCAGTACCTCCGCCGCCGTCGACTGGACGGCTTTGGTCACGTCCTCGTCCGGATACTTCGCGTCCCGCAGCATCCGAAGCGTCGACAGGATGTCGCGCTTGGGGTTTGCGAGGAAGGATGCGACCCCGGCGAGCGTCTTGTCGCGCTCGCACTGGAGGATGTGCAGGATCACGCCGACGAAGAGCGCAAAGCTCGTTCGGTCCCAGTGCTGCTTGAACCCGGTGCCATCGGGGTCCACGAGGAGCTGCGCGACGTTCTGCGTGTCCTTGATGAGATGGGGACCCGGGCGGATCTCGAGGAGCGGATTGTAGTGACAGGATTCGAGCTCGACCGGGTTGAAGTAAAGGCAATGCGAGAACTTCGCACGCGCCCCGGCGGTTGCGTCCCAGTTCTCGGCCTTGAAGTCGTGAACGACGACCGAGCCCGGCCAGGTTAGGAGTGTCGGGATGATCTGCCCCACGCCCTTGCCGCTTCGGGTCGGCGCGATCGAGATCACGTGCTCGGGGCCGTCGTGCCGCAGATAGCGGCCGCCGGGGAGCCTGCCGAGCACGACCCCGCGGCGCTTGAGGAATCCGGCCTTCCAGATCTCCCACCAGGTCGCCCAACGCGCCGTCCCGTGCGTGGTCGCAATCCGCGCGCGGCGAGCCTGCCACACGGCATAGCTGATGACGACAATTACGCCGAGAAACACCCCGCCGTACACGCGCAGTAACGCCCGCCAGAACTCCCGGGGCGCATACACGTGGTACCAGTAGTTCCATTCGAGCACCTGCCACGGACGGTAGATCCGAAAGTGGTGGATCTCGATCCACGGCGGCCCGAGCTCCGGTTGGTAGGCGAGCTCGGCCGCGAGGCGCTCGGTCGCGATCCACCAGACGGTGAGCGTGACGAGACAGAAGAGCAGCAAGGGGATGAGCGAGAACGTCCCCGGCGACCGGGGCTTGCCGATGTTCGGCTTGTGCATGGCAGACTCCTGAAGGTTCAGCCGAGAAGCCGCTCGGCGCGGGCGCGATCGTCGAGAGCTACCGTCCGAGTCCGCGTTCCAGGCGCGGAAGGTCAAGAGCCACGAACCGGATGTTGCGCTCGAGCAATCGGACGCGATCCACCCCCCACTCGAGGCTGAGATCGATCCGCCGCCCGAGCTGACGCCCGAGTGAGCGCCCAAGCGCCCCTTGCGCCGGAATCAGCAGGAAGCCTTCGCCATTCGCGACCACAGCATGCACCCCACTCGCGAGCGGCTCAAGACGCTCGACCGTCCCGATGAAGTGGCGACGACCCGCCGCGGGGAGGTGCTCACCGTAAGTCGCGGAGAGAGCCTTGGCGCGTAACGACAACTCGTCCAGATAGAGCCGGTCGAGCGTCGCGCGCGTCACGCGGCGCTCGCCGTCCTTGACGTCAAGTAAGCCACGGGCCTCAAGGCGCGCCATCCGAGCCCGGGACGCAGCGATGAGGCGCCGCTCGACCGTCGAGGATCCGTTGCCCTCGGCGCTTTGAAAGCCGCCGTGGGCTTCGAGTTCGCCATCGAGCCAGGTCGAGCCGATTGCACGGACCTGTTCTCTCAACGACAGCGCCGAGAGTCGCTCGACCTTCACGACGCCGCCGCTGTCGCGGCCGGACGGAGGTGCGGATTCGAGTTGGGCGACGAGATCGCCAGGCACCCGATACCGCAGCGCGTCAATGGGTTCCACGAGTCCACGGCGCACGAGTCCATCGAGGCGCTTCACGTGATTCGCGACGTACGTGTCCGGATCGATCTCGGGGCCAAACCTCGGATTTCGGATGACGGCGGACCGGTGCAAATCCGCGTCATAGATCCCGTCGTTGTCCCGTGCGAACCGTACGATGTTGCGGTCCGCGTTGCTCACCGTCGCGCGCGACGCCACGGTCACGGCCACGATGTCGCCGACCCGGACGGCATCGCCCGTCGCCTCCGAGAATTGGGACAGCGTCACCCGGTGGAGATCACCTCGCGTCGAGGCGACGGTAAGGACCTCCGTCTCTGAAATCTCATCGACCCGGCGCCGGTCCACCACCTCGCCCACGAGCCGGGCTTCGGGTGGTGCTTCCTTGTTGTAGAGGGCAACGGACCGGTAGCGATACCGGGGACCAAGGCGCTCGGTGACCTCCTTCGCGAAGGTCAATTGCTGCCCGCGCGTGCGCAGCTTGTCGGCGAGCTTAGGATCGAGCCGCCACTGCCCAGGGGCAACTTCGGTCGCGTAGCCCATGGCCCGGAGACGCTCGAGCCGTGCCGCCGACTGTTGCCGGAGCTGTTCCCGATATCCCACGGTCAGCGGCACCGAACGCCGGACGTCGACGACCCCGCCGGACCGCTCGGCGGTTTGGATCATCCGCCGGTCCAGGTACGTGAGGTTGTCGGCTCCGATGTCTCGGGCACGCTCCTGCTCGAGTTCCCGCTCCGGGCGAAGCCCGAGTGTCTCAGTCGCGAGCGCCTGGGCCCGTGCTCTGAGCCCCTGCGAGATGTACGCCCGGTTGATGACGAGGTCGGCGCCGTGCTGGTCGACCCCACGGGCGACAATATGGACGTGGGGGTGAGCGGTGTTGTGATGCTCGACGGCGAGCCAGCGGATCTCCGTCCCGAGGTCGGCTTCCACCTGCGTCATGACCTCCTGGGTGTAGCGCCGGAGGTTGAGTTCACCGCCTCGCTCCGGCGTCACCATGATCCGAAAGTGATGCCGGTCGTCCTGTGCCGACTCGACGAACTCCACGACGTCCCGCTCCGGCAGCGGCCCGTCGCGGCCGAACGACTGCCCTCGCCCGCCGCTCTCGTCGACCCCGTCGCGCTCGACGTAGTTGACGTGCCGCGCGAGCGTCTTGCGCCCGCCGGTACCACGGTTCCGGACGACCCGAGCCTTGACGACCACCCGCTGACTTCGCGGGTGACCGGTGCTCCACGAGCCGAGGAGACCCCGGCCTTTGAGGCGCGACGTGGAACTTGCGCCACCAAATCCGGGCGACGAACTGCCGGACGTCCTTCCGCGAGAGCCGGAAGAAGCCGTCGCGAGTCGCGGGCGCTTCGCGGTCCCGACGAGCCGGGCCGCACTCTCGATCGCACCGGACGCGCGCGCCGGTTTCTGGCCGCCAGGCCGAACCCTGAGCGGCTGCTCGAGCGATTGAGATCGACCGAGTTTCGCGCGCGCGGCGGCAGG
>JANXUT010000009.1 GCA_025356075.1 Pseudomonadota bacterium | reverse complement strand
GATCAGGACGTGCGCTTCGCGGTAGATCACTTTGTGTCCGCGCTCGACGGCGAGCAGCGCGAGCGCTTTTGCGATGTGGCTCTTGCCGGTGCCGGGCTTGCCGATCAGCAGCACGTTTTCCTTGGCGTCGAGGAACTTGAGCTTGGCGAGCGACAGCACGTCTCGCTTCGGGAGCTGCGTCGCCACGCGCGCGTGGGATTCCTGCTCGCGACGGTATTTTTGCAGCTCGTCTCGACGACGACGCTGCCGGCGACCTGGCCCTACTTTGCGATGCACGAGTACGGCTGGAGTTCGCGCGGTGTCGGCTACTCGCTCGCGGCCTTCGGCGCGGCTACCGTGGTTGGCCAGGTGTGGCTTCTCCGGGCCATCGACCGGGCGTTTGGCAGCGTCCGCGCAGCCGAGGTCGGCCTTGCGTTGCTCGCGCTTGGCTACCTCGGCTTCGCCTTCGGCCACGGCGCATGGGTCGCGCCCGTGTGCATTCCGCTCGCGACGATGGGATTCATGGCTGGCCCCGCGCTCGCCGGGATGCTGTCGGTGCGCATTCCCGCGGACGCGCAGGGCCTCCTGCAGGGCGTCATCGCGAGCCTCAATGGAGTGGCGGCGATCCTGACGCCACTCCTGATGCCGGCGCTCTTCAGCAAGTTCACGGACGGATCGCTGCCGATCGACTTTCCGGGCGCTCCGTACTTCCTCTCGGCGCTGCTTGCGCTCGGTGGTGCCCTGTTCGTCGCCTGCGGCGCGCGCGCACACACCCGTCAACGACCGAGCCTTCCGCATGAGTCGCACCGAGCCACCCTCCGCGCCCGGCTGGCGCCAGGGCGTCACGCTCATTGCGCTCGCCGCGGTGCCGACGATGGCCATCGCGGCACTCGTGGCGGTGCTGCCGACGTTCTTCGAGCACTTCCGCGGCGCGCCGCACGGCGAGCTCCTCGTGCCGATGATCCTAACGGTGCCGTCGCTGTGCGTGGCGCTGTTCGCCGCGCCGCTCGGCGCGCTCGCCGACCGTTGGGGCCGGCAAGTGCCTCAGACCGGCTCCCACATGGCGCCGCGCGAGGAACTCCTAACGGCGGCCGCGACGAATCTGAGGCCGCGAACGCCGTCCGCGGCGGAGGGATAGTCGCGTGCCGGCGCAGCTCCCTCGGCGAGCCGGCGAATATCGCCGATGAACGCCCGGTAGACGTTCCCGAAGGCCTCCAAGTACCCCTCAGGGTGTCCCGCCGGCGTGCGCGTCGCGGCAGCAGCGTCCGCACCGAGTCCGCTTCGACCTGTCCGCACCAGCTGCCACGGCGCGCCGCCCGGCGGCTTTGCGATCAATGTATTCGGCTCCTGCTGGCGCCACTCGAGCGCGCCGGCCGAGCCGTACAGCCGAATCGACAGGTTGTTTTCCTCACCACACGCCACCTGCGAGCACACGAGCGTCCCTTTCGCGCCGCCCTCGAGCCTGAGCAACATGTTCGCGTCGTCCTCGAGCGCGCGGCCGGCGACGAAGCTCGTCAGGTCCGCACAGACCGATTCGATACGCCGCCCGCCGATGAGCTCCAGAAGGTGCGCCGCGTGCGTGCCTATGTCACCGACGCAGCAGCTGATCCCGGCGCGCTTGGGATCGGTGCGCCACTCGGCCTGCTTGTGCCCGGACTTGTCGAGCGGCTCCATGAGCCAATCCTGGTTGTACTCGACCATGACCTTGCGGAGCACGCCGATCGCGCCCGAGCGAACGCGCGAGCGCGCCTCGCGCACCATCGGGTAGCCCGAGTAGTTGTGGGTGAGCGCGAAGAGCGCCGGCTCGCGCGCAGCGACGCCGGCGAGTTCTTCCGCTTCCTCGAGGCTGAACGCGAGCGGCTTGTCGCAGATCACGTGTATGCCGGCCGAAAGGAACGCCCTCGCGACCGGCGCGTGCAGGTGGTTGGGCGTTGCGACGATCACGAAGTCGATGCAATCGGGCCGCGCGGCTTCAAGACGCGCCATGTCGGCGAAGCTGTCATAGCTGCGCGGCAGGTACCAGGCCGCGGCATTCGCGCGCGCGGTGGCAGGATCGGCTGAGAGCGCGCCCGCGACAAGCTCCGCCTCGCCGTCGATCTCGGCGGCGATGCGATGCACGGCGCCAATGAACGCCCCACGACCCCCGCCGACGATACCGGCGCGAAGCTTGCGCCCCTGTGTCGTTGTCATGAGCGGAAGGCCTCGCGGCCGACACCCTGCACCGGGATGCCCTGCCCTACCAGGACCTCGTGCTGCAACGCGTACATCGCGGCGGCCGCCTCGTCGATCGCCCGCGTGAACGCGAGCGAGCCTGCGAGGATGGGGGCCAGGCGCGCGCCGTCCTGGATCCTCGCCCTCGGGTATTCGTGCTCGACGACGAGGAACGTGTTGGCCGCATCGAGGCCCAGTACCTCGCGCGCGGCGAGCTGGTGATCGAGCCAGTCGACCGTGCGGTTCTGGAGGTACGCGAGCGGATCGTGGCGCGCGGTGCCGGGCAGCTCGTGCTCACACAGCACCGTCTGCTTCTTCCACGCGTTGACCTGGTCGGCCGGCCGCGGGCTCGGTCGCGCAACGTTCCAGTCCCCCCGCTCGAGCGTCTGCCCGCCGTAGCCCCACGCCGCGACGCCCCTCGCGTCGACGACCTGTCCCTTGACGTGGAATCCCGCGATCAGGAACGCGTAGCCCGAGTCCTTCAGGTACTGGAACAGTGAGCGCGTATCCTGGCCCATCAGGATTGCGTGCGAGGGGTCGTAGTGGATCCGGAACTGGTCCCCGACGCCGTGGCGTTCGCAGATCCGGTGCAGCGCGATCCATGGCCCCGGCGCGTAGGCGATGTTGTTGTGCCATCGATCGAGCGTCGTCCAGCCCGGCATCGGGCACTGTTCGACGCGATACGTGAGACCCCGCGCCTTCGCCTCCTTGAGGAGCGGCACGAACTCCGCCTCGAACATCTCGACATTCGCGTCCATCTCAAGTTCCATGTTGCGGCCGACGAAACCGCAGACGGCGTCGGTGCCAAGCAGCACCGCCGCATCGAACACGCGCAGCATGAAGTCGTGCTTCGCCCGGCGCGCCGCCGGTTCCGCCACGAGCATGTTGTCGAAGTACGCGAGGTCCGAGAGCCCGACCCCTGTCGATCGCATCGCGCGCGTGACGCGCTCCGCGCGGCGCTTGCTGAAGGTTTCGCGCAGGTCAAGCGTATTCGCGACCGGGTCGAGCATTGCCTCGGCCGGCACGTCGCTCAAGCTCGGATGCAGCGCCGCCGAAAGCTGGATGTGCGGGCTGCCGATCTCCTTAGCGAAGGCGAGCCACTCCTCGACGGCGAGGTCGGGATCGGCGTCCCGCTTCTCGCGCGGGGTCAGTTCCTGGAGCGCCGCCGTGAGAACGCTCAGCTTCATGCAGCGTGGGGCGAAGGGAACAGTGGCCATAACGGAACTCCGGTCGAAGGGTGAGCGGCGGCTCGCGCCTAGTCTAGTCGAGGGATGCGCCTATCCGGTCAATTGCATGCGCGCCGCGCCCCGTCAGGACGCCGCGCGGGCCCCGATCGGGGCCAGCCGGTGGCCGACGTACCAGCTGTTGCTCATGACCCCTGCGGCGATCGGAGCCGGCCCGCCGTCACTCTCTGCGACTATCCAACCGCGGTAGCGATGCTCAACGAGCGACTCGACCAGTGACGGGAAGTCGACGAGGCCGCGCGGAGTGCCCATTTCGGCGAACCAGCGCTCGATCCGGCGCGCGCCGCCCGACTGCAGGAGTGCCCGCTCAGCGTTCGGCGTCCGGTACTCGCCGAGCGTGTCGCGCTCGAGCGCGTCCTTGAAGTGAAGATGCACGACCCGCGCGTGCAGGCGCTGGTAGAGCGCGAGGACATCGTGCCCGGCAATGGTGAGCTCCGCCGTATCGAGCGCGAGGCCCGCCGACGGCCGGATCGAGAGCGGCGAGCACCGCCTCGTACTCCTCGACGGTGCGCGCGGCCGAGAGCGCATCGAAATGCAGCGCGACGCCCACACCCGACTGCTGGATCGCCGCACCTACTCGACTCCAGCACTCGCCGACGCGCTTGAGCTGATCCCCCGACAGCGCGCCGACGTTCCCGTAGGAGCCGACCGGCCGCACGACGAGGCAGCTGCCGCCGAGTTCCGCGATGCAGCGCGCAAGCGGATGCGCCGCGGCGATTATTCCGTCCCAGTGCGCGGAGTTCAGGGGATCGAGCCCGAAATGCAAGTCCTCGAAGCTCATCTGGCCCGGGTCGTAGAAGAAGCTCGAGACCTTCGAAATGCCCCGGGTCTTGAGCTGCGTCGCGAACCCCGCGACCGAACCGTCGCTCGCAGCGATGTTGTCGGGCCTCCCGAGCGCCTCCCAGCGACCCGTGCCCGCCTTGAGCTCGATGGCGCCAAAGCCGCACGCTGCGGTCGCCTTGAGCGCCCGCTCGTGCTCCGTTCGCGCGAAGCCCATGAAGCCGGGTTTCCACGCGTTGATCGCATAGGCGCAGCGGATCGCCCCGTCGACCGGGAACATCTTTTTCATGCGTAGATCCGGGCGAGAACGTTCTGGACATACCACGCGGCGACCGCCGTACTCTCCGGGTAGTTGCCGCCGCCGACATCCGCCTTGTCGTGCTCGACGCCAACCCAGCCGCGATAGCCGTGCCGCTTCATCGCCGTGTAAAGTGCCGGAAAGTCCACCAGCCCGCCAGGCGTACCCATCTCGCAAAACCAGCGCGGCGTCGTCGGCGCCATGATCTCCGCGTCCGGCCGCCGCCGGTAGTCGCCGGTAGTCGCCGGTAGTCGCCGGTGCAATCGATGTCGTGCGTGTCTTTGAGGTGAAAGCCCCCGCAGCGGTCGTGCAGGCGCGAGTAGAGCGCGACCGGGTCGACACCAGCAATCGTGTGCTGGGCGGTGTCACAGTAGAAGAAGACCTAGCGTGAGTCGGACCACTCGTAGAACTTCCGCAGTTCCTCCTCCGAGCGGATCGCACAGAAGAACTCGTGATGGCAGCAGGTGCGCACGCCATAGTCGAGCGTCATGCGGCCGATGCGCGACCACAGCTCCGCGCACGCGCGGATCTTCTCGTCGGTAACAGGCTCGACGTCGAAGTAGAGCCCCGCCGGCATGACGATGAAGTTCTCGACGCCAAGGCCCTGCGAGGTCTCCATGATGTGCTTCGCGTAGCCGAACATCCGGTCGTGCGTGGCGGGCACGTCCGGTGCGCTCTGCCGCTCGTCGTACATGACAGCATGGAAGAGGCTGAGCACCCGCTCGATGCCGCGGCTCTGCATGAACGCACGGCACTCGCCGAGCGAGCCGAAGAGCTCGCGCATGACGCCCAAGTGAAAGTCGAACGTCTCGATCGCCTCGAAGCCGACCGCGGCGATCTGCCTCAGGAACGAATCGAAGCGTTCGACCGAGGTGTACTGCGACAAGCGGCCCTGTGCGGTGTCGATCCGCCAGTGGTCGATGTAAGCGTAGCGAAGCGCCTGCGCCGACGTTGTACCTTCGCTCATGCGACCTCTGCCATCGCGGCGCCGAGGGCGCTGCGCGCGCAAGAAACCCCGGACGTCACCCGCGGGGACCCCGCGCCGTGAAAGGCTGTGGTCGCCAGACGCCGTAACTGTCTTGCATCGCTCTGCCCCCTCATTGCGGCTGCGGCGGCTCGCCGATAGACCTGCCGGGACCGCCGTTTAGGAACGTATATTCTAATTGGGATTTGATGGTGCGCGCAACAGAATCAATGGGTGTTGTGCTGCCCAACTCGGCACCTTTCTGGACGAACGCAAAGACACGGCCCAGCTCCGACTCAAATCTATGCTCTAATTAACAATCGGTCGTCAGGAGCGCCCGCGCGGTCTGATCGAATAGGCGTCCAGCTGCACAGTCTGCGCCCTGTCGTGCGCGCCGACTTCCCCGGCACGCCCGCCTCCGTCCGGCACCGCGGCATCAGTGCCGTTGAGCTCGTCGCTATCCCCGACCGCCTCGGAAACCCGTGGGACGACTCCGGTGCCGCCGCGGACCTGCCGGCGGCATTCATCGGCGCGCTGGTGACACACGTGGGCCATAGCAGCCCGAGCCTCATCGTGAGCGACGCGGAGCCGCGAATGGCCGGCTCCCAGACACTCTGGAGTGGGTTCAAAGCATCGGCGCCTCCACCGTTATACTCACAGCCTTCTCCGGCGCGTGCCGTCCGAGGCCCAACGACAGGGGCCGTACCGTCGCCCCGGCAATGGCCATGCATTGCAGTGCCGCGAGCACGGCGCCGCGTTCGTGCCGCACGCACAGCTGGATCTCTGGATCCAGGGTGACGGACGTTTCCCGGTCGAGATCCTTGGGGAGACAGCCGACACCGAACCCGTCTGGTTCGAATACTACCCATCCGCCGCAATTATGTTTGGCGCTGACCCGCTGGCCCTCGTCGCCGCACGACTGCGAGGTTCCGCGCAGCGCATCTGCGCGATGGAATGGCTCCGACGGCCGCGGTCCCATTCCTTCCGGCGCCGCCCATCAGCCTCGACAGCATCGACTAGGAACCCTCGTCCCAAGGCTCTCCCGCCGCGTCGGCCCAGCGCGCGGCTCAGGTTACCGATCTGGCACCGGATGCCTTAAAGTCACTGTCCTGACGACCGGAGTTCGCGCTTGACCAAATCCTACGCCCGCCTACCCAAACAGCAGCGCAGCCGCGAATCCTACGACCGCGTAGTCAGCGCGGCGATCGAACTCCTTAGCGAGGGAGGGCTCACCGAGTTCACGCTCGCCGCTGTGAGCCGCCGCTCGAAGGTTTCTATTGGCTCGATCTACTGCCGCGTCGACAGCAAAGAGTCGCTGCTACGCGAGGTCCAAGCGATCGTACTGAAGCAGATGGAGCACGAGTTCGCGATGCTCGTGAACCAGGTGCGGCGGCGGCGGCTGCCGCTCGCCGAGCTCGTACCGACGCTCATTTCGGAGGTTGCGCACTACCTGCGCCGCCATGCGGCGCCGCTCGCGGCTTTCATGCAGGCGGCCGATCGCGACCCGGTCCTCGAGGAGGTCGGCGGGCGCTCGTTCGCGCAGACGCAGCTCGACTTCAAGCTGTTGCTCGTCGAGCGTGCTGAGGAGTTCGGCCACCCGGATCCAGAACACGCCGCGATCACGTGCTTCACGATCTGCTACGCCGCCCTCGCGCGGTATCTCGGCTTGAACTCGGGGGCGCCTGGCCACGGCGGCGCCGGCGAAGGCGATTGGCGCCAGCTCGTCCATGACCTAGGCCTGATGTCGCTCGCCTTCATCCTGTTCGACCTCGGTAGCGAGATGCGCGATCGCGGCACTTCACGCGCCGCGGCAAACACGGCGAGCGCCAGACAGCGCGCCGGCTGATTCAGCGCGCCGCGACGGTCTTTGTGTCCCGACCCTGGATCGGGAAGGGCATGTAAGACACCCGCAAGGTCTCGACCAGCTCGATGCGGTGCTCGCCCGGCGCCAGCCCGCCATCGCGTAGCGCCGTCACGGTCGCTACCTCGCCGAACTCCCAGCGCGCGTCGAACTCGTTCTCCATCTCGGCGAGCGTGAACGCGCGCCCGCCGACCGAGAAGCGCAGGCGGTCGGCCGGCACCTTCTCGCCATCGAGCGTGACCTCGACATGAACACAAACCTTAAGCAGAAGTTCAAGCTGGGCACCACGCTGTTCAGCTTCACCAACGAATACTGGTCGCGCGAATTCACGTTCGAGCAGCTGGTTCGCAAAGTCGGCGAGCTGAATCTCGGCCCCGGCCTCGAGGTCATCGGCTTCCAGAGCATTCGCGGCTTTCCGGAGGTGAGCGATGATTTCGCAGCGCGGTTCCGCGACCTGGTGGCGGAGTACAAGCTCGAGCTCAGCAGCCTTGCCGTCAATGTGGATGTTTGGGCCCGGCGCGGTGGCGCGCCCCTTAGCGTCGATGAGACGGTGGCCTATCTCGACCCGCAGATACGCGCGGCGAAAAAGTTGGGGTTTCCCGTCGCGCGGTCGCAGCTGGCGGCCACGCTCGAAGTAGTCGAACGGCTGCTGCCGCTGGTCGAGAAGCTCGGCCTAAGCATTGGCCCCGAATTGCACGCACCCTGGACGATAGATTCACCGGCCATTGTCGCCTGCCGTGAGCTGTACGCCCGGCTGCGCTCCCCGCTGCTGGGCTTCATTCCGGATTTCGGCTTCTGCGCCAAGGCCTGGCCTGCGCTTATCTGCGGCAGCTCCGTGAGGCTGGCATTGCGCCGGCGCTGCTGGACCTGGCGATGGAGATCTGGAACGGCGAGGGTGACACACAGTGGAAGCGCGATTAGTTCGCGAGACGCGCGGCAGCTGCGAAATACGAGCCTGCTTCAATCAGTCGTCTGGGCGTCCTGTTCAGCATGCTGATCAAACAGGATCCACGAGTGTGGATGGAGATCATGCCGCAGGTCATCCACGTGCACGGCAAATTTTACGACTTCGATGCCGAAGGCAACGAAACAACGGTGCCCTACGACAAGCTGCTGCCGCTGTTCGTTGAAGGCGGCTACTCGGGTTACATGTCGAGTGAGTGGGAGGGGCGCATGTACTCCCGCGGCAGCGGCATCGAAGCCGTACAGAAGCACCACGCGCTGTCCAAACGAATCCTCGCACCCTACAACTGATGTGAGTTTCGAGTATTAGTGTCATTGTTCTGCTTGATTGCGGCTGCGGCAGGACCCCAGCCAAGAAGCTAGCCCACAAATCCGCTAGCGTAAGGGATGAGAAACGCAAAGAAGCACGCTCCCGAAATGCACCGACGTTGTCCGGCGTCCGCTGGTCGAAGCCCCCCGAAGGAAGAAGCGGTGGAGACACTCATCGAAGCCCTCCGACTCTTCCGCCGTCAGTCCGAGCTCGAAGACTCAAGCGGGTTGCATCCGCTCAGCAACCGACCCAGGCCCTGGGCTGAGCCACGATAAATTGGCAAGTCTCCTGCAGCACTGATGCGGTCGCCCGGAGGAATTGATCCGCTTCTCTGGAATCGACAGTGCCCGCGATGAACGGGACTCAACGTTCGGCGATCGCAGTCCGCCGTCGGTCTGGTTTCGCTGGATTTGACAGATTAGAATGCACTATATATGATGCATACTGTGCTATTATATACTATTTGAATCATATATAATGCAATCTCTACTTGAAGCAATCGGCGCCTCCGTCGCCGCTGCCCGCCGTTCCGTCGGACGGTCCCAGGCTGACCTCGCGCACGCGCTCGGCATGAGTCGAGCGACGATCTCCGGCATCGAGAACGGCACCGTCCAGGAGATTGGCGTGCGGAAGCTCATTGCGCTTTGCTCCGCCGTCGGGCTTGAACTCATCGTCCGTCCCAAGGGCCGGCGCCCGACGCTGCAGGAGCTGAGGATCGAACAACGTGGCCGCGCGAACCGCACTTGACGTGTTCGCCTCCGGCCAGCAGGCCGGTGCGCTTGATCGCAGCGACCTCGAAGCCGACACCTTCCTGTTCACCTACGCGACGGCATGTGGAGCGCAGGACGCCGTATCCCTCACGATGCCGGTGATTCGCGATCCGTACGACTCCATGGGAACCGTCCATCCGATCTTCGAGATGAACCTGCCGGAAGGCGTGTTGCTCGAGAAGCTCCGCGCTAGGTTTGCGAAGACAGTACCGGACTTCGATGACTTGGCGTTGCTAGCCATCGTCGGCCGCTCGCAGATTGGACGACTGCGCTACGCGCTCGCCGGCCAGGCTCCGGAGGACGTGCCGGAGCAGAACCTCGCCGAGGTCCTTGCCTATCGAGGCGCCGGTGACTTGTTCGCCGATCTGCTCGAGCGTTACGCGACCTACTCCGGCATCTCAGGCCTCCAGCCCAAGGTGCTGGTGCGAACGAACGAGATGGACCTCCCGCGCGCGACCGACCGCGGAGCGACCCACATCGTCAAGTCCTTCGACCCGCGGGAGTACCCGGAACTCGCGGCGAACGAGTATTTCTGCCTTCGGGCAGCCCGGCACACGGGTCTCCCAGCGCCGCACGTGCGCCTCTCGGACAATCGCCGCGTTCTCGTCGTCGCCCGCTTTGATCGCCGCGACGACGGCAAGTACCTCGGGTGCGAGGATTTCTGTGCGCTGAGCGGCCTCAGGGCCCACGGGCGCTACCACGGCGGATACGAGGACATCGCGACGCGGATTTCGCAGTTTGTCTCGGGGTCGCACGAACGGACGGCGCTCACGCAGTTCTTCACGACCGTCGCGCTCTCGTGCGCCGTCGAAAATGGCGACGCGCATCTCAAGAACTTCGCCGTGCTCTACGACGATGCGGAGAGCACCGTCTCCCTGGCGCCGGTCTACGATATCGTCGCGACGACGCCCTACATTCCACGCGACGTGCTCGCGCTCACCCTCGGTGACTCCAAGGCATTTCCGGATCGTGCACGCCTCATGACGCTTGGCCGACGGGCCTGCGGACTCAGCAAGGCAAGCGTCGATGCGGCGCTGGCGGCGGTACAAATGGGTGTCGAGCGTGCCGTCGCCGAGATACGGGACTACATCGGGACGAATCCCGATTTCGCCACCGCCGGCAATAGCCTGATCGCGGCGTTCCGGCGCGGCCTGGCACGCTCGATCGCGCCGACGTAAGCCGCGACGGCGGATCGAAAACTCTTAGCCGAGCCGCCGCCGCTCTTCAACCGCGCAGGAAGCGCTCCGCCGAACCCGTGTCGGCTCCCTCAAGGCGCACCTCGATCACGGCACGATTGCGATCACGCGGGCCGGGAATCCGGTCCCACCGTCCGGCTTCGGCCACGTGACGATTGCCAGTGCGCCCGCTTCAGGGACCTGATCGAGGTTCGCCAGCATCTCGATCTGGTAGTGATTGAGACCCAGGATGTAACTCTCGAGCGAGTAGTCGTCCTTCGTCGTCGCGATGCCAGGATCCGTGTCCGTGGTCTCGTGACCCGATGCCGTGATCTTCCGGTCTTCGTACAAGAGCTTGAGCACGTCTTTGCTCCAGCCCGGATAGTGAGCGACGCCCGCCTTGTCGCGATTCTGCATCGCGGCGTCGTCCGGCCAGCGTTTCGACCAATCGGTGCGCATGGCCACGAAGGCGTGCTCCGGCACGCGCCCGTGCTTCGCCTCCCACGCCTTGACGTCGTCGAGTGACACGACGTAATCCGGGTTCTTGGCGACCTTGTCGTGCACGTCGAGCACGACCAGAGGCATGAGCATCTCCGTGATCGGCACCGTGTCGACGGTGCGCAGTCCCTCGTGGAAATGCGCCGGCGGGTCGATGTGCGTGCCCCATTGCCCGACGTGCGTGAATTGCTGGACCTTGAAGCCATCCTTCTTGATCGTGTAGAGCGTCTTGACCTGCTCTTCACCGAATCCCTTCCAGTGCGGCGTGGTCGGCCCGAACGTGTGCGTCAGGTCGACGAAGCGTTTGCTGGCAAGAGTCGCGTACACATCGTTCAGGCTTGGCGGAGCCGCCCCGGCCGCGGCCGCAGCAGTGCCGTACACGAGTGCGAGCAGCCCGGCCATTGCCAGGCTCTTGTTCATGTTCATGTCACTCTCCTTCCCAGCCCACGCTGACGATCAGAACTTGTAGTTCACGTGCGCCTTGAACCAGCGCGGCATGCCGGGATAGCGCTGCGCGAGGCCGTTGACACCGGTGTTGTCGAAGCCCATCACCGCGTAGTGCTTGTCTGCGACATTCTCGACCGATACGCCGACCTCGACCCGGCCGCTCGCCGGAGTAAAGGAGATGCGTGCGTTGCCGACGCCGAACGCCGACTGCGCAACGGATGGTGCGTCCCCCAGGTTGAACCAGAAGCGCGACAGATAGGTGCCGTCCACCTGGAACGACAGGCGTCCGGATGCGACCGGCACCGTGTAGCGTGCCATCGCGTTCCCGGACCAGCGCGGCGCGTTGGCCGGCGTATAGTCGCCAGGGATCGCCTTGAAGTCCACCGTGCAGCACAACGCCGGCACGTCGAGGACAACCGCGTCGACATACGATACGCCAAGGCCAAAGCGCCACGCTTCGTTCGGCGCCCACTCCAGTTCCGACTCGGCGCCCTTGTGCTTCGCATCGGCGTTCTTGATCAACTGGTTGAGGCTGACCGTGTAGATGAGCGCCTGGTAGTCCTTGTAGTCGTAGTAGTACACCGCACTGTTGAGCCGCAGCGTCCGGTCGAGGAACTCGGACTTGAGTCCGAGTTCGTACGAGGTGAGCACCTCCGGGCGGAACGAGAGGTCATCCCTGTTCGCGATCGTCGCGGGGAAGAGCGGCGCAGTGAAGCCGCCGCCTTTCACGCCGCGGTTGTAGCTCACGTACATCAGCTCGTTCGGCGCGAGGTGGAAGTCGAGCTGCACCTTGCCGGCCCACAGGTTGTCGCTGCGGCTATTGACGTAGTCGTTACTGAGCTGCAACCCGGTGGGGCGCGTCAGCTGCAGCGTCTGGCCCGTCGTACTCTGCGGGAAGTACTCGTACGGTCCCCAGCTGAACCGGTAGTCTTTCTTGTCGTTGGTGAAGCGCGCGCCGACCGTAAGCCCGATCAGGTCGGTGAAGCGATATTCGACCTGCCCGAACACCGCATAGGACTTGGTGGTCAGCTCGTACGGCGCGAGCGTCGCCGGCATGCCGCCATTCGGATCCGGTAGCGCGCCACCGATCGTGTACGGCTGCGTGCCGTACGGCCAGGGGCCGGGCGCCCCCGAGTAGCCGCTGTAGGCCGCGTTTGGGTTACCGGGTCCGGTGAATTCCTGGGCGCCGAAGAACGCCGGCCCTTCCCAACCGTCGTAGTAGTTGCCGTCGATTTGCAAGCCGTAGAGCCCCGCCGTCCAGTTGAGCTTCGCGTCGCCACCGTTCAGCCTGAGCTCGAGCGACTTTTGGCTGACGTCGCTGCCGTTGAAGAACTGGAAGATCGTGTACGGAGTGACGTCCGAATCCTCCTGGTACTGCTTGCGCAGATTCGAGTAGTCGCCGATGGCCGTGAACGTCGTGCCGCCGAGGTCCTGCGTGTACTTGAGCGTCACGCCGTTGGTCTTGATGCGCGCATAGCCGGCGCGGTTATTGGTGGTCGTGAATGGCGCCGAGCTCGGGATGCCGCTCCAGTTGCACCCGGGGCACGTGCCGTACGGGTTGTCGTTGGGGCCGGCGAGCCCGTTGTAGCCGTTCGCACCCGGCAGTGTCGCGTACTGCTCCCAGGAGCCGGCGTGCACGTCCTCGCGCGTCGTCCTGGCGTTCAGCAGCAACTGCCCGCCGCCCACGTTCTTGAAGAGTATCTGCCCGCGCACGCCCCAGTCGTTGCCGTTCTCCGCGTCCGGCGCACCGCCCGCGATGTTCCGAAAGAGTGGATCGTAGTGATTGCTCTGGAACGACAGGCGCGCGTCGATGCCATCGGCTACCGCACCGTTGACAGCACCCTCGACGCGCGTCAGGTTGCGTTCTCCGAACGTTACGTCCGTGTAGCCGCCGAACTCGTCGGTCGGCCGCCTAGTTACGAAGTTCGCGAGTCCGCCGGTCGCGTTTCGGCCGAACAGCGTCCCCTGCGGGCCGCGCAGCACCTCGACGCGCTCCATGTCGAACATCGAGAACGCAAGGCCCGCCATTTGACTGACGTAGACGTCGTCGACGTAGATTGCCGCGGGGCTCTCCTGGTGGTCCGCGAAGTCGTTCTGCGTGACGCCACGGATGGAAAGACTGAACGACGACGGCCCGTTGGGCTGCGTGAGCACGACGGCGGGCATGGTCTTGGTGATGTCGCTGGCGCTGACGATGCCGAGCGAGTTCAGGTCGTCGCCGGAGACCGCCGACACGGCGATGCCGACGTCCTGGGAATTCTGCGCACGCTTCTGTGCCGTGACGATGATTTCTCCGAGGCCACTGACCTGCGCCGGTGTCGTCGATGCCGACGTCTGCGCGAGCGTCACCTGCTGCCACGACTGCGAGACCAGGACAGCGACGGTGGCAGCGACGGCGACACGCCTGATGCTGGTGAGCGAAATCGGTCGTTTTGTGTTCTTCATGGTGTCCCTGCAGCTAGAAGTGAAGCCATGCCGGCGTGTGGGATGAGCTTATGCCCGAGCGTCGCCTTCAACGACGTCGCCGGGATGTGGTCCCAGCGATGGCGTATCGCGCGGCCGATGTCGGCAAAAGACATATCGGAATCCTGGCGGAGGCAGACAGTCGAATGACGATCGGACAGCCGTCGTCTACAGAAACCGGGCATCGACCGCGACATTGAGTGCCGTTACGAGGCGATTGGTCTCGTTGGCTAGGCCAACGATGGCCAGCAATTCCGAGTACTGCGCCTCGGTCATGCCCTTCGTACGGGCGGCGGCGCCGTGCGAGGCGATACAATAGTGGCACCCGTTCGACGCGCTGACCGCGACGTAGAGCATTTCCTTCGTGAGCGGGTCGAGCGCTCCCGGCGCCATGACTTCCTTAATGTTCGTCCAGATCCTGCGCAGCGTGGGCGGATCGTGGGCGAGCACTTTCCAGAAGTTGTTGATCCAGTCGGTCTTGCGCGTGGCCATGATGTCGTCGTACACGGCACGAACGTCCGGCGGGGCTTCGGCGTACTCGATCGGCTGGCGCACTGCGGTCACGATTTGCTCCGTCTGACTTGCCGCACGTGCCGGCCGCTGCCCGGATTGATCCGGCACGGCTCGCATGGCACGGTCCGAACCTGTCGTGGGCTCGGGGAACTGTTCGTTGCGTCCGCCCTACAAGGCGATGCCGAGGCTCCCCACGGCCACCGCAACGAGGCCACATTCGCGGCTTCAATTGACGCTAGCATCGGGCCAAAATGATGTAAAGGCGTCGTTCTGCTTTCAGTCGCTCCGATACAACGGTTCCTTCAACCCCGCTAGACGATGTGGGCACGTTGGTATTCCAGCCGGTTGTGGCTCGCCGGTCGGCGCGCCTTGGGCGCTACCGGACCATTCGGAGATTCTGCAGAGGGCCAGCGAGCCGCGAATCTGGGCGGACGCACACTTGGTGCGGTCAATCATCGCTGAAGGTGTCCGGGCAGACACCTGTAACCTAGACTTTCCGACCGCCGCCGCGCCTCACCGGAGACTCGCCCAGATGCCCAGAACCCGCTCCCTCCTCGTCGCGCTGCTCGGTAGTTTCGTCCTCGCAAGCGGCCTCGCGGCGTCCCCCGCCCCGTCCGCTCGGTCCCGCATCGACCGGGACCTGATGGAGGTGACAATTCCGAAGCTGCACGCCCTCTACGCCACGCATGTTTATTCGGTAACCCAGGTAGTCCGCTGGCACCTGGCGCGAATTCACCGCTACAACGGTATCTACCGCCCGATCGAAACCTTGTTCGAAAAACAGGCCCTTGAGGCCGCGGCGCGCGAGGATTCGGAGGCGGCGCGCGGGACTGCCGTGCGCGGTGCCCTCTGGGGCGTCCCCGTCGTCATCAAGGCCAATACGAGCATGGTCGGTGAGGTCACGACCGACGGGTGGGCCGGCTACACGACCAAGGGCCACGAGCTCCTCGCCCCGCGCGATGCGACGATTGTCGCGAAGCTCCGCGCCGCCGGTGCGATCCTCATCGCGCACACGAACATGCCCGACTTTGCCGATAGCGACACGAATCGCAGCAGCTCGTTTGGCCGGACCGGCAACGCCTATGACGTGCGCTTCTCCCCGGGCGGATCCTCGGGCGGGACGGTGACGGCGATTACCGCCAACATGGCCATTCTCGGCAGTGGCACCGACACCGGGAATTCCATCCGGATGCCGGCCGCGACGAGTGCGGTGGTCGGCGTCTTTCCTACACGCGGACTCGTCAGCACCGCGGGCATCGCGCCGCTCGACTGGTTGCTCGACAACACCGGTCCAATCGCGCGAACCGTCACCGACGCGGCCATCGGGCTCGCGGTGATGGCCGGCCCGGATCCGCTCGATGCGCGCACCGCCGATGCCTCGGGCAGGCTCGAGCCCGATGGCTACGTGCACCATCTTAAGGCCGGCGCGCTCAAGGGCAAGCGGTTCGGCGTTCCCGCCTTCCTCCTCCACGGCGCGGGGATCCCGTTCCAGGGAATCCC
This sequence comes from Pseudomonadota bacterium, assembly GCA_025356075.1. Lineage (GTDB taxonomy): Bacteria > Pseudomonadota > Gammaproteobacteria > Steroidobacterales > Steroidobacteraceae > CAIKZZ01. The sequence continues at coordinate 27,848 of JANXUT010000009.1, read as the reverse complement.
TGCCGTGGTTCCCGACGCCATAGCGGCGGAACGGGCGGCCGACATCGAGACCGCGATCCCGCTCGAGCCCGCCACGCGCGCAGCGTTCATGCGGGCACTCGAGGAGCTGCGCGCAGCAGGTGCGACTGTAGTGTTCGACGAGTCGATCATGCCGGAGGCGTTCGCACGCACGGCGATGCGAGTCTCGACGTTCCCCTACGTGCGCGAAGGCACCGACAACTTCCTGAAGCTCTTTGGTCCGACGCCGTACCGCAGCATTGAAGAGTATGCACAAGCGGCGCCCGATGCGCCGCCGCCAAGTCCTGTCACCGGCGAACTCGAAAGCGGGGCGGTGTTCGGGGACATCAAGATCAAGCAGCGGATCCTCGAGGAGGATCCGGAGGCGGAGGCGAACTACTACGGTCCGCGCCGCCGCACGCTGGAGGCGTATCTCGAGCCGCTCGACCGGCTGCACCTCGACGGCTACGTGTATCCCGCGATCCAGATGCCACCCGTCGACGAGACGATGCCGCAGTACGGGAAGCTGACGGGTGGTCCGCATTCGGCGACCGACTGGGCCAACATGATTGGCGTCCCGGCCGTCGTGGTGGTGGGACCCTTCTATCCCGGCGGCCTGCCGTTCGGACTCGAGTTCTCCGCAAGACCCTGGCAAGACGGTGCGCTCTTGGGCTATGCCTATGCGTACGAGCAGGCAACCCATCACCGCCATCCGCCGCTACTCGTCGAGCAAGGCCTGTTGCCGAACACGCCCTGAACTAACTGAGACGCCATCGTTTGAAGCAGCCATCAACCGCTTCGCAGTGGCCTATTCGCGACTGCAATGTGCGGATGTGTCGAGTCGGCTCGGCGCGAGGAGGTCGGTGTACCGGGAACAATTGCGGCCGCCTAAGGGGCACCCTAGCGGCCCGCGACGCAGGACTGCTCCAGTTGCCGGCGGCTGCGTCAGGCGTCCGGAGAGTTGTCAATACATACGTATTGATGTCCCTCGCGGAAGCGGGCGTGGCGCACGCTACGTCTTGAGGCTACCGAGCGCTCGGGCAAAGCAGTGAGCGGCGGGCTCGAACCGGAAATCGGCGGATACCCGACTTTCCAGTAGCCCGGAAGCGCCACGACCGGCACCGCCCGGAGCGAAGAGCTTTCCGCGACCCCGCCACTACATTGATCTAGAACGAGTAACGCCCCCGCAAACTCGTCCAGTACTCGAGCCAACGCCCAAGTCCCAGCCAGTTCCGCCCGGGGCAGCCGGCGTATGCGCGCCTCGAACCGAAGCCTATTCAGAGACTTGCGAGGCGCCGTCGGTTGTCCCCCGGCACCGTCCGATCGCGTCATCCGACCTCGTCTCGCGCGTCGGTCGGAGTCACTGCGCCCGGCCAGCCCTCCGAGCGTTTGCTCCGATACGCGCGGCTCGCAAACAGGATTTCTCTGCAATCAGATTGCGAGTATTCTGCACGCCTGACGGGGATAGCGGCGCCGCGAGCAGTGGACAGGAGTCCAGCGGGTGCGGCGCCGTATAACTAAGACGGGCCATGAATCGACTAGGGATCAGTCACCTCCGGCTAATGCGTGAGTCCGAGGATCGCGTAGAACGCGCCGCGCGATCGCCAGACGCTGGCGAACGGATGGTTGCGGGCCGCGTGATGGAAACGCCGTCATTGCAACGGTTGTGGGCGGCTGAACACTCTTCCCTGCTCCAAGCCGTTGCTACGCATCGCGGCCCCGGCAACCAGGTCGCGGCCCTCAAGTCGACCTCGTTCAAGCTCATCCATCGAAAGGGTCTTTTCGAATACCTTCGATTGCGCCCGCTCGCACCCGCCGAACGGCGGCGCGTGCTCGCTTTTTTTCACCCATCGCGCAGCCTCACTGACGCCATCATCGCGGAACACCACGAATATGTGCGCAGCGCCTGCAGCTACCTGTGCACCAACCACCTCGGGCTCGAGGTGATCGGTGACGGAACCTTCGAGGGCCCGTTCGCGCGCTACGAGGAACTATTTTCAGACTATTTCCGGGCGTTTTGCGACGTTGCCCTCTCGACGCTGCCGGACGCCGAGGTCGCTCACCTGCGGGCGCTCCTCCCGTACCTCAAGCACCAGATGGCCGACCAACGCTCGGCAATTCTTGCGCTCCCATATTCCAGGGCAACGCTCCTCAAGCAGGAGCTGCAACGCCAACCGACCGGCGATACGGTTCGGCTGCGTCGGCCCTCCTTCGACGGGGACCGGTAGACCCTCCGATCGATTGGCGCCGTCGATCTTCGTCGGCGCTCCCTCGCCAAGACTTGGCGTCTGCACAGCAGGTGCCGTGGACGGAAGGTTCCCGGTAGGATCAGCCGCCGGCGGCGACGCGGACCGGCCTACCCACCGGCATCCGCCACCTCACGCCCATGCCGACCAGCGCATTTCGCGAATCCCTCGAACTCCTCCGAACCCGCCGGTTCGGAGCGTTCTGGTTTGCAAGCCTCCTCTCGAACATAGGCACCTGGGCGCAACAGGTCGCTCAGCCGTGGTTGCTGCTGACGCTCGGCGCCTCGCCCTTCCTGATCGGGCTCGACGCGTTCGCGATGAGCGCGCCGGTGTGGGGGCTGACGCTGGTGGGCGGCGTGCTGGCCGATCGTGCGGACCGCCGTCGAGTGATCACGCTGTTCCAGTCGATCCAGATGCTGTGCCCGATGCTGATCGTGGCACTCCTGCTCGGCGGACTCGTACGGCCGTGGATCGTCATCGTGCTGTCGCTGGTCGTTGGCGTCACGGATGCGCTCTCGATGCCCTCGTTCTCCTCGATTGTCCCGTCGATCGTCGGCAGATCGCCGCCGGACTCGCGCTCAATTCGACCCAGTTCAACGTCTCCCGCATCGCCGGGCCCGCGATCGCTGGCGTCCTCATGTCGAGCGTGGGCGCGATTGCGTGCTTCATCGTGAGTGCCGTCTCCTACATCCCGTTCATCGGCATCGCCCTTTGGGTGCTGCCGCGCCGGTGCTCCACGGAGCGCGTCGCGGAGCTGTTCGATTTTCGTCACCCGCTCGCGGGGGCCGTCGAGGTATTCCGCGCACCGTACCTGCGGGGAGCGCTGCTGACGGCGCTATTCTCCGGCCTCTTCTGCGCGCCGCTCATCACCTTCGCGCCCGTGCTGGTCCGCGACGCGTTTCACGGCAACGCCGCTGATTTCAGCCTGACTGTCGGTGCGTTCGGTGTCGGCGGGTTGCTCGGCGGCGTCGGCCTGCTCGGCGTCGACGCGCGGCGCGACCGACGCTGGTTGAGCTCGTGCTTCGCAATCGCCTACGGGCTTACGATCGTGGCGACGGCGTTGAACCCCCGGTTCTGGGCGCTGCCGGTGCTGCTCGTCCTCGCCGGCCTCTCGATGAGCGTCACGAACACCTCGACCAACACGCTGCTGCAGACCGCGGCGCCCGCGGCACTGCGAGGGCAGGCGGTGAGCTTCTTCATGCTGGTCTCGCGCGGCGGCATGGCGGTCGGAAGCCTCATGATCGGCGCGCTCGTCCATTGGCGCGGGGTGAGGGAGGCGCTGCTGGTCTGCGGCATCCTCGCGGTCGCGGCGCAGCTCTTCATTGGCCGGGCATGGCTGCGTTTGCTGCCGGCGCCGATCGATTCGCCGCTGGCGGTTCCGTCGTCGTCGCCGGGAAGTGCGGCGAACCGTGACGACCGCTAGGGATGCCGGTTCGCGTCGATGCGGCGCATTCCTCGCGGCCCGAGCGGAGGTGTGTTCTCGGGGGCAGTGAGAGGCTTGCCGCACACAGGCAAGCGGCGGGAGCCTGGAGTGCGCCGGGACGTGGTTTGGTGCTGACAACTCGGCATGCGGGGGCCAGAATGTGATCACGCCCCAAACAGGACAGAACATGGCCCCGCACTACCACGCGATCCTTTGGATCGACCACCGCGAAGCGAAGATCTTCCAGTTCAGCACGACCGACGTCTCACGGGTCGTCGTCCAGTCGCACGAGTCCGGTCACCACCTCCACCACAAGGCCAATACCCCCGGCAGCGGCCACAAGGGCGTCGATTCGGAATTCTTCAACCGGGTCACGAAGGCACTTGCGGACGTCGGCACGCTGCTGGTTACCGGCCCGTCGACGGCCAAGATGGAGCTCAACAACTACATCGCCGAGAATTCGCCGGACCTCGCGAAGCGGATTGCAGCGGTCGAGGCGCTCGATCATCCAAGCGATGGCGCGTTGCTGGCTCTGGCGCGCAAGTTCTTCAAAGGGAACGACCGGATGCACGCGCAAACGTAGTGGCGATACTCGTACAACAACGCCGTGGGTCCCATGGATGGCGCTGTCAGGCGGGAGGCGTTTGCCGTCCTTTCGCCGCTACGCGTAGCTGGGATTCGGGGAAGAACTAGGACTTCACCGTCATGGCTAGAACACCGGCCGGTGGCATGAGTCTCAACGCGATGTCCCCGGATCGTCGCTTCTTTGCGGTCAGCGCCGCCGCGATCGTTGTCTTCGTCTTCGCCGGCTTCGCCCGCTCGTTCTACTTGCACGACCTGTTCGGCGTACCAGCTCCTTCGCTGTTTCTGGATCTTCACGGTTCCGTCATGAGCGGATGGGTATTGCTGCTGTTCATTCAGGCAGCGCTCGTATCCGCGAAACGAGTGCGCTGGCATCGGCGGATCGGATTCTTCGGCGCGTGCTACGCCGTGCTGATTGTGGTGCTCGGGTGCATGGCCACCCTGGGCGCGGCGGCCCGGGAAGTTCGGGCTCACAGCGCGGATGTTGGCTCGCAGCTCAATGTGCTGGCGCTCGAGCTCACGCAAATGGCGCTGTTCGCGTCCCTCGTTGGTGCTGCCGTGCTGCTTCGCAATCGTCATGACTGGCACAAGCGGCTGATGCTGCTCGCGACGCTGTGCATCCTACCCAACGTGATCGTGCGGCTCGCATTCATGACGAGCATCGAGATGCTGCACCAAAACATAACGCTGTTGACGCTGTGGGCACTCCTTGTCGTCGTAGTCGCCGGCGTCGATTCGTATCGACACCGCAGCGTTCATCCGGCGTTTGGCATCGTTGGCTCTGCGGCGGTGGCTAGCCTCTATGCGGCGCATGCCGTTGGCGTGAGTTCGAGTTGGGTTCGCTGGTCAACGTGGTGGGTCAGCTAGCGCGCGACGGCGATGCTCTATCTCCAACGATCGTGCGCTTGCGCGGTGCCGCGCCGTTGGTCGCAGGCGCCAGGCACCACGCTATTGCGGCCCTGCAATCCACCGTGCGAATGCGAATGCAAGTCCCAGTATATAGAGGGCGCCAAAGATGACCTTGTTGTAGCTGGCGAGCCACTCAGGGAGATAGATGTCGAAGTTGTCACGCCGATCTTCCGTATAGCGAGCGGCGACGGCCGTAAGAGGACATCGCCAGCGGTTGACGACCAGCACCAGGACTTCCGCCAGTACGATCAGGGAAAGCCAGCCGGCCGCGGCATCGTCACCACGCCACGAGACAAGTGGGATCGCGACAATGCAGCCGGCGAAGAACGCCCACGCGAGCGTGTGCAGGACCTTGATGACGCGTAGGGCCGCCGCCGCTTGTCGCACTGCGCCTTCGTTGCCCTCCGACGTGCTCATTGGGCCAATCCGCACCTCACGCGGCCGGAGCGCCCGCCGCTCGGCGCTTCTCGCAGCGTACCACCGGGAAAGGGCTACTCTTGGGGCCATGGCACTCACAACGCGCGGAGATTGCGCCCGGCAATTGGGCGCCCCCGATCGCCGGCGTGCTGACGAGGGATACCTCGATTGCGTGCACTTTCACCGATGGAGCTGACCGTCAAGAACGGCATCGCGCGTCGATCTCGCCCGCTTCCGGAGTGGGCGCTCGCCACGACCGGACTCCTCGGAATCTGCGCGTTCTGGAGCGGTGTCGTGATGGCGGCCAGGCGCTACCCGGTGGAGTTCGACTGGCGGTACATGACGGTATCGAGTCTGCTCTCGATCGAGCGCAATCCGGGCGGCTACGGGTGGTCGTCGGCGGGAATCGCCGCGTGCGGGTGCCTGGGCTTCGTCTGGGCGACGCTGGCGGCGCAGCGTGCGCGCTACTCGACCGAGTCGGCCGGGACTGGCGGGCTCCGCGCTTTCCAGATGGGATACTTCTGCACGACGCTCGCCGCGGCACTCCCGGAGCGACTCGTGCCACTGCCGAAGGTGCACGAGATTCTCGCGATAGTCGCGTTCGCCGGGCTGACCTTCGGGATCCTCCGAACGTTCCAGACGGGCATTGTCCGTCGAATTCGCATGTCCGGCGGCGCCGGGCGGCTCTGGGCAGCCGCGATCGTTTGTGCGGTCGTGTCGCCGGTCCTGCTGGCGGCCTCGGCGCAGGCGTATGTCTACTTCGCGCGGCCCGAGCTCCCGTGGGTCAATCTCTCGTGGCGCGCCCGCGGCGTTCCCCTGTACCTCAGCTTCGCGTTCTGGGAATGGGTTACCTGTGGCGTCCTGGCCGTTTACATGGCGGTCCTGCTCTTGCCGGCGCGCGAGGCATTCGACCGGGCCCGGAGTCGCTGACGCTGGAGTGCCGCCTCGCTGGCGAGCGAGGCGGCGGTGGCGCCTGCGAGTTCTCTGCGGCACCCGCGGTCACGAAAGCGAGTAGGCTCGAATCCCGCCGCGCCACTGGATCTCCCCGGCGCCGAATACCGCGAGTATCCCGTGACCAAGCTGCCGTCGATCCCCGAAGCGTCGGGCTTCGGGGAGGGCTCTGTTCTGGCCGCGGCGCCCCGTGAAGCGAATTCAAGCCTCGGGAGCCGCGCCCGCAACCGGCGCGTCGAACTCACCCGCTCCTGACCACTGCCCGCTCTAACGACGCCGGCGGCGGCGTCATTTCCCCGCAACGGAGACTTCATGCGAACCCCACTCCTCACGCTCATGCTTCTTGCCGTCGCCACAACCGCTGCCGCAGCGTCCGACGATCTCACGATCGTCTCGAGCCACACCGACAACGGCAAAGCGGGGCCCACGACAACCAGCTACATGGCAAGCGACCACGTGCGCATGGCGAGCGGCGATGGCCAGGAGTCGTTGGTCGACCTCAAGACGGGCGTGATGACCATGCTCGATGGCAAGAAGAAGACGTACTACACGATCACGAAAGAGGACCTCGAGCAGCTCAAGGTGAAGATGCACGAGCGCATGAACGACCCCGAGATGAAGAAAGGGATGGAGTTCATGAAGAACATGGCGGGCGCCGTCGCGGGGTCCTACGAGGTCAAAAAGACCGGTGTCACGCGGATTATCGCGGGCTTCAGCTGCGAGGAATGGACGATCGGCATGTCGGGTCTGTCGACGACTCGCGAGTGCCTGACGACCGCCCTGCAATACCCAGCCCACGCATTCGACGCCTACAAGGAATTCTCCGAGAGTATGCGCAGCGCGATGAGCGCCATGGGTCCGATGGCCAATTCCGGCGCCGAGCTCGCCGAGAAGATGAAAGCGATGAAGGGCTTCCCCGTCGCGACCTCCACGACCCTCGAGATCATGGGAACGAAGCGCAGCATCGACTCCGAAGTACTTGAAGTGCGCCGCGGTAGCATCCCGGCGTCGGCGTGGGAGGTTCCCGCGGGCTACACGAAGGTCGAAAACCCGATGCTGAAGGCCATGGATCGCGGTCGTCACGCGCGGCCGACCAGCTGATGCCCCCCCGGCGAGGCCGGCGAGGCGTCGGCCTCGCTGGATCACCCCCGGGCTGTTGCGCGCCCAAGCCTCGGCCGACCCCGGAAGGAGCTGCCGGACTCGCTGCCGCGCCAGGAGGCCGCCGTCGGCTGACCGCGCAGCGCCCTGAATCCGCTCGACGCGCCGACGAACCCGGAAAGGGGCACTCGGCGCCGTCAGGAGTAAGGTGTTCCTCCGTGAGCGCGGCGCGCTCGTCGGGGAAGCCGTGAGCGGCAGCTCGATTCCCGAGAATTCGGAGCGGCCTGTGGGACGCAGACGGGATCCTGACCTCAGCGACGCGTGGCCGACGGCTTTCATGAGCGGCTCCGATTTTTTCCGCTCCGGGTTGTCCGGAAGGGGTAAATCCCTCCGGCGGCATGCCGATAAGGACCGGGTGGGCGACTTGGCGCTCCGTCGTCGGCCCCGAGTGCGAAATCGATGGGCCACCGACCCCGGTTCGGCCGACAATTGAGCGTTGGCCCGGCATCGAGGGAGCGCCACATCGATGCCGAATCGTGCACGAACCCCCGGTCGACAACGACGGTACTGACCTTGCCTACGCTCGGCACGACATTCGCAGCTCAGATCGAAGCGAGGATCATCGAGCCTCTCCTGCGGGGCAAGGTGTCGACCGTCGCTGCTTCCGCCATCGTCTGCGCGACGTACGTGGCTGCCGGATGGCTGGGCCTCGTACTGCTGCGGCGGATCCTGGCACCGGGTCTCGAAGGGTTGGCACAGACGCTCGGCGTCCCGTGGCTGGCGGCCGGAATCGGGGTCAGTGGCTTGCTCCTGTTCGGCATCCGGGCGTGGCCCGGCGTCCTGGTGGGTTCCTGGATCACCTGGGGGCTCATCGAACGCGACGCGTGGATGCCGGTACTGCTCGGCGGCATAAGCGAAGCGATCAGCGTCGTTCTGATCGTGTGGCTGCTGCGCGCCTGGGCCTATCGGCCATCGCTCGAACGCTACCAGGACGTGCTGATCCTGATCGCTGCGGCCGCGATCGGTCGGCTGGTCACGTCTACGAGCGACATGATCGGCCTCATCGCCGTCGCATGGACCCAGGTAGGCACCAAATCACCCTTGATTCTCGATGAGGCGGGCATCAGCCGCGTGGGCGATGTGCTCGTCATGGGCCCGCCGCTCCTACTGTTTGCACTGCGTTGGTGGGCCAACACCGTGTGCGGCGTCATCCTTGTCGTCCCGCTCCTCGCCTTCGTGGCACCCACGAGCGGACGGCGACAGCCGGGCTCGTCGGCTGAACTCGGGCTCTGGGCGATCGGGTCGGTGGGATGGCTCGCCGCCGCGTTGTCGCTCCCGGGTCTCGGGCCACGGTTGACCCTGCTGGCCTTGGCCATCGTCCTCGTGGTGTGGGCCGCCACTCGCTTCGGCGTCGCGATCGCCTCCGTCGGCACGGTGCTCTTCTCGATTGGCGCAACGGCCGGATTTGGCCTGCAGCTCGGGGTCTTCGCCGGGATCGGCAGCCGCGAGGCGATCGAGGTCCAGTGGGGCTTCATCGGCGTGTTGGCTGGTGTTGGCCTAATTCTGACGGCGCTCCAGTCGAGTCGCTATCGGGTGCAGCAGCAGCTGGCGGCCGCGGTTGAGCGCTATCGGCGGCTCTTTCTCGCAAGTCCGAGCCCGATGTGGGTCGAGGACGTGGCGACGGGCCGGATTCTCGTCGTCAACGACGCCGCGGTCACTGCCTACGGCTATTCGGCGGAGCAGTTTCTGCAGCTGACGGGGCGCGACATCGCTGTTGGTGCGGATCCCTTCGTGCACGCACCGCGCGTCAGTCGCGGGACGACCGCGCCGCCGTTTGGTGCGACGCACCGGACGGCGGATGGGAAAGAACTCAGGGTCGAGGTCAGCGCCGTGCGCCTCGAATTGAACGGCGCGCCGGTGCGGACCTGTTCGATCGACATCGTCGATGAACGAAATGACCTGCGTCTCGCGGTCCTGAACGCTGCGGATTCGGAGCGCGAGCGGCTGGGACAGGAAGTTCGCGAGCGACTCGTGCCGGTGCTCGCGCGCCTTGAAACGAGCGTCGATGGATTGATGTGCGCGCATCGCCAAGCCGCTCCCATCGAGCTTGACCGCCTCGCACCGCTCGAGCAGGACGCCTCGGCCGCGACGACGATTTGCCGCCACCTGACTCGCGGGGCTTCGCCCATCCAGTTCGCGGCCGGCGACCTGATCGATGCTTTGCGGGGGCTCCCCCAGGTGCTGACGACGGGCGGGGGACCTGAAGTCGGCGTCTCGGTCAGGTCCTTCGCGCCGGTCGCCCTGTCGCTCGAGCGCTCCGAGCACGTGTATCGCATCGCCCACGATGCGGTGCGTGCCGCGCTACTTCGCGACGGCGTCAGCTACGTCCGCGTGACGGTCGATGTCTCGACCGAATCGGTCAGCGTCAGTGTCGAGGACGACGGCATCGCGACCTCGGCAGATGAGCCGGGCGACAGGATGAACCCCTCGCCGATCGCGATTCGGGCCGCCGCCGCGCGGGCGCGCTTCTACACGGAGCCCAGGATTTCCGGACGAACTCGCGTTCGCTTCGAATGCGCGCAGAGCCTCGATGCGGCCCAGCCGGTCGTGAGCGGGCAGGCCGGCACTGGCACATTGGAGGGCGCGCCGGTACCGACGGTCACGGCTGTCCCCGCTGCCCATCGCTTCGGCGCTTTCACCGCCTCGCAGCCCTGGCTGCAGGGCCTCATCCTGTTCATCGCCTACGTCGCAACCGCCGAGGCGGGGCTGCTCGTCCTTCAGCACATCGATGCGTCCAGCGTGACCTGGATGCCACGGCTGGCGTTTCCGTGGATACCGAATGGCGTCGCGGTCGTGGGTTTGCTGCTCGGTGGCGTGCGGTTGGCGCCTGCGGTGTTTCTCGGCTCCGTTGCCGTCTGGGGAGGCATCGTCCACGACGAGTGGATCACCGTGCTCGCGGACGCCGTCGGCGAAATGCTCTGCGCGATCGCGGTCGTGCGCCTGCTGGAGCGGTGGGGCTTCCGCCGAGCCTTCGACCGGGCCTCGGACTTGGGGCTCGTCGTGGCGGCGGCGGCGGTCGGACGAGCAATTCCGCTGGTGTTCGACCTGGTTGGCCTTCACCTCGCGCTCAGCCTGGCGCCGACGACGTTGTTGCCTGCATCCCTCGCCGCCATCGCTGAGCCCCACTACAGCTTTCTCGGCCTGACGGAGGCGGAGATCGACCTCAGTCTGCGCTGGTGGATCAACGGTGTCGCGGGCATCGCGCTGCTGGTACCACTCATCGTTTCGCCGACGGCGGGCGTGCGGCGCGGCGCCAGCGAACGCTGGCCCGAGACGGCGCTCCTCCTGCTGGCCGTCGTACTCATGGCGGTATTGGTCATGACGGGGCCGTCGTCCAATTGGCGGTTGCCGCTGCTCGCGCTCGGCGTCGTCGTGGTCGCATGGCCGGCCGTCCGCTTTGGAGTGGCGCTCGCCTCGGCGGCGACGCTCGTCGTGTCGCTCGCGGCGACGACGGGCTACAGCCTAGGCATCGGTCCCTTCGCACGGGTCAGCATTTCCGAAGGCCCCGAGGTGCTCTGGGGCTTCATCGGGATGCTTGCTGCAACGGGGCTCTTCCTCGCGACAGTGGTCGCGAGCTACGACACGGCGCTGCGCGAGCTCAAGGGGCTGCAGAAACGGTACGAGGCGCTCTTTGAGGCGATCCCGCGACCGGTATTTGCGTACGGCGGAGCCGGGGGCCGGATCACGGCCGTCAACGCCGAGGCGATCCGGAAGTACGGCTACACGCGGGCGGAGTTCCTAGAGCTGACGCCCGATCAGCTCGACGGGGAACCGAACTCGCCCGCTCCTCTCCGCGATTGGGCGAGCGCGAGCGGTCGAACCGTCCGGCCGACCGTGCATCGCACCCGCTCCGGAATGCGCTTCGACGTCGAGCTCTCGGTGACTCCGGTCGATGTCGGCACCACGACCGAATTGCTCTGCTTCGCGGTGGACGTGACGGAAAGAAACGAGTTGCGCCGGCGGGTCCTCGAGGCGTCCGACCTCGAGCGGCGTCGCCTTACGCACGAGCTTCACGACGGGCTCGGGCAGATCCTCACGGGACTCGCCCTCGGGCTTGCGAGCATCCGCCGGGTGATCCAGCAGCGCGGGAAGCCCACCGAAGCGGATCTGTCGTTCGTCGGCAAGACGATCCGGGACGCAAGGCAGAGTTGCGACCAGATCCTGCACGGTCTCTCGCCGCTCGATGCCACGCGCGGCGATCTCCTGGAAGCCATTCGCAACCTGCCAACGCAACTTCCGCCCGGCTCGCAACAGCAGTTGCGCGTCGAGATCCGCGCGGGGGCGGCGCTCACGCTGCCGCTACGGAGCCGCGAGCATCTCTACCAGATCGTGCGCGAGGCCGTGAACAACGCGCTCAAGCACGCCTCCGCGAGCCGCATCACGGTCACACTTGATGTGACGGCAGCCGCCATCAAGCTCGTCGTCGAGGATAACGGCGTCGGATTCGACCCGCACGCTGGCCCCGCGAGCGGACTCGGGCTCGGGTCGCTTGCGGTGCGCTCCGATGCGTTGCGGGGCCGCCTGCTGTTCGAGCGACCGCCGAAGGGCGGCATGTCGGTCTCGTGCTGGTGTCCGCAGGCATTGGTCGGCTAGGCGGCCGCACGGCCCCGGCAGGCTATTGTGCTCGACGGACTTCCGTAACCTGCTGATTTCGAGCGGTTTCGTCGGCGAGGTCCGTGGCTACCGATCGCGCCGGCGGGGCGAGGGCGCGTTCGGTGTGTCTCCGACTATCAGAGTGTCGACAAAAGCACCGGCCGCCCAAACCAAAGGCGCCGTACCTCACTCTAAACAGGGACGAGAAGCGGCGGAGCCGGCCGTAGCAGAGTCGCGCACGCGACTCGGCCGATCACGCTCCGGGCGTTTCGAGCCGGGTCGTTCGGCGAGCGCTCGGCGCCAGCGGCCATTTACGAAAAGGAGGAGTGCTTGCAGAGTCCGCTCAGCGCAGCCGCGACAGCGCTCGTGTCGACCCTGCTCGCATCGTTCCTGGCGGGCTCTGGCCCTCCGTCGGCGGCCGCAAGTCAATGTACTTTCGCGCCGGCGATTGCGGGATTGCACGCCCTCCAATCGGCTCTCGCGGCGCAGGATGTCGATTTCGCCAAGATCGCTGGCGAGGTGACCGTCGCTCTCGTACCAAGCGGGAAAGATCCAGCGCATTGAGCGTGCCAGGCGGGCGCTGCGCCCTGCGTAAAATCCGAGTCCTTCGGTGCTACAGTTCGTGAAGGCCGCGAAGTCGGCCGGTTACTCCGGTTCCTCGGAGTCGATTCGCAACATTGTCGGAGGACTCATGAAGCTCAAATCATTCGTCGCGGCTGCAATTCTGGCGCTCGGCGTATTCGGGACGGCCGCGTCGGCATTCGCGGCCGATGTCCATCTCTTCGTGCGACACGAGGTCGCTGATTACGCAGTCTGGCGGAAGGCTTACGACGGCTTTCACGCGACACAGGTGAAGCTCGGCGTCGTCGCACAGGCGGTCTACCAGTCGACCGACAATCCGAACGACGTGACGGTGACGCACGTGTTCCACAGTCTCGAGAAGGCCAAGGCGTTCACCTCCTCGCCCGAATTGAAGGCGGCGATGGAGAAATCGGGCGTCAAGGGCGCGCCGCAGATCTGGTACACGACCCGAAGCTCGAAGTAACCGCTCGCGGTCGAGCTGCGCCGACTGTCGTGGGTGGCTAGCGCCACGTCTTGACAGCGCAGCTCGCCGGCGCCGTTGCCGGAAGTGCCTCAGTACGCCATGGCTGCGCGCGGAGTCCCTTTGCGCGGGCCGCCATTGGCGCCGAAGATCAGGAGCCATAACAGGACTGCGACTTCCCCCAATTGAGCGGGGATCGCGATGACGGACACCGTCGATTCGTACTGCAGGACAACGAATCCCGCAACGCTGAGCGCGAGATAGGCAACGCCGCTCGCGGCGAGCCAGAGGCCGAGAAAGCGCGGCAGAAAACCCGAGCGTACGACGAGCGCCGCGAGCGGAAAGAGCCAGAGCCCATAGAAGATGCTGGCGGCCAGAAGCTCTTGCCGGTGCAGGTGCAGGAAGAGGCTCACCAGGCCGATCCGGACGGGCTCCGTGAGTTGAGATACCAGGACCGTGCCCTTGGCGAGCACGAGCACCGCCGAATCATTGAGAACGTTGACGAAGAAGAGCGGCACTGTCATGAGGCCAAGGATGACCATCAACGTCGCACGCGCTCGATCGACGCGCCGCAAGAGGCGGTAGAGCGCGAGGACGAGAAAGATCTCCACCACGCCGCAGAACAGGTCGCTGACGATCCCGATGCGAAACAGCAACTCGTGCGCCACGACGTTGCCCGCGGTCGCGCCCGGATCCGCGGCAACGATGACCTGGCTCGGAACGTAGATCAGCCGAACCGGAGCCGCGACCGCATCGAGGAGATAGAGGAATCCCGCGAGCCGGGCGGTCGCGTTGAGTGACGGTGCTGGTGCCAAGTGGCCGGGCACGCGGACTACTTCTTCAGCAGCTGGTCGCAGTGACCGCCAATTGATTCGGCCGCCATTGGACTGCTGCCGCCCTTCGCCGCCTGCATGCACGCGGCAAATGCCTCCTCCCTGGTCTTTGGTTTTTCGCACTGGCTCCTTAGCGTGGCGTTGTCTTCCGCGAGGATCTGGTTCTGCCTGATCAGTGAATCGATTCGCTCCTTGTCCGACATCGCGGCGGCGCCCGTGGCACCGGGGTCCGCGGCGTGTACCGGGAACGAGAGTGTCGATGTGAGGGTGAGGATTGCGAGGGTGCGGTTCATGGGTGTGCTCCTTGCTGTTGATATGGCGATGGGGACTCGCGAGGCCGCGGCGGACCTCGACGCGATCGAGGGGTGGTGAGCCTCGGCCCCGCGCGCGTGCGCTACTCGACGTCCTTCAGGATCTTTTCGATCCCGGCCAGCCGGGCCTGGATCGAGTCGAGCGCCGCGCCGAAGGATGAGAGCCTGGCGGCCGTCTCCGTTTCCGCGGCCGCGGCCTTCGCGGCCACCTCGCGGTACGCCTCGTCCTGGGCGAGCCGTACGCGCGCCTGCAGGACCGCGGAGACATACTTCATGAAGAAGACGAGGACTGCGGCGGCGGCCGGGAAGAAGAACGCCGCGAGGAAAATGCTTTCGTAGTGCTCAGACATGGGAACCTCTAGTCTTCAAGTTTTTCCGTTAGGGTCTTGGCGGCCTTGGCGATCGCCTCGGGCGTAAGTTCGAATGCGAAGTCCGCAACGCTGTAGTAGTTGAGCGCCTTGCCGTCTTTCGACAACTCGAGCTTGCTGGTGACGGCACCGGCGTCCTCGAGCTTTTGCAGGTGCAGATGCAGCAACGGACGGCTGATGCCGATCTCCCGTGCGAGCTGGCTCACGTAGTTGCGACCGCCCGCCGCGAGCGCCGCGACGATCCTCAGGCGGTGCGGATTCGCGAGCGCCGCGAGCAGCGCCTGCAGCTGATTACCGCTCGGGGACTTAGGAAATGAGGACACGTGTCAAAAATAACTGACAGGTGAAAGAAAGTCAATTACGGGCGCCTTTGGGGTGGGACGAGCGGCCGCCCGCCGCCGCGCACCGTCCTGTGCGATGGGGCGGCGACGGTCACGGCACTCTGCCGGGGCCATTTCGCGTTAGTGCAGAATGGGGCCGTCGGATCGGCGTTGCGCTGGCCCGAATGTCGCGCCCTCTGCAGCGGTTGATGGGCACTATTTGGACGGTTCCCGTTCGGTGCTCCCGGGGCGGACGCGTCAGTGCTAGTCGAATGCGGGTCCGCCGCTCGACCTGCGTTGATGAATGAATGCTCCGCGTCTCACAATGGCTTCTGATCGCTTCTCTCAACTGACACAGGCACACCGATGATCAACCGGACGTTCGTCACTCGACTGCTGATCGTGCTGGCGGGGGCATTCCTCGCAAGGCCTGAGCCTGCCTACGCGGCGGCTCCCGTGCACGTCACCATCATCAAGGCGGCGCGTCTCATCGACGGGCGTGGCGGCGAACCGCTCGCGCCCGCCATGGTGCGTATCGAGGGCGATCGCATTGCGGCTGTCGGCGCCTCCCTTGCTGTTCCAAGTGGTGCGGAAGTCATCGATCTCGGCGCAGCCACCTTGCTGCCCGGCTTCATCGACCTGCACACGCACCTGACCGGGCGCAGCGACGTTCACTGGGAGGATGCACTCCTCAAGACCACGCCGGCCGAGGACGCCTTGTGGGGCGCGCATTGGGCGTACGTGACGCTGCTCGCGGGGTTCACGACCGTGCGCGACATGGGGCCGGACTGGCCATACACCGACGTCGCGTTGCGCGACGCGATCGAAAGCGGCGCCGTTCCTGGCCCGCGCATGCTCGTGGCCGGCGCCTACGTTTCATCGACCGGTGGCGCCGGCGATGCCCACCAGTACTCGCCGTACGTCGATGTCCCGATCGTACGGAACCTCGCCGATGGACCGGAGGAAATCACCAAGGCCGTGCGCACCAACTTCAAGCACGGCGCCGACTTCATCAAGATCCTCGCGACGGGCGCCGTGCTATCGAAAGGGATACCGCCGGGCGCGCAACAGTACTCCGACGAGGAGATTCGCGCGGCGGTCGTCGAGGCGCGCCGCTGGGGACGCGATGTCGCCGCGCACGCCCACGGGACGGCCGGGATCAAGGCCGCCATTCGAGCGGGGGTCCACACCATCGACCACGGTTCGGGACTCGACGACGAAGCTGTGGCCATGCTGAAAGCGCAGCCCGACACCTACTACGTGCCGACGCTCGCACTCCTGGATGCGAACCTGGACCTGAAGGAATCGAACGTGTTCCCGGCGTCGGAGATGGAGCGCATGCGGGAGATCCGCACGATGGCCGAGGCGGCCTTCCGGCGCGCGCTGGCGGCGGGGTTGCCGATCGGGTTCGCAACCGACGCGCCTGTCATTGCGCACGGGACCAATGCTCGCGAGTTCCGCACTCGCCACCGCCTTGGCGAGGCGCCGATGGCCTCGCTCGTGTCGGCGACCAGCATCAACGCGACGATCATCCACCTGCAGGATCGCCTTGGAACCGTCGAGGCCGGAAAGCTTGCCGACCTCGTGGCAGTCCCCCTGAATCCGCTCCAGGACATCACGACCACCGAACACGTCGGCTTCGTCATGAAGGGTGGCACGGTCTACCGCCGGGAATTGGCTCGCCAACCCTGATCGGATCGACGAGCCGCGCTACGGGGGGCGCCCGGTGAGCGGCTCCGCCGTCTCCTCGCCGACGAAGCGGAGGTCGGTCGGACGGGTTTGCGCCCGTCGCCGGCATGACCGTAACTGATTGATAGTTAACCTTTAAGAGACGACGCCTCCTGGCTGCGGTTCGGTGATTGGTGCGTTACCCAGCGGCAGGCGTGCGATAGACTTAGCGTCTCGCTGCGGCAAGCCACGCCCCGACTGGTGTCCCGGATGGGAGTGGCGCGCGGGCGGAAAGGTGACGAGCAGGTCGCTCGCCGCTAGGGTCCGGATTGCTGGGTTGGGAGGATGCGTGGCGACAGGTTGGGCCGGTGACGGCGCCGTTCAGGACCAGATTGACGCGACCGTCAAGGACGGGATCCTGCGCGCGCAGCAGAAGTTGCAGTCCGGACCCTCGGCGACCCATTGCTCGAGTTGCGCGTCAGCCATTCCCGAAGCGCGTCGGATCGCGATGCCCGGAGTCCGGCTCTGTGTCGCCTGCCAGGCCGAGAAGGATACGGAGGCGCGCCAGTTCAGTGGCTACAACCGCCGCGGCAGCAAGGACAGTCAGCTGCGGTAGCTGATGAGTTCGGGCCGATGCTCGAACCGGCGGTCATCGAACACGAACACTTGGACGCATTCGGCGGCGGAATCCCTCAAGTCTTCGCTTTCTTGGAGGCCTTCTTCGGGGCCTTCGACTTAGCCGTCCCGTTGTGCGCGATCGCCTGACGAACGAGCGTCTTGAAGGCGGCAGCACTCACTACCTCCCCTTCGTGGATGTCGATCGCACGACGCACGTTGCCGTCGAGGCTCGAGTTGAATAGGCGGGCCGGATCCTTGAGCGATGCGCCTTTCGCGAAGGTGAGCTTCACGACACTCTTGTAAGACTCGCCCGTGCAGATGATGCGGTCGTGCGACCAGACCGGCGTGCCCATCCACTTCCACTCCTCGATGACGTCCGGGTCCGCCTCGTGGATGAGTTTGCGCATTCGTCCCAGGATTTCACCGCGCCAGTCGCCGAGATCGGCGATTCGCTTCGAGATCAGCTTCGACGCCGACAGGGCATCGCTCACATCCAGTTTCTTCATCTTCTCATCCTGGCTGGCTCGGGCTCTGTTCATTGCAATACGGGCGCAGCTCGGCACGTAGTAAGTCAGGCAACTTCCTGGAAGGCGCAGTCGCGCGCGCATAGAATCGCAAGATCGATTCGGCGTTTGCCGCAAGGAACGGCCACCCGCGGCCGGTACTGAAACATCCTCCGACTCGCCGTTCGAACGATGACGTCAGGGCCGCCGTCAAGGCTTCAACACTGGCCGCATCGTGTTTCGACGAGCCCGGACGTCCTGCTAACCATTCTCGAGGTCCGGGATCCGCGCGAGGCAGTCTCCCCGAGCCGATCCCGACCCAGCTCGGCTATGCGCAGACCCTGCCTCAGCGGCCTTCCGGCACTTTAAGGTACGCCTCGGCGGCCCGGACGTAGTGCCAGACGTTGTCGGGGTTGCGCGCGAGTGCGCGGCCGAGCAGCTCTTCGCCCTTTTCGCGTTGGCCGTTGCGGATGTACCAGGTGCCGACCTCCGCCTGCCCGGTGTCGTCCTTCGGATTCAGGGCCAGCGCCTTCTGGAAGCAATCCTCCGCCTTCGCCGTGTCGCCGGCTGCCGCGTACACCTCGCCGATGCGCTGCCAGTCGCTACCCTCGGGCTTGCCGCTCGTCACGCGATCGAAGATCGCCTGGCCGTGTGCCTTGTCGCCACCGAGATAATGGACGCGCGCGACGGCGATGAGCTCCCAGCTGCCCTTGCCCGCCAGCGTCTCGGCAGCGGCGAGCGCCTTCGCGGCCGCCTCCGTTGGCGGAAGGCTGCGCAACGCGTCGATCCCGGGCCCCGTCGCCGTCTTTGCCGCCCAACCGACCCCAGTACCGAGCACCAGGCAGGTTGCCGCCAACGAAATCGCAATGCGCGCCTTCATGCCTGACTTCCTTTTAGTTGTGACCTGCGGTCGCCGAGAATCGCCGGTTTGCACGCCAAGTATCGAGCGTGAGTCCGCTGTTACCCACTCAGTATCCGCCTCTGCGCCACGCTACGCCAAGCTACAGATTGCGTTCAGCTAACCCCGGTAGGCGTCAGGCCGGCCCGCAGTGAGTGCCAGGGGCAGCGCAGCGAGCTTCGCTCGCCGCTCGTGGCCCGACCTGCTGAAACGGCGTAGGCAATTGTGTCGCGAACTAGCCATTTCGGCGCGCTAGCCAGCCCGCCGCCGTACGTGCCCCACCCCTCGCGCGCCCTCAAGCGGCCGTGGACCGCGTCCCGATGGCGGATCTGCGTCTCCACCGGCGGCTCCCAGTGTAGAGTCGGTGGACACGGGTCGAAGGCATTACTCGAAGAGGTCACGATGAGCGTAGATGCGACGGCTTTCGAACACACGGGCGCGACACCCGGCGTCGCCCCGCTGGCTGGCGAGTCGACCGGCCGCTGGACCGTCGCGGCCGCCGAGGCGCTCTACAACCTTCCGTTCGCGGACTTGCTGTTCCAGGCGCAGGTCGTCCATCGGGAGTCGTTCGACCCGAATCGCGTGCAGCTGAGCCGCCTGATGAGCATCAAGACCGGCGGTTGCCCGGAGGACTGCGGCTACTGCAGCCAGTCGGCGCATTTTGATTCGGGTCTCAAGGCCACGAAGCTCATGGACGTCGAAGCGGTCATCGCGGGCGCGCGCGAGGCCAGGGACGGCGGCGCAACGCGCTTTTGCATGGGCGCGGCCTGGCGGGGCCCGAAGGGCCGTGACACCGCCCGCCTCGTCGCGATGATCCAGGGCGTGAAGGCACTGGGCCTCCAGACCTGCATGACCCTCGGGATGCTGAGCCGCGAGCAAGCCCAGGCGCTCGGCGACGCGGGCCTCGACTACTACAACCACAACATCGATACGTCGGAGCGCTACTACTCGAGCGTCGTGTCGACCCGGACCTTCGCCGATCGCCTCGAGACACTCGAGCACGTGCGCGCATCCGGCATGAAGGTGTGCTGCGGCGGCATCATCGGCATGGGCGAGGAAGTCGCCGACCGGATCGCGATGCTGGTGACGCTCGCGAACCTCCCGGCAGCCCCCGAGAGCGTACCGATCAACAGCCTGATCCCGATTCCGGGCACTCCGCTCGCCGACGCGCAGGCTGTCGACCCGATCAGCTTCGTGCGGACGATCGCGCTCGCGAGGGTCCTCATGCCGACGTCCTACGTGCGGCTGTCCGCGGGACGTACGGCCATGAGCGACGAGACACAGGCGCTGTGCTTCCTGGCGGGCGCCAACTCGATCTTCGTCGGCGATACGCTGCTGACCGCCGACAATCCGAGCGAGGACGCCGACGCCGCGTTGCTCCGCCGCCTCGGCATCCGCCCGGCGACGGCCGACTGAAGCCGCCGCCGTGGCCGCGCTTGAGCCGTACGAGGCAGCGCTCCGGGAGCTCCGCGACCGCAGCCGCAACCGCTCACTGAGCGCCCGCCGGGGCATCGACTTCACTTCGAACGACTACCTTGGTCTCGCGACCTCGACGCGAATCGCCGACGCGCTCGCGCGTGCGCTCGCAGGTGGAACGTCGATCGGCGCCACCGGGTCACGGCTCCTGCGTGGCAATGCGCCCGAACACGAGGCGCTCGAGGCGCAGGCCGCCGCTTTCTTCGGTTCGCAGCGCGCGCTCTTCTTCGGCGGCGGCTACGTCGCGAACTTTGCCGTGCTCTCGACGCTGCCGCAACGCGATGACCTCGTCGTGCTCGATGAGCTCTCGCACGCGAGCGCCCGCGAAGGCGCTCGCGCCGGCCGGGCGGAAGTCGCGACGGCGGGCCACAACGACTGCTCGGCCATCGAGTCGACGATCCGCGCCTGGCGGAGCCGCGGCGGCCGCGGCCACCCCTGGCTCTTCGTCGAGAGTCTCTACAGCATGGACGGCGATCGGGCACCGCTTGCCGACCTCGTGACGCTCGCCGACCGGCACGATGCGTTCCTCTACATCGACGAGGCGCATGCGACCGGCGTCTACGGACCCGACGGCCGAGGCCTCGCCGCGGGACTCGAGGGTCGCGACAACATCATCGTCCTGCATACCTGCGGGAAGGCGCTCGGGGGCTCCGGCGCACTCGTCACCTGCGCCGGCGTCCTCGCCGACTTTCTGATCAACCGCTGCCGTCCGTTCATCTTCGCAACCGCCCCATCGCCGCTGATGGCCGTGGCGGCGCTCGAGGCGATCCTGATCCTTCGCGATGAACCGGAACGACGCACGCGTCTCGCCGAGCTCGTGGCCGCGTACAGCCTGCACGTGCGCCTACCGAACGGCCAGCGTGCGACCGACTCGCAGATACAGCCCATCATCGTCGGCGACGACCGGCAAGCGCTCGCGATCGCGCTCGCCATGCAGGAACGCGGCTTCGATGTGCGCGCGGTGCGCCCGCCGACTGTTCCGGAGGGAACCGCGCGACTTAGGATTTCCCTCACCTTGAACGTCGACGTCGGCGCGGTCACCGCGCTCGGCGAGGCGATCCGCGAGCAGTTCGAGAGTGGCGCGCGATGGGCATACGAATAGTCGTTACCGGCACTGACACCGGCATCGGCAAAACGGTATTCGCCGCCGCGCTCGCGGGGAGCCTCAGTGGCGCGTACTGGAAGCCGGTGCAGGCTGGCCTCGAGGGCGAGACGGACACGGAAGTCGTTCGGCGCCTCGGCGGTCTCACCGACGAGCGGATATACCCCGAGGCCTGGCGGCTTCGCACGCCGGCATCACCGCACCTGGCGGCGGAAATCGATGGCGTCGCGATCGACGCGACGGCGCTCTCTCCGCCCGAGACCACCCTGCCGCTCGTCATCGAGGGCGCGGGCGGGCTCCTCGTGCCGCTCAACCGGGCGACCCTGCTGGCCGATGTCTTTGCACGCTGGCAGATCCCCACGGTGCTCTGCGCGCGGACGTCCCTCGGGACGATCAACCACACCCTCCTGTCGATCGAGGCGCTGCGGTACCGCTCGATCCCGATCCTCGGCGTCGCGCTGCTAGGCGATGCGCACGCGGAGAACGAGCGCGCGATTGCCGAGTTCGGCCGGATCCGTATCCTCGGCCGGCTGCCACGCCTCGCGCCGCTGACGCCAGCGACGCTCAAGAGCGCGTTCACCGCGGCATTCGCGCTCGCGCCGTTTCTCGCGGCCGGAGCGTAGTGATGGACAAGCCGCGCTCGTCACCCGTCTGGCATCCGTTCACGCAGCACGCGCTGCGCCCCACGCTCCCCGTCGTGACCCGCGCGGAGGGCGCGTACCTGATGACCGATGACGGGCGGCGCGTGCTCGATGCCATCTCTTCCTGGTGGGTCATTACCCACGGGCATCGCCACCCGCGGATCGTAGCGGCGGTCAAGGCGCAACTCGAGACCCTCGACCAGGTCATCTTCGCGGAATTCACGCACGAGCCCGCCGAGCGGGTCGCCGAGCGCCTCGTCGCGCTCGCTCCGCCCGGGCTCGCCCACGTGTTCTATTCCGATTCCGGCTCCACGAGCGTCGAAGTCGCGCTCAAGATGGCGCTCGGCTACTGGCACAACGTCGGTGAACGGCGCCGGCGAATCGTCGTGATGGAGCACAGCTACCACGGCGACACGGTCGGCACGATGTCGGTCGGCGCCCGCAGCGTATTCACCGCGGCCTACGAGCCGCTCCTCTTCGACGTCGCGCAGGTGCCGTTTCCGACCGCCGGCCGCGAGGAGGCTACGTTCGTCGCACTCGACACGCTCTGCCGCGCGGGCGACGTTGCGGCCTTCATCGTCGAACCGCTGGTACTCGGGGCCGGCGGAATGCTGATGTACTCTGCGGCCGTGCTCGCGGAGATGGCTCGCATCTGCGCGCGTGGGGGTGTCCTTCTAATTGCCGATGAAGTCATGACCGGCTGGGGCAGGACGGGCTCGATGTTTGCGTGCGAACAGGCCGGGATCACTCCCGACATCGCCTGCTACTCGAAGGGACTCACGGGCGGCCTCTTGCCACTCGCCGCGACCCTCTGCCGCCCCGAGATCTTCACCGCGCACTGGTCGACGGACCGGCGAAGGACGTTCTTCCATTCGAGCTCGTACACAGCCAATCCCATCGCCTGTGCAGCGGCGGCCGAGAACATCGCGATCTGGGACGAGGAGCCGGTGCTCGGCCGGGTGACTGAACTCGCCGCGCGCCAGTCGCGGGAACTCGACCGGTTTCGCGACGATCGTCGCTTCCTGAACGTCCGACAGAGCGGGACGATCACCGCGATGGACATAGCGGCCCCGGACAATGGCTACCTCGCGGCGATCGGACCTAAGCTGCACGCGTCGTTTCAGGCGGCGAACATCCTGTTGCGGCCGCTCGGGAACACGGTCTACGTGATGCCTCCCTACTGCGTCACGGCGGATGACCTCACCGCGATTTACGACGCAATCCGGGTGGCAGCGGACGTCGTCTGCCGCTAGGCGTCGCGGCCGATGAACGCGGGCGCGGGGCGCCTTAGGGCTGCGGCCGCACGGGCTGCAACGAGGTCCAGTTGCCGTTCAGCCGGCCGTTGGGGCTGAAAGTCGGGTCATCGCTCATCACGTACTCGTTCGAGCCGTTGAACCACGCATGGTCGTACAGCTTGCTGAACTCGACCGTGCCGCCGCTGCTCGGGTCACGGAAAGTCTGCACGCCCCGGATATTCTGGTCGGCCGCGAACGCGGAAGCGTTCGCCCCGCGCATCTGGTTGGCCGTCACCTCGTTGAGCGTGTCGGCGACGTGCTGCTGGAAGGCGGCGACAATCGCGGAGCGCTTGGCCTCTTCCTCGCGCTTTTTCTGGTAAAGCTGCGCGATCATGCCGTTAACCTCGGAATTCCAGCGCGGCTCGCGGCGAATGGTGCTGGCCATGAGCTTGAACAGCTTGTCATTTCCCTCGAGCTGCCCCTTCGGTGCGCGCAGCGACAGCGTCATCAGCGCGTGGCAATCGTAGCCATTGCCGCGACCGGCGGGGAGGATGCGCACGACGACCACGGTGGTCAGCCACTCCTCGACGGTCTTGCCGTCGACCTCGTACTCGAGGCGCGCACGGGCGGCGTCTGTGCGCGTGGCCGCTTGGGCGCCCGTACCGCCCCGGTCCGGCGGTAGACCGAGCCGCTGGCGTGCCATCTGGTTGAATTCCGGCAGCGGCTCGACGGAGACGACCCGTTTGCCGCTTCGAAACTTGGGGAGGATGGCCTGACGCAGGAAGTCGGCCGCCGGCCTAGGCCGGATGACCGGGCATGGCTTCAGGCCGACTCTCGTACCCTGCTGGTTCTCCTGGACCATCGAGCGCTGGGTTCCGAGGTCGTCGGCATATTGCCAGGTGAAGTTCGGGATGCCCTCGAACACCACCGAGCCGTCGGTACTCTGCGCATGGATGAAGACCGCCGCAGCATCGGCAAATCAGCCGCCGGCACCCCCACCCCAGCGCACCTCGCCGTGGAATTGCCAGGCGGTCGGGATCCTGAGGTCGATTGCCGGCGCCTGGTTCATGCCCGCGTCCATGATCTTCACCTGCTTCATGCGAAAGAAGTGATCGCCCGCCGCGTCGGAACCGGCGGCGCTGACCGCGCAGCTCCATGCGACGGCCGACGAGACGACTAGCAGCTGAGCACAGCGACGATCACTTATGACTACCTCACGCTCGAACGGCCTTGTACCCGATCGATTCGGAATCTAAGAACTGATTCAGCCCGAACTGTGGGCCGCGCGCACGACAGTCAGCTTGCAGTTGTCGGAAACCGACTCCTGGTGCTGCTTCAGGCACGCCAATATTCGACCACCGCCGGGCTGCACGCCCGGGCAAAGCTTCTTGATGTCGGCGTCGCAGGCGGCGTGGAGGTCGGCGAGCGAGGGCGGCGCCAGGGGATCGGCCGGCGTTTCATCCGCCACGGCCCAAGGCACGACGCAAGACGCGCCTAGAACCAGAACCAGCGTCGACAGCTTCATGGTTGACCTCCCGTCGGTGCTCGCATGGACAATTTTGGAACCCCGGCAGGAGTCTAGCGCGGAGAGAGCTTGTCGCCGCTCGGCTGACTCTTCGCTGACTGCTGCGGCGCGACAGGCAGGGTCGCGTGCCTCCCTTAGAATGAGCCATGGACGCCTTCGTGACCTCCGCCGCCGGCGTACGGGTGCCCGGAATCCTGTACGGGACCGCGTGGAAGAAGGCTGACACCGCGCGGCTCGTCGGCACGGCGATCAGGGCGGGCTTTCGCGGAATCGACACCGCCTGCCAGCCCAAGCACTACGACGAGCCAGGCGTTGGCGAAGGCGTCGCAAGCTGCCTGGGCGAGGGGCTTGCCCGATCCGATCTCTACCTGCAGACGAAATTCACGTCCGTGTCGGGACACGACCCGGCGCGCATCCCCTACGACCCGGCAGCGGCCCTCCGTGATCAGGTCGCCCAGTCTTTTGCTGCGTCGCTTCGGAACCTCCGGACCACGTATCTCGACTGCCTCGTGGTTCACTCGCCGCTCACGACACCTGCGCAGACGCTCGAGGTGTGGCGTGCCATCGAGTCGATCATTGACACCGGTGGCGTCCGGCAAGCGGGCATCAGCAATTGTTATGAGCTTGAGACGCTCCGCGAGCTCTACCTGGCATCCCGCGTGAAGCCCGCCGTCCTCCAGAACCGGTTCTACGCCGACACCGGCTACGATCGCGACTTGCGGACGTTTTGTCGCGACCACGGAATCCTCTACCAGAGCTTCTGGACGCTCACGGCGAATCCGCAGGTCCTCTCGCACCCGACGGTCATCGAGCTCGCCTCGACCCACCGGCGCACGCCGGCCCAGGTCCTCTTTCGGTACCTGACGCAGGCCGGCGCGGTACCGCTGACAGGTACGCGTTCGGAGGCGCACATGCAGGAGGACCTCTCGATCTTCGAGTTCGAGCTCGACTCTTCCGAGCGCGAGGCCGTGGCCCGCCTCCTCTGGTAACAGGTTCCCGCGAGACGGCCCCGGACACCAGAATCCGGTATGGTCCGGTACTGGCGCGATGGCAGCAAAGGAGTCCATGCGCATGAGCGGAACACCCGTGTACCGACGGCGGTCGTGGATCGCCTTCCTGATGGCCGCGATTGCGGCGCCCGCGATGAGTGCACCGGATGCCGGTTGGCCAGCGTACGGCGGCGATGCCGGCGGCACGCGGTACTCGCCGCTCAACGAGATCACCCCCGCCAACGTCGCGGACCTCAAGGTCGCATGGACCTTCCGCACGGGCGAGCTTGGCAACGGCGTGAAGGACTGGAAGCGATCGGCATTCGAAGCGACGCCGATCCTCTACAACGGCGCGCTCTATCTCACGACCAGCAGTACCGACGTCATCGCGATCGACGCGGTGAGTGGAGCCCTGCGCTGGCGCCACGACAGCCAGAGCCGCAACGACCTGCACTATTCCGATGGCGTGTCGCGCGGAGTTTCGCTGTGGGTCGACGAGGCAAGCCCCCGCGATGCGCTCTGCCACGCTCGCATCTACGCCCCGACTCTCGATGGGCGATTGCTCGCACTCGACGCCGCAACGGGAAAGGCGTGCACCGACTTCGGCGACAACGGGGCCGTCAACCTGCTCAAGGACATCCGCTCCCAGTTTGAGGATGGCGACGAGTGGCGCGACTACCTAGTCACGTCTCCGCCGGCCATTCTCGATGGCAAGGTCATCGTCGGTTCATCCATCGGCGACAACCGCGCGGTGCTCGAGGAGCTTGGCACGGTACGGGCCTTCGATGCCCGCAGCGGCGCCCTCGTCTGGAGCTGGGACCCCATCCCGCGCGATCCCACCAACCCCATATATAAGGCGTGGAGCCCGGATAGTCTCAAGACCGCGAGCGCCGCCAATGCGTGGGCGCCGCTGTCGGTCGACCCGACTAGGCACCTCGTGTTCGTGCCGACGGGCTCCGCGAGCCCTGACTTCTTCGGCGGCGAACGCCCCGGCGACAATCGCTGGGCCAACTCCGTGGTCGCTCTCGAGGGCGACACGGGCAAGCTCAAATGGGGCCAGCAGCTCGTGCACCACGACCTGTGGGACTACGACGTCGCCTCGCAACCGACGGTTGCCGATCTCATCCACGACGGCCACCCCGTGGCCGCCATCATCCAGGCGACGAAGACGGGCTTCCTCTTCACGTTCGATCGCGACACCGGGGCGCCCATCTTCGGCATCGTGGAGAAGCCCGTCCCACAGGATGCGGTCGCGGGCGAACATCCCTCGCCCACCCAGCCGTTCCCCGTCGCGCCACCGGCGCTGACGCCGCAGGGACCGATCACCGCGGACGATGCGTGGGGCCTCGCCTGGTTCGACACCCGCGGATGCCGCAGCCGGATCGAGGGCTATCGATCGGAGGGCATCTTCCAGCCACCGGCGCTCAAGGACTCCCTGATGCGACCCGGGAATGCCGGCGGCGTCAACTGGGGCGGCGTCGCGTTTGATTCGAAGCGGCAGCTGGCGGTCACCTACGCGATGAACCTGCCCTTCGTCGTAACGCTCGTCCCGCGGGCTGACCTGCGCCGCGAGGCGCAGGCCGAGGAGTACAAGGACTTCGAATTCGGGCGACAGGAAGGAACGCCCTACGCGATGCGCCGCACGGTGTTCAAGTCGGCCCTCGGCGTGCCGTGCATTGCGCCGCCGTGGGGCACGCTGACGGCGGTCGACATGGTCCGCGGAACCATCAAATGGCAGATTCCTCTCGGCGATACTCCGTTCATTCACATGAATGTCGGCATGCCAGGCATCGGCGGCCCGATCGTCACCGCGGGCGGGCTCGTCTTCATCGCCGCGAGCCTCGATGACCGGCTGCGCGCCTTCGACACTGACACCGGGAAGCGCTTGTGGGAGGTCAAGCTGCCGGCCGGCGGACAGGCGACTCCGATGACCTACTCTATCGGGGGGCGGCAGTTCGTCGTGATCGCCGCGGGTGGCTACAAGGGCGACTCGACGCGCGGCGACTACGTCGTTGCGTACGCATTGCCGCACTGACTCGGGAC
>JANXUT010000079.1 GCA_025356075.1 Pseudomonadota bacterium | reverse complement strand
ATCCGAAAACAGAACACTTTGTCGCGTGCTATCGTCATCCATGCAAAGGCCTTTTTCGTGAGAGAAAACACTTGTCGTAAAGCGTTTCTATCACGATCTAGGCCTTTGTGTTTTCTCAGTTCATGAATTATTCAGGCTAGGATCCACCTCCAATGAGCCTTGTGCTCGCGGATACGTCGGTTTGGGTTGCACATTTCCGCAAGCCCAATCCAGTCCTGCAGACTCTGCTGTCGGCCGACCAAGTGCTTTGCCATCCCATGGTCTTAATAGAAATCGCGTGCGGCACGCCGCCGGCACCGCGGGAACGCACATTGGGCGACCTGAAGCAGCTACGTTCCGCTACCGTCGCCAACACAGGTGAAACACTCGCATTGATTGAGCGAGAGCAACTTCAGGATTCGGGCTGCGGCGCCATCGATCTACTACTGCTTGCG
This sequence comes from Pseudomonadota bacterium, assembly GCA_025356075.1. Lineage (GTDB taxonomy): Bacteria > Pseudomonadota > Gammaproteobacteria > Steroidobacterales > Steroidobacteraceae > CAIKZZ01. The sequence continues at coordinate 70,029 of JANXUT010000079.1, read as the reverse complement.
TCAGTGCTGCTAACTTCCGACGCCGCGCTTTGGACCCTTGACAAGAATCTCCGAGCTCTCGCTGCGCGCTTCGATGTCTTATTCGGCTGAATCCGTTCGCGAGCCTGAATTGTGGTTTCTTTGCTGAAGCTGCACCACATTTCCTTCCGGATCGTGGCCGTCGCATACGCGATGCCCCTGGAAGATCCACTCGCTCTTCGCAGAATCAATACCGCCTCTGAGGTTGAGCACAGTGCCCCGCACAGCGGAAATGCTTTCCACGTCAAACACCATTTTTATCGGTGTTTGGGACCTGCGAACTGTTGGATCCGCTATGTGGATTCTGGAGGCGATGGACGCCGGCACCTGGACGATCACCAGCTGCGATGTGGATGATCCGAGAACTACGTGATCCAGCTCCGATTGCTCGACCTTCAGGGGAAGAACTCCTTCATAGAACTCCCGCATCATCGCGAGGTCCTTGGCGTATAAGACCATCCGCGCGCGTCTACCTAAGGCGCGGATCAGGTCGGCGCACGTCCTTTTGCGCCTTTGGGTTTTAGGCTGCACTACGATGGAGAACAGCACGCGCCCCGATCGCAGCGATCGTCGGCGTACCCGCCTGACGCATGATCGCTTCAAGTTCGCGGCCATAGATATCGAGCACAGCCTCGGCGCCCTCCTGTCCGAAGGCGGCAAGACCCCAACCCTGAGGGCGCCCGATGCCAACGCCCGAGGCGCCCAAAGCCAGCGCCTTGAATACGTCAGTGCCTCGTCGCGCGCCGCCATCCATGAATACCGGAACGCGGCCTTTCACGGCAGCGACAACCTCACCGACGCAATCAATTGTTGCGCGCAGCGTCTCCTCGTTACGCCCACCATGGTTCGACACGATGACACCATCGGCACCATGCGCAACCGCCGCTTGCGCATCCTCTCCAGTCACGATGCCCTTGATGAGCAGCTTTCCCCGAACCAGTCCACGCAGGCGATCGACCCACTTGAGGGTCAGCCCCGGAGGCGCCAACCCTTTTACCTGTGACACATCGATTCCCGCAAAAAGCGGTGCTCGGAGCCACATGTCGTGGCGATTTTCGACATGACAGGCAGTACAGTCACGCTTATCGACACGCGCGGCACGCCGCAACGTTTCTGAATTCCGAGCACCCGCGGTAGCTGTCGAATCCACTGACAACACAATGGCATCGGCACCCGCCGATTCGGCGCGACGCACGAGTTCCCGTGTGACTGTCCAGTCGTCCGTTGGATAAAGTTGTTGCCATACCGGGGCGCCGCGCTGTGTCAGTATCTGCTCAAGCGGAACAGAGGACCCAGTAGAAACCATTAGTTGGGCCGAGCGGCTTGCGGCAGCACGCGCCACCGCTGCCTCCCCATCGGGGTGAAATGCACGCATTGCCGAAACGGCGGAAAAATAGACCGGAGTTCTCCAGTGAGTGCCGAACACCGTAGTGCTGGTATCGACCCGAGACAGGTCGATAAAGCGCCGGGCGCGGATTTCGTAGTCACTGAATGCCTCTTCGTTTCGTCGCAAGGTGCGATCGTCGTCGATGCCGGTGGCGAGATATCCGAAGTGAGCTGGCGGCAATGCCGCGCGGGCCAGGGGCTCGAAACCCCGCACGTCCAAAATGTCTTTTACGCTGGTTGGTATGACCTCAGAACTACCAGAAATACCCGTCGCGGCGGTCACTCCAGCGTCCAGCCCTCCGGCCCAGGTGGCAAACGGCAGCATCGAAGTGCTCAGGATAAAGCGGCGACGGGTTATGGAGGAACGGAATCCCTGTCGTTTTGGATCGTGCATGGTGCCCTATTCTGCCCGGAGAAGCCGGCGGGATGCCACATCGACAATAGCGTCCAGTCTGTCGATCCTGCCGTCGCGTATGTCTGCTCATAAGGCGGAGAATCTAACGGCAGGCCGTGGGTTGGCTACTCAGCGTTGCCACTGGCCTGAGTTTGCCTAATGCGGCGGTAGCGCCCTGCCCGACACCGGCCGTTCGCCCCTAACGGCGGTAAGATCACGATACGAGCGGGCAGCTGAGAGCCGTTCGCCCTGGTGATAATTGGGTTTTTGCCAGTTTTGCCCTGGTTTCCAAGGTTACGGATTGACTGCACACCGTGGCAAGCTCTGTAGGCAGCCCCCTCACTCCCACTCGATCGTCGCAGGAGGCTTCCCCGATACGTCGTAGACGACCCGCGAGACGCCGGCGACCTCGTTGACGATGCGTCGCGACACGATGTCGAGAAAGTCGTACGGCAATCGCGACCACTGCGCCGTCATGAAGTCGATCGTCTCGACGGCCCGAAGCGCGATGACCCAGTCGTATTTGCGGCCATCGCCCATGACCGCGACCGAGCGCACCGGCAGGAACACCGCGAACGCCTGGCTCACCCGGTCGTAGAGCTCGTGGCGCCGGAGCTCCTCGATGAAGATCGCATCGGCATGCCGGAGGAGATCTGCCGCCGCGCGTGTGACGGAGCCCAGGATCCTGACGCCGAGCCCCGGGCCCGGGAAAGGATGGCGGAACACCATCGAGCGCGGCAGCCCAAGCTCGAGGCCGAGGCGCCTGACCTCGTCCTTGAATAGCTCCCGGAGCGGCTCGAGCAGCTTCAGATTCATCTTCTCGGGGAGCCCGCCGACGTTGTGGTGCGACTTGATCACGTGCGCCTTGCCCGTCTTGGCGCCGGCGGACTCGATCACGTCCGGGTAGATCGTGCCCTGCGCGAGGTAGCGGATACCCTTCAGCTTCTGTGCTTCTGCATCGAATACCTCGATGAACACGCGGCCGATGACCTTGCGCTTAGCTTCCGGGTCCTCGACACCGGCGAGCGCCGCGAGAAACGCCTCGCTCGCATCGACGCGGATCACCTTCACACCCATGTGCTCGGCGAAGGTCGCCATAACCTCATCGCCCTCGTTGAGGCGCAGGAGTCCATGGTCAACGAACACGCATGTCAGCTGCGCACCGATCGCGCGATGCAGGAGCGCCGCGACGACCGAGGAATCCACGCCGCCCGAGAGACCTAGCAGCACGCGGTCGGAGCCGACCTCGGCGCGCACGCGCTCGATCGCATCCGCCGCGATGTGTCCCGCGTCCCAGAGCGCGTCGCAGCCGGCGAGCTCGCGCACGAAGCGCTCGAGCAGGCGCGCGCCCTGCAGCGTGTGCGTGACTTCCGGGTGGAACTGCACCGCGTAGAAGCGCCGCGAGGTATCTTCCATCGCCGCGACAGGCGCATTGTTCGAGCTGCCCGTCACGCGAAAGCCGGGCGGCAGCACCGCGACCCGGTCGCCGTGGCTCATCCAGACATCGAGCACCGGCCCCTTGCCGGGCGGCGTCCGGTCGGCGATGTCGCGAAAGAGAGCCGCGTCCGGCACTGCCTCGAACTCGGCGTAGCCGAACTCGCGATGCCTCGATCCCTCGACGCGCCCGCCGAGCTGCGCCGCCATCGTCTGCATGCCGTAGCAGATGCCGAGCACCGGCACACCGAGCGTGAACACGGCATCCGGTGCCCGCGGCGCAACCGTCTCCGTCACGGAGGCGGGGCCACCGGACAGGATGACCGCGCGCGCGCCGAAGGCACGCACTGCCACATCGTCGATGTCCCAGGGATGGATCTCGCAGTAGACGCCGAGCTCGCGCACGCGCCGCGCGATCAGCTGGGTGTACTGCGCGCCGAAGTCGAGGATCAGCACACGGTGCGCGTGGATGTCCGCGCGTGTCGCGGGCGTCGTCGCGGGGAGGGAAGTCACGGGGTCAGCTGATCCGGTAATTGGGCGCTTCCTTGGTGATTGTTACGTCGTGGACGTGGCTTTCGCGGACACCTGCGTTGGTAATGCGCACGAAGCGCGGCCGCGAGCGCAGGTCCTCGATGCTGGCGCTTCCCGTGTAGCCCATCGCGGCGCGAAGCCCACCGGCGAGCTGGTGGAGGATCGAGACGATGCTGCCCTTGTAGGGCACGCGGCCCTCGATGCCCTCGGGCACCAGCTTCTCAAGCTCGCTGGTCGTGTCCTGGAAGTAACGGTCGGACGAACCGTGCCGCTGCGCCATCGCGCCCAACGACCCCATGCCACGGTAGGACTTGTACGAGGCGCCCTGGTAGAGCTCAACTTCACCCGGGGATTCCTCGGTACCGGCGAAGAGGCCGCCGATCATGACCGAGTGCGCGCCGGCGGCGAGCGCCTTGGCTAAGTCGCCGGAGAAGCGGATGCCGCCGTCGGCGATGAGCGGCACGCCGCTCTTGGCGAGTGCCTCGGCGACGTTGGCGACGGCGCTGATCTGCGGCACGCCGACCCCCGCGACGATGCGAGTCGTGCAGATGGAGCCAGGTCCGATGCCGACCTTGACGCCATCCGCGCCGGCGGCGACAAGCGCGAGCGCACCCTCGGCGGTGACGATGTTGCCGCCGATGAGGTCGAGGTCGGGGTACGCCTTCCTGATCTTGGCGATCGTCTCGAGCACGCCGCGCGAGTGGCCGTGCGAGGTGTCGACGACGACGACGTCGACGCCCGCTTCCCTGAGCTGCGCGACCCGATCGAGCGTGTCCGGGCTCGTGCCGACGGCTGCGCCGACCCGGAGCCGACCGCTCGCGTCCTTGCAGGCGCGCGGGAATTCGGTCGCCTTCTGGAAATCCTTGACGGTGATCATGCCCTTAAGGCGCCCCGCCGTATCGACGACCAGCACCTTCTCGATGCGGTGGCGGTGCAGGAGCGAGAGCACCTCGTCTTTCGGCGCGTTCTCGCGCACCGTGATCAGGCGCTCCTTCGGCGTCATGACCGCGGCGACGGGCGAGTCGAAGCGCTGCTCGAACCTTAGGTCCCGGTGCGTCACGATGCCGACGACTTCGCTGTCCGCGGTGACGACGGGGACGCCGGAGATTCCCTTCGAGCGGGTGAGCTCGATGACCTCGCGGATCGTCTTGTCGGGCGTCACCGTGATCGGGTCGGAGATCACGCCGCTCTCGTATTTCTTGACGCGCAGCACCTCGCGGGCCTGCGCGGCGGCGCTCATGTTCTTGTGGACGATGCCGATGCCGCCTTCTTGCGCGATGGTGATCGCGAGGCGCGCTTCGGTGACCGTGTCCATCGCCGCCGACACGAGCGGCAGGTTGAGACGGATGTTCTTGGTGAGGCGAGTCGACAGGTCGACTTCGCGGGGCAGCACTTCGGAGTACGCTGGTACCAGCAGTACGTCGTCGAAGGTGAGTGCTTCCTGATCAATTCGCATGGACAGCCCTCTGCCGCTGGATCCTGCGGCGGGGCCGATGCGTCGCTCACTCGCTCCGCCGGGGAGGATTGAGTAAAGCCGGGCATTCTACTCATTGCCGGCCCCGGGGTAAACACCATCCGCACGGCCGGCGGGCATGGGCCCCGGGCGGCGCCCTCAACGGAACGCGAGGCGGCTCGCACCGGAGCGCGGGTCCCGGGAAACTTCGGCCGCGGCCGCTAGGCTGGCAAGAAGTACCGCGGTTGCCTCGGGAGTCGGCAGCGCGAGGACAACAGCAAACCGACGATCGCCGGCCTCAACCGGCCGCACGCCCGCGGGCGCCGGTGAGCATCGCTCTCTCCATCTCGGTCACCAGCTCGGCGATGGCGTACTCGGCATCGTCGGCGTCCAGCAGAATCGTGCCTTCCTCGTCGGTGTCCAGCTGCGTGATGCCGGGAGTCACACGCTCGCGCTCGGATATGACAGCGGCTTGCCGTTGGAACTCCTTCAGCAACCGTCTGCTCTGCGCCTCGCGGCGCTTGCGGGGCCGGCGGCCGCCACCGCTGCGGCTTGCGCCGCGACGGACGCGAGCGCGGCCCGCAGCGCGCCGGGCAAGCCACCGAGCTCGGCGAACGGCGCGGTTGTCGATGGGTGGGGCGGAGCCGACGTCTGGGCGAGTGCGGCAACGCCAAACAGGATACCGGTGAGCGCGCCGATGAGTCGCGCAATCTGCACTCGGTGGAGGGATTCCCCTGTTGATGTTGCTTGTAAGGCCCCGCGGTCATACTACGCCCGGCGCCTGGAGCCCTCCATTGGATATGATCCAGCACGGGAGTTCACTGCGCGCTTCGCGCGTCGAATGAGACGGCGCCGGCTGCCGCGGACCCGCGCGCAAGATCGCGCCCAGGGACTAACATAATGGCAATGAATCGCCCGCCCGACAGCCGCCCGGGACGCGACATCTACACGGTGTCGCGCCTCAATCGCGAGGCCCGCATCCTGCTGGAATCGGGCCTGCCCGCGCTCTGGCTCGAGGCGGAGGTCTCGAACTTCGCCCGCCCCGCCTCCGGCCACTGGTACTTCACGCTGAAGGACGCGACCGCGCAGGTGCGCTGCGCGATGTTCCGCGGCAGCAACGCGCGCGTCAGGGTTGCGCCCAAGGACGGCATGCAGGTGCTGGTGCGGGCGCGCGTCGGCCTCTACGAGCCGCGCGGCGACTACCAGCTCATCGCCGAGCACCTCGAGGAGGCGGGCGAAGGCGCGCTCCGGCGCCGCTTCGAGGAACTGAAGGCGCGGCTTGCGGCCGAGGGCCTGTTCGATGAAGGCCTGAAGCGCCCGCTCCCCGCGCTGCCGCGGCGCATCGGCGTGATCACCTCCCCGACCGGGGCTGCGATCCGGGACATCCTGCACGTGCTCGCGCGGCGCTTCGCCGCAGTGCCCGTGCTCGTCTACCCGGTCCCTGTACAGGGCGCCGGCGCAGCCGCCGAGATCGCTACCGCGCTGGCGCTTGCCAATGCCCGTGCCGAGGTCGACGTGCTGATCCTCGCCCGTGGCGGCGGCTCGCTCGAGGACCTGTGGTCGTTCAACGAGGAAATCGTGGCGCGCGCGATCCGCGCCTCGAGCATCCCGGTCGTCGCGGGCGTCGGCCACGAGGTCGACGTCACGATCGCCGACTTCGCCGCGGACGTGCGCGCCCCGACGCCCTCGGGAGCCGCGGAGCTCGTGGTGCCCGATCGCGCCGAGTGGCTCCGTTCGCTCGCCGGCATCGCGCAGCGCCTCAAGCAGTCGGGCAATCGCACTGTGTTCCGGGCGCGCGAGCGGCTCGCCTGGCTCGGCGGCAGGCTCAAGCGCGTGCACCCGCGCGAGCGCCTCACGCTTCGTGCCCAGCGCCTCGATGAACTCGAGGCGAGGCTCGGCCGCGCGCTCCGGCAAGCGCTCGCCGCCGGCCGGGCGCGCCTCCTCTCCGCCTCGCGGACACTGAACGCGGTGAGCCCGCTCGCGACGCTCGAACGCGGCTACTCGATCCTCGCGACCGCCGACGGGCAGGTCATTCGCGCCGCCGCCGAGGTGCGGCCGGGTGAGGAGGTCTCCGCCCGCACGAGCCACGGCACCGTCCACGCGACCGTGACGCGGACCGATGGCTGAGAGGTGGGCAGCGCGCGGACGAGCCACCGGCCCCTCGATCGCGGCGCTCCTCGTCACGTGCGGGCTGCCGCTTGGGATCGCGGCCGCCGCCGCGCCCACGGCACCGGCCGTTGCCGCCTCGCTCAAGCGCCCGTTTGCTGAGCTGAAGCCCGTCACCGTCATCCACGTTGGCCGCACGGCCGACTGGATCGCGATCACCGACTCGGCGGTCTGGGTCGGCAGCACCGGCCCGAACGCCGTGCACAGGATCGACCCGGCCACCAACCGGCTGGTTGCGACGGTGGTTCTGCCGGGCGAGCCCTGCGCGGGGCTCGTGGCGGCATTCGGGAGCCTCTGGGTACCGCTGTGCGCTGCACGACCGGCGCTTGCGCAGGTGGACCTCGCGAGCGACCGGCTGCGGGCGGTCACGACACCCGGGCCCGCGGCGCCTGAGGGCGGCATCGCGGCGAGCGCCGACAGCCTCTGGCTCGTCACCGACAAGCGCGGCACGCTCGTGCGCATCGATCCGTCGAGCGGCGAGGTGCGGCAGCGCATCCAGCTGCCGCCTGGCGCCTACAACCCGCTCGCGAGCGGCGAAATCGTCTGGGTGAGTGAGGCCGAGGACGCCGCGCTACTCGCGCTCGATGCGACGAGCGGCAAGCTCCTCGCGACGATCAAGACGGGCCCGGGGCCAAGGTTCCTGGCGGCCGGCGGCGGCAGCATCTGGACGCTCAACCAGGGCGATGGCTCGCTGAGCCGCATCGCCATCGACAAGCTCCAGGAGGTGTCGCGCACGCGGCTCGGGACGCCCGGCCATGGCGGCGACGCCGCCTTCGGCGCGGGCACCGTGTGGACGACGGTCGCCGGCACGCCGCTCACCGCAACGAATGCCGCGACCGGCGCGGTGCTGCGCCAGTTCGTTGGCCGCGGCGGCGATTCGATCGGCTACGGCCACGGCGCGATATGGCTCACCGACTACCACCAGGGCACGATCGCACGCATCCGTCCGCAGGATGCGCTCACGCAGTGAGCAAGCCGGGTTTCAGCGACCCTTGACGTGCTTGATCAGGCGCTGGCGCTTCTTGCGCTGGCGCTCGGTCAGCACGTTGCGTCGGCCGGCAAACGGGTTGCTGTCGGACCTGAACTCGACTCGCACCGGCGTCCCGAAAAGCCTGAACGCCTCGCGGAAGGTGTTGATGAGGTAGCGCTTGAACGCCTCCGGCACGTGCTGCACCTGGTTGCCGTGCACGACGATGACCGGCGGGTTGCGGCCACCTTGGTGCGCGTACCGCAGCTTGATGCGCCGGCCGCGCACCAAGGGCGGCTGGTGCGCCTCGAGCGCCTTCTCGAGCACGCGGGTGAGCTCAGGGGTCGGGAGGTCCGTCATCGCCGCGCGCGCGGCCTTGCGCGCGGCGCCGAGGAGATCGCCGACGCCCGTGCCGTGCAGCGCCGAGATGAAGTGCTGCGGCGCGAAGTCGAGGAACGGCACCTTCAGCAGCAGCTGGTTCTTGATGTGATCGCGCTGGTCGGACGGAATGTGGTCCCACTTGTTGATTGCGAGGATGAGCGCCCGGCCGCGCTCGGCGACGTGGCCGAGGAGCGTCGCATCCTGCTCCGCGATGGTTTCGTGGGCATCGAGCACGCCGATGACGACGTGCGCCTCGTCGATCGCCTGCAGCGCCTTCACGACACTGAACTTCTCGACCGCCTCCTCGACCCGCGCGCGGCGCCTGACGCCGGCGGTGTCGATGAGGACGTAGTGGTGGCCGTCGCGCTCGAAGGGCACGTGCACGCTGTCGCGCGTAGTGCCCGGCTGGTCGAACGCGACCAGGCGTTCCTCGCCGATCATGCGGTTGATCAGCGTCGACTTGCCGACGTTCGGCCGCCCGACCACGGCAATGCGGATCGCATCGCGGTTGTCGCCGTCGCTGTCGGCGAGCACCGGCGGGGCGAGCCCCGCGAGCATCGCCGCGGCGAGGTCGTCGATGCCCTGGGCATGCGCGGCCGAGATCGGCAACGGGGCACCGAGTCCGAGCGCGTGGAACTCGACCGCGGCGATGTCCGGATCCTTGCCCTCGCACTTGTTCGCGACGACGAGGATGCTCTTGCCGAGGCGCCTCAGGCGCTCGGCGACGAAGCGATCATCGGCGGTGGGACCTGAGCGCGCATCGACCAGGAGCAGCACCCGGTCGGCCTCGAGCACGGCCCGCTCGGTCTGCGCCGCCATCAGCACCTCGACGCCGGCCGGCGACTGCACGAGTCCACCGGTGTCGACGACGATGTAGTGACCGCCGCGGCGGCCGTAGCCGTACTGGCGGTCGCGCGTCAGCCCGGGAAGGTCGGCGACGAGCGCATCGCGCGTCTCGGTGAGCACGTTGAACAACGTCGACTTGCCGACGTTCGGCCGGCCGACCAGCGCGATGACGGGAAGCATGGCGGCGCGGTGAGCCGCATCAGCGCGCGCGGGCGCGCAGTGCGAACAGGCGTCCGGCGTCGGTCTGCACGTAGACGACGCCGTCGGCGACGACGGGCGCGTTGGTCACGCGCTCCTTGGAAGTCTTGATCCGGCCAACGAGCGCGCCGCTCGCCCGGTCGAGCCAGTGGACGAAGCCCTGGAAGTCGACGACGACGAGCGAATCCCCATCGACGGCTGGCGAGGTGAGGCCGCGGCGCAGCAGCCGGTCCTGCTGCCACACCGGCGTCCCGTCGCGGCGGCGCATCGCCTGGATGCTGCCATCGGCGGTCGTCACGTACAGCGTCTCGCCATCGAGCGCGAGGCCGCGGTAGCTTGAGAGCTCGCGCGACCACCAGATCTGCCCCGAATCAAGCGCCAGCATCGCGATGCGTCCCTGGAAGCCCGCGACGAACACGTCGTGGCCCGACACTTCCATGCGACCGTCGATGTCGACCATGCGCTCGAGCTCGGTCTTGCCGCGCGGCGGGCTGACGCCCGTGTCCCAGAGCACATCGCCGCTGCCGATACCGTAGGCGGCGACCTTGCCATTGTCGAAGGCGCACACCACCGTGTCGCCCGCGACGACCGGCGCCGCGGTGCCGCGGAGCGTCAGGCGCGGGATGAACTGCTCGTTGCTCCAAAGCTCCTTGCCGGTGTCGAGCGCGAGCGCATGGATGCGCCCGTCGACCGTGCGCACGACGACCGCCTGGGGAGCCACGACCGGCGTCGAGAGCACTTCGCCCGTGGAGCGGATCTTCCAGCGCGTGGCGCCGCTGCCGGCCTCGAGCGCGAGCACCTGGCCGTCGCTCGATCCTACGACGACGAGACCGCCGCCGGCACCGGGTCCGGCCGAGAGCGCGAGCTTCGTCTTCACCCGCCACAGGCTCTTGCCGGACTTAGGCTCGAACGCCTGCACGTCGCCGCTGTGCGCGGCCGCGTAGATCCGCGTGCCGTCGGCGGCGGGCGCGAGCGCGAGCCTGAGCGCCAGGTCCTTGCCGCCGAGCTTCACTTCCCAGAGGCGCTGGATGCTGAGGCGCGCATTGATCGCGACGAGCTGCACGGGCGGCGCGATGTCCTTGTCCTTGTCGCAGCCGGCGATGAGCGCGCCGAGAGCCACGAGGACGAGCGGGAGCCTCAGGACGAGTGGGCGCATCAGGGCTTTCCTGTCGGCACGACGGCGGCCGCGGTCGCCGCAGGGGTGACCTTGCCGAGCGCGGCGATCTTGAGCTCCACGAGCTCGCGGTTGACGAGTCCGGGCATCTTCGCCTCGAGCGCTTCGCGGTAGGCGGCAAGCGCCCCCGCCTTGTCGCCCGTGTCGGCGAGCGCGTCGCCCTTGACCTCGGTGAATGCCGCGGTCGAGGTACCGGTGGGAGCGCCCGCGAGCGTCGCGAGGGCGAGGTCGGGCTTGCCCTGCGCACGCTCGACGCGCGCGAGCCGCAACCGAGCGACGATCCGAAGCTCGGGGTCGCGCGCGCTCTGCATCACGTCCGCGAGCCGCTTGGCCGCATCGGCGAGCTCGCTGGTCGCAACCTCGAAGCGCACGTAGGCGAGGGTCGCGAGGTCCGGGTACGGCGTCCTGCCGTAGTCGGCATGCAGCTCATCGATGATCTTGACGGCGGTCGTCTTGTCGGCCCGCGACAGCGCCTCGAGGGTCGCCGTGTACTTCTGGTTCGCGGTCACCGACTGGCGTTGCCGCCAGCCCTGGTACTGCTGCCAGCCAAGGATCGCGGCGGCCGCGATCAGCACGGCGGCAAGCGCCCACGGTGCGTTCTCCTTGACGGCGCCCCGAAGGCTATCGATCTGCTCACGTTCCGACAGGTAATCGTCCACGAACCTCTCCCGACCCACGGCGCCCTTTCAGGGCCCGCGATCTTGACGTCTGGTTGTCGCCCCGTCCACCACCCCGTCGCCGCCGAGGAGGCCCTCCAGCCTTGCCGTCAGCGCCCCGACCGGACACTGCTCCTGGCCGCCCTCGCCCCTGAGCCGCTTGATGGCGACGGCGCCGGCGGCGATCTCGTCATCGCCAAGCACGAGCGCGAGCGTCGCGCCGCTCTTGTCGGCGCGCTTGAACTGGGACTTGAAGCTACCCCCGCCGAGGCCCGTCTCGAGCCTGAGCCAGGGCAGCTCATCGCGCAGCCGCTCGGCGAGGGCAAAGCCACGTTCCTGGGCGGCCGGACCCGACAGCACCACGTATACGTGGGGGGATTCGGCAGCGGCGCTGCCGCCAAGTTCCTTCAGCAGCAGGATGATCCGCTCGATGCCGAGCGCCCAGCCGATCGCCGGGGTGGGTGCGCCGCCGAGCTGCCCGATGAGGCCGTCGTAGCGCCCGCCCGAGCAGATCGCGTTCTGCGAGCCGAGCGCGTCCGTCGTCCACTCGAACACGGTCCGGCTGTAGTAGTCGAGGCCGCGCACGAGCCGGGGGTTCAGCACGAACGGCACCCCGGCGGCGTTGAGGCGGGCCTTCAGCCCCTCGAAATGCTCGCGCGAGGCGGCATCGAGGTAATCGCCGAGCACCGGGGCATTCGCGATCAGGCTCGCGAGTGCCGGGTTCTTGCTGTCGAGAATCCGAAGCGGATTGCCCTCGAGGCGGCGGCGGCTGTCGGCGTCGAGGAGCGACGCCGAGGCGCCGAAGTAGGCCCTGAGCGCCTCGCGGTAGACCGCGCGGGACTCAGGCGTACCGAGCGAGTTGAGCTCGAGCCGCACGCGCTCGAGGCCGAGCTCGCGCCACAGCCGCGCCGACATGAGGATGAGCTCGGCATCGACGTCGGGGCCCTCGTAGCCGATTGCCTCCGCGTCGATCTGGTGGAACTGCCGGTAGCGACCCTTCTGCGGCCGCTCGCCGCGGAACATGGGCCCGAGCGTGAACAGCCGATGGCGCTGGTTGTGGACGAGGCCGTTCGAGATGGCGGCGCGGCAGATGCTCGCGGTCGCCTCGGGGCGAAGCGCGAGGCTGTCGCCGTCGCGGTCCTCGAACGTGAACATCTCCTTCTCGACGATGTCGGTGTACTCGCCGATCGCGCGCTTGAACAGCGCGGTGCGCTCCAGGAGCGGCACGCGGATCTCCTCGTACCCATAGCGCGCAAATACCGCGCGCGCGGCCGCCTCGACCCGGCGCCACCAGCGCGCCTCCTCGGGCAGCACGTCGTTCATGCCGCGCAGCGGCTCGATGATCTCGGTCACGGGTCGCTCTCGTTCCGGGGGCGTTACTTGACTGAGCCGCTGTTCGACACGACGAAGCGCGCGGTCGCGCCCGCGCGCACGCCCGCCGGCACCGCGATCGGGTGCTGGTCGAGGCTCAGCTGCACGCCGTCGGCATTGCCGAGGAACACCCTCCAGGGCCCGGGCCCGGGCAGCGCGTGGCTGTCGCCCGGCTGCACCAGGTCGTAGAAGAGCCGCGCGCCGCTCGGGCTGTAGACCTCGACCCAGCACTCGCGCAGCCCCTTGACCGTCAGCGTCGCCGCGCTCGCGCTCTTGCGCGCATCGGGGAGCACGCGCGCGACCGCTCGCTCGGCGGGCGGCGCACGCCCCGCCTCCAGCGCAGGTGCCTGCACGAGCGCGGGCGCGGGCGCGGTCGCCGCGTGCTCGGCGGCGGGCGCCGCGATGATCGTCGTGACCGTGCCGGCGGGGGAATTGGACGGCGCCGGCGGCGAGCGACCCATCCACCACCAGAGCGAGGCGCCGACGAACAGGAGCGCCAGCACGAACATCGCCGGCAACCTGAGCTTCGAGAGGTCGCGCGGCGCCCGGGCGGCGGTCGTGAGCGGAATCAGCGTCGGCGCCGCAGGTCCCCCGGCGAGCGAGTCGTAGGCGGCGATGAGTTCATCGGCGGGCAGCTCGAGAAACCCCGCGTACTTGCGGATGAAGCCGCGCGCGTAGACGGGCGCGTCAAAGACGTGGAACTTGCCCGCCTCCATCGCCTCGATGATGCGCGAGTCGACGTGCAGGGTCTCGGTGATCGCGGCGATGCTTAAGCCCCGCCGCTCGCGCGCCGCGCGCAGCTTCGCGCCGATACCGGCGCCGGGCGCGGCGCCGCCGGGTCGCGCCTCTGTGCCCTCGGGGGTCATTTCGCTCCCGCACCTTCGCGCAGCTGCCTCGTCGCGTCGGAGTCCGCGAACTCCTTCTCGAGCCGGTCCGCGTAGCGATCCTCCGCGGCGCGATCACCCATCTTGTGCTCGATGCGAACGCCGAGCAGCAGCGACTCGGGCGAGACGCGCGCGCCGACGAAGTAGCGCTCGAGGAACGCCCGCGCCGCGAGCGCGGCGCCCCGGGCGAGCGACAGGTCCGCCATCTGCAGGAGCGCATCCGGATAATCCGCGCGGATCGCGAGCGCCTTCCTGAACATGTCCTCGGCGCGCGGCAGGTTGCCGGCGCTGCGGGCGCAGACACCCGCGTTCGAATAGGCGACCTCGGGGTTCGAGTAGGCCGGGTTCCTGGCGGCCTGCTCGAATATCTTGATGCCCTTCTCCCACTTGCCGCGCCGACACTCGAACACCGCGTAGTTGTTCTGCATGTCGGGATCGTTCGGCGCGAGCCTGAGCGCGGCCGAGTAGTGCTCGTCGGCCTTGTCGACCTCCTGCAGGCGCTCGTAGACGAGGCCGGCGGAGCTTTGCACCCCGGAATCCCGCGGGTTCTGCGCGAGCGCCTTGATGATCTTGTCGCGCGCCGCGACGACGTCGTTTTGCTTGAGGTAGGCGACCGCGAGCTGGGCATTCAGGCGCGCCGCCTTGATCATCGACTCCTGGTCGCCGGTGCCGCGGTCGCCCGCAAGTACCGGCAGCGCCAGCGAGAGCAGCAGGATCCCGACTGTCAGGCGTTTCATGCGTGTACCGCCACGGTCATCGTTTTCGAACCGAGCCGCACCGTCGTGCGGTCCTGGACCTGCCCGGCAAGCTGCCCGCACGCCGCGTCGATGTCATCGCCGCGCGTGCGCCGCACGGTCGCGGTCACGCCGTGCGTGTTGAGGTAGTCGCGGAAGCGTCCGATCGTCTCGGTCGCCGAGCGCCGGTAGGCGGTGCCCGGGAACGGGTTGAACGGGATCAGGTTCACCTTCGCATCGTGCCCGACGAGCAGCCGCGCGAGCTCGCGCGCGTGCTCGGGCTGATCGTTGATGCCATCGAGCATGACGTACTCGAAGGTGATGCTGCGGCCGTTCTGCGCCTCCAGGTAGTGCCAGCACGCCGCCAGCAGCTCCTTGATCGGGTGGCGCTTGTTGATTGGCACGAGCTGGTCCCTGAGCGCATCGTTCGGCGCGTGCAGCGACACCGCGAGCGCGACGTTGGTGTCCTCGGCGAGGCGGTAGAGCTGCGGCACCAACCCTGAGGTCGAGAGCGTCACGCGCCGCCTCGACAGGTCGAAGCCGCGGTCGTCCATGAAGAGCTCAAGCGCCGGCAACACGTTCTTGTAGTTGGCGAGCGGCTCGCCCATGCCCATCAGCACGACATTGGTGATCGCACGCTCACCGAGGGCGCCCGTGCCGAGTGCGCGGCTCGCGAGCCACACCTGGCCCACGATCTCGGCGGTCTCGAGGTTCCTGTTGAAGCCCTGCGCGCCGGTGGCGCAGAACGAGCAGTCGAGCGCGCAGCCTACTTGCGATGAGATGCAGAGCGTGCCGCGACCGGGCTCGGGGATGAACACCGTCTCGATCGCCTGGGCGCGGCCGGCGAATTCGCCCGCCTTGAGGAGCCACTTGCGGGTGCCGTCGGCCGAGGCGTGTTCGCTCGCGATCTCGGGCACGCGCACCTCGGCGACCGAGGCTAAGCGCGCGCGGAACTCCTTGCCGAGATCGGACATCGCCGCGAAGTCGCCGACCCGGCGCTTGTAGATCCAGGTCAGCAGCTGCCGCGCGCGAAACGGCTTCTCGCCGAGACCCACGACGAACGCCTCGAGCGCGGCCGGGTTAAGGCCGAGCAGGTTCGTGCGGTTCGCGGTCTCAGGCATAGCAGTGCCGGCACGCTCAACGCGTGCGCGGGTAGAGCTCCGTGACGCTGAAGAAGTAGGCAATCTCCTGCGCCGCGTTCTCGGCGGAGTCGGAGCCGTGCACGACGTTCTCCTCGATGCTGGCGGCAAGATCGGCGCGGATCGTGCCCGTGTCGGCCTTCTTGGGGTCGGTCGCGCCCATGATCTCGCGGTTCCTGGCGACGGCGCCCTCGCCCTCGAGCACCTGCACGAAGACGGGACCGGAGGTCATGTACTTGCACAGGTCGTTGTAGAACGGCCGCGCCTTGTGGACCGCGTAGAAACCCTCGGCCTCGGCGAGCGTCAGGTGGCGCATCCGCGCCGCGACGATCGATAAGCCCGCCGACTCGAAGCGACGGCAGACCTCCCCGATCAGGTTTTTCTGGACGCCATCGGGCTTAACAATCGACAGGGTGCGCTCGAGCGCCATGGATCAACCTCGCCTTGGGTGTGGGACGCAGTGCCGGGGGGCGAGCGCCTGATCGCGCGGGCCCCGTCCGTGACCGCCCATTCTATAGGTCGCGAGGTGGCTCCCGCAACGCAACGGCGCGCGGAAGTCGCCGGGAATTAAGGATTTTTTTGCGCCAGGCGCCGAAATGTCAGAGCGAGAAGCTCTCGCCGCAGCCGCACTCGGCGCGGGCCTTGGGATTCTTGAACTTGAAGGCCTCGTTGAGGCCCTGCTTGATGAAGTCGACCTCCGTGCCATCGACGAGCGCGAGGCTCCCGGCATCGACGACGACCTTCACCCCGCGATCCTCGAAGACGGTGTCGTTCGCCTCGATCGCCTCGGCGTAGTTGACGACGTACGCGTAACCCGAGCAGCCGGTCCGCTTGATCGCGAGCCGAAGCCCGAGGCCGTGGCCGCGGGCGGCGATGAAGCTCAGGACTCGGTCGGCAGCGGCGGCGGAGAGGGTGACGGCCATGGGGGTGCGGGATGCCTCGGGATTATGTGCGGTGGCTGGGTCGATTCTAGGCGGACGGTGCGTCAAATAGCAGCAATGCTGCGTGAAGCGCGTCCTGGATCACGAAAAACCGGCCGCGCTTCGCCGCTGGCGCCCGCAGCCTCTGGGCGATCGCCGCGAAATCAATGGCCGCCGCCCCGATGGGCAGGCCCTTAAGGGCCGCGGCCGCAAGGGCCGCCGCCGCGACCGTGTGGGGGCAGCCCCGCACCTGGTAGCGGGCGTCCGTGATGACCCCGCCTTCCGAGCGCAGGTGCCAGCGGACCCGGGTCCCCGTCAGGGGCTCGGTGGCCTCCGCCGCGACCCAGCCCGCCCCGGCCGCCCGGCCGGCCGCGGGCGCCTCCCGGAATAGCCGGCGGACCTCCTCCGAATACGCCTCCCCGGCGCTCACGGCGGCGCGAGCCCGCGCAGGCGCGTGAGCCCCGCGCGCACCCGGGTTGCCGCGGCCTCGACGTCGGCGGCCGTCGAGAAGCGCCCGAGGCTGAACCTGAGCGAGGCCTGCGCGAGCGCGTCCGGCCGGCCGAGCGCCCGGAGCACGTAGGAGGGCTCGCCGCTCTCCGCGCTGCAGGCGGCGCCGCTCGCAACGATGAGCCCCTCGAGTTCAAGGAGCAGCGCCTCCCCGTCCACCCCCTCGAAGGACACGTTCACGATGTGCGGCGCGCGACGGGTCCGGTGGCCGTTCAGGTGGACGCCGCCGAGCCCCTCGAGGAGGGTCCACAGGCGCTCAGCCAGGCCCTGCAGCCGCGCCGACTCCCGCTCCCCGTCCGCCGTCGCGAGCCGAAACGCCTCGCCCATGCCGGCGATCTGGTGCGCGGCGAGGCTCCCGGAGCGCAGGCCCCCTTCCTGGCCGCCGCCGTACTGAAGCGGCTCGAGGGTCGGGCGCGGCGTGCGGCGCACGTACAGCGCCCCGACGCCGACCGGCCCGTGGACCTTGTGCGCGGAGAGGCTGATGAGGTCGACATCGAGCGCGCCCACGTCGATCGGCACGCGCCCCGCCGCCTGCGCGGCATCGACGTGCACGAGCACGCCCCGCGCCCGGCACACCGCCGCGAGCGCCGCGATGTCCTGCACGACGCCGGTCTCGTTGTTGACGAGCATGACCGACACGAGCGTCGTCTTCGGTGTCAGCGCCGCCGCGAGCGCCGCGGGGTCGAGGAGCCCATCGGGCCCCGGCACCAGCAGGGTGACGGCGAAGCCCTCGCGCTCAAGCGCCTGACAGGCATCGAGCACCGCGCGGTGCTCGGTCCGAAGGCTCACGAGGTGCCGGCCGCGGGCGCGGTTGCCGCGCGCCCCGCCGAGGATCGCGAGGTTGTCGGACTCGGTCGCTCCGGAGGTGAACACGATCGAGTCGGCCGGCGCGCGGATGAGCGCGGCGACGTCGGCGCGCGCGGCCTCGATCCGCTCGCGCGCCCGCCGTCCGGGCGCATGCATGGCGGAGGCGTTGCCGGCACACGCATCGAGCGCCGCGAGCATCGCCGCACGGACCTGCGGATCGAGCGGCGTCGTCGCCGCGTTGTCGAGGTAGATGCGAGGGATCGCCTCCCCGCTTCCGGCCACGGGCTCGGCGCTCACGCGTCGCTGCCCGCGCGCCGGCGGCGCGCCTGCACGGCCGCCAGGAGCCCGCGCAGCACGTTCACCTCGTGCTGGTCGAGCTCGGCGCGACCGAAGATCCGCGCGAGGCGGTTGAGGAGATTCGGTCCCCCCGCGCGATCGGTGAAGTCGACCTCGGTGAGCACCTCGCCTAGGTGCGCGGTCAGCTTCTCGAGCTCGGCGACGGGGGCGAGCGCGACGGCGCGGCGCGGCGGCGGCACGGGGGCCTCGCCTGCGCACCTGAGTTCGTAGGCGAGCACCTGCACGGCCTGCGCGAGGTTCAAGGACTCGTAGGCGGGGTCAGACGGTATCCGCACCACACCCGAGCAGTACGCGAGGTCCTCGTTGGTAAGGCCCGTGCGCTCGGGGCCGAAGACGAGCGCCGCCTCACCCTCGGCGCCCGCGGCGAGCAGCCGGGGAGCCGCCTCGCGCGGCGAGGACGCCGGCCAGTAGTACTCGCCCCTCGCCCGGGCGCTCGTCGCGTAGACGAGGCCGCAGTCGGCGACTGCTTCCTTGAGCGAGTGGACGAGGCGGGCGCTCCTCAGAACGGCCTCGGCGCCGGCGGCGAGCGCCGTCGCCTCGGGGTGCGGGAAGGACGCAGGTGCCACCAGCCACAGCTCGTGGAACCCCATCGTGCTCATGGCGCGGGCGGTGGCCCCGATATTGCCGGGGTGGCGGGGGGCGACGAGAACGAAGCGAATGGGCACGCGGGCGGTCTTTCGAGGCGTGTCTGATATTCTACGCGCCGCTCAAGATCGCGCACCCCCGCGCCGCGCCTGGTCACCCCCGTGCCAATGCATCCCCTCGTCAATATCGGCATCCGTGCCGCACGCCGCGCCGCGACGGTCATCACGCGCAGCATGAGCCGGCTCGACTCGATCGACATCGCGAGCAAGGGGCGCAACGACTTCGTCACCGACGTCGACCGGCAGGCCGAGGCGGAGATCATCCAGACGATCCGCCACGCCTATCCGGGCCACGGGATCCTCGCCGAGGAGAGCGGCTCGAGCCCGGGCACGAGCGCGGATGAGTTCACCTGGATCATCGATCCGCTCGATGGCACGACCAACTTCCTGCACGCCTTCCCGCAGTTCTGCGTCTCGATCGCGGTCCAGCACCGCGGCCGGATCGAGCACGCGGTCATCTACGACCCGATCCGCACGGAGCTCTTTACGGCGAGCCGCGGCGGCGGGGCGCAGCTCGATGACAAGCGCATCCGCGTCTCCAAGAGCCGCGGCCTCGAAGGCGCGCTCATCGGCACGGGCTTCCCGTACCGCGCCAACATCCGCTGGCTGGACAGCTACCTGGGCATGCTGAAGGCGGTGGCGCTCGCGACCGCCGGAATCCGCAGGCCAGGCTCCGCGGCTCTCGACCTCGCGTGGGTCGCGGCGGGTCGCACGGATGCCTTCTGGGAACTCGGGCTTAGTCCCTGGGACACGGCGGCGGGCTCGCTCCTCGTCATCGAGGCGGGCGGGCGGATCGGCACGCTGACGGGAGCCGAGTACGAACTTGGCGGCGATGTGGTCGCCGGGTCGCCAAAGACCTACGAGGGGCTCATCGAGCTCCTCGCGCCGCACGTCCCGGACGACCTCAAGCCCGCCCGCGGCTGAGGCCGCGGGCCGCCTGCGGGGCAGCGCTGCTATGCGGCGCCGCGACTCAGCTTCGAGGCGCGGATGCCGTAGACGAAATAGACGACGATGCCGATGACGAGGTAGATCACGAAGAACTTCCTCGTGTCCGGCGTCGACATGAGGCTCCCGAGCAGCACCAGGCACATGAGTCCGCCGAGAATCGGCGTCAGCGGATAGAGCGGCGTCTTGAACGGCCGCACGAGCTCGGGGTTCGTCGAGCGCAGGTAGATCACCGTCACGCACACGAGCGTGAACGCCGCGAGCGAGCCGACGTTCGTGAGGTCCCCGAGGGCATCGAGCGACATGAACCCGGCCGCGGCCATCGCCGCGACGCCCACGATAATCGTGTTGATCCACGGCGTCTGGAACTTCTTGTGGACGACCGCGAGGGACTTAGGCAAAAGGCCGTCGCGGCTCATCGTGTAGAAGATGCGCGTCTGGCCGTACAGGAGGACCAGCATCACGCTCGAGAGGCCCGCGATCGCGCCGATCTTGACGAGCAGCGCGAACCACGGCAGACCAATCCGGTTCGCCGCGACCGCAAGGGGCGCCGCGTTGTCGAGCGAGGCGTACGGCACGATCCCGACCAGCACCGCGGAGGTCGCGATGTAGAGCACCGTGCAAATGACGAGCGATCCCAGAATGCCGATCGGCATGTCCTTACCGGGATTGCGGGACTCGGCGCCGGCGGTCGAGACAGCCTCGAAGCCGAGGTAGGCGAAGAAGATCACGGCGGCGCCGTGGATCACGCCGCCGAGACCGTACTTGAACGTGTTGTCGCCGGTCACCACCGCAACCAGCGCACGGCCGGTCTGGTGCCAGATGTCCATGTCCGTGCCCGGCGGCCGGGCGGGAATCTCCGCGGGGATGAACGGCGCCCAGTTCGCGGTGTTCACGTACCGCCAGCCGATCGCTATGAACGCGATGACGACCGCCAACTTGATGAACACGATGATGTTGTTCGCCGTCGCCGACTCCTTGACGCCGCGGATCAGCAGCAACGTGACGAGTCCAACGACCACGACGGCGGGGAGATTGATGATGCCCGTCGCGATCGTGGCCCCGGACGCATCGACCACCGGCACTCCCGGGGCGGCGGTCAGCGACGGCGGAACCGTGATATGAAAATCGGCCATGAGGCTGACGAAGTAGCCGGACCAGCTGACCGCAACCGTCGAGGCCGCGAGGCCGTATTCCAGGAGCAGCAGGAGTCCCATCACCCACGCCGCCCCCTCGCCCATCGATGCGTACGTGTAGGAGTACGCGGAGCCCGACACCGGGAGCGCCGAGGCGAGTTCCGCGTAGCAAAGCGCGACGAACGCACAGAGGAGCCCGGTGATCACGAACGACAGCATGATCGCGGGGCCCGCGAACTGGGCGGCTGCCCGGCCGGTCAGCACGAAGATGCCCGCTCCGATGATGCAGCCGATGCCAAGCAGCACGAGGTTGAGTGCGCCCAACGAGCGCTTGAGCTCACCGCTCGCGTGTTCAGCCTGGATCTGCGCGACTGTCTTGCGCTGAAAAATACGCGCCATGACGGTTGAATTGGCCATTCGGTAACCACTCCCCAGGGTGCCGTCGCCTTCGCGAATCGATCGATCATAGGGGAGCGATCGCGGCGTCGCAATCGAAGCCTCCGGCACCGCGGCTTCGAATGAGCCGTTGCGACTCGAATGGGCCGGCCGCCCCGGCCACCAGATCCGACGGACGCGGCCGATTCTGGCTGAGCGATTCTGACCCGTCGCCGTCGAGCGTGGGGCCGGCGCGGTGCGCCTACTGCGTCTGCTTCTTAGCCAGGTGACTCGCCCGGTACCCGTAGAGGAAATAGACGACGAGGCCGATCGAACCCCAGATCAGGAAGACCTTGATGGCCGCGCCTCTTAGCAGCGCGAAGAGCGCCAGGCAACCGATCACGGCGAGCGGACCCACGAACCAGATCCACGGCGTACGAAAGCCGCGGCGCCGCGCCGGGTCCTTGACCCTAAGCACCATCACGCCGACCGCGACCATCGCGAACGCCAGCAGCGTTCCGGAATTGGAAATGTTGGCGAGCTCCCCGACCGGGAAGAAAGCCGCGGCCAGCATCACGAAGAAGCCGGTGATCAGCGTGACGACGTGCGGGGTCTTGAATCGCGGGTGGACGCTGCTGAGGACATCAGGCAACAGGCCATCGCGCGACATCACGAAGAAGATGCGCGTCTGGCCAAAGAGCATCGTGAGGATCACGGACGGCAACGCGAGGAACGCCGCGAGGCCGATGAGACTCGCAACCTTGCTCCAGCCGATCATCGCGAGCACGTGAGCGAGCGCCTCGTCGCTGCAGGCGAGCGACGCCGAGTTGGCGGCGAGCTTGCAGGCTTCGACGAATGCAGGCGTACCCGGCGAGAGCCCCGCGCCGTTGACGATGACCGGCTGGGCACCGATCGACCCGATGGCGCCGGCGGCCACGAGCAGGTAGAAAACCGTGCAGAGCGCGAGGCTGCCGATGAGGCCAATGGGCACGTTGCGTTGCGGGTCCTTGGTTTCCTCGGCGGCGGTCGAGACCGCGTCGAAGCCGACGAATGCGAAGAAGATCGTGGCGGCGGCCGCACCGATCGGCAAGGTGCCGAGCGGCGCGAACGGGTGAAAATTCTCAAGCTTGATGACGGGCAAGGCGAGCGCACAGAAGACCGCGAGCGCAATGATCTTGATGACGACCAGCATCGAGTTCACGCGCGCGCTCTCGCGCGTGCCCAAGTAGAGGAGCGCCGTCACCAGCGTCGCGATCAGCACCGCCGGCAGATTGATGAACCCCCCGGCGTAGTAGCCCTTCGACAGGCTGATCGGCAGGTGCCAGTCGAACGCGCGCGCCATCACGCCGACGAAGTAGTTCGACCAGCCGACCGAGACCGCGCTTGCCGCCACGGCGTATTCGAGGATCAGCGCCCAGCCGACGATCCAGGCGACCAGTTCGCCCATGACCGCGTACGAGTAGGTGTAAGCCGATCCCGATACCGGCACCATCGAGGCAAGCTCCGCATAGCAGAGCGCGCAGACGGCGCAGACGATGCCGGCGACGATGAACGACACCATCATGCCGGGGCCCGCCAGCTGCGCGGCCGAGGAAGTCAGCACGAAGATGCCCGTGCCGATGATCCCGCCGACGCCGAGCATCGTCAGCTGAAAGGGTCCGAGCGTCTTGTGCAGGGACTTCTTCTCGGCATTGGCCAGGATCTCATCGAGCGGCTTGATGCGCAGGTTCATGCGTCCCCCCGGTTGGTCGTGCCGATTGTAGGCACGCGGGCACTGCCGCCGGCAAGGAGACGTCCTAGGTCAGATCTGCACCTGCCCGCCGAGCTCGATGATCCGCTCCGGGGGGATGCCGAAATGCGCCCCCGCGAACTCGGCGTTCCTGGCCATGAACAGGAACAGGCGCTTGCGCCAGCGGGCCATGCCGCGCGGGCTCGCGACGATGATGTCATCGCGGCCGAGGAAATAAGTCGCGTTGTCGGTCCGAAAGCCGAGCCCGAGCCGCTCCGCCTCGCGCAGCAGCTTCGGCACGTCCGCCCGCTCCATGAACCCGATGCGCGCCTCGACCCGCCAGAGTTGCGGCGAGAGGCGCATCACCTTCAGGCGCCCGCCGCGCGGCACGCGCGGGATGCGCTCGGTGAGCACGGAGAGGAGCACGGTGTGCTCGTGGATGACGCCGTTGTACTTCACGTTGCGGGTGAGCGTGCGTGGCACGCCCTCGAGGTTGCTCGACAGGAACACGGCGGTCCCCGGCACCTGCTGCGGCGGGGAGCGCCCGAGTTCCTCGAGGAACCCGGCGACCGAGCGCTCCTGGCGGCGCATGTGCTCGCTGACCACGCGGCGGCCGCGCATCCAGCTGCGCATCGTCATGAACACCAAGAGGCCAAAGAGGAGCGGAAACCACCCGCCGTTCGGGATCTTCTCGATGTTGGCGATCAGGAACAGCGCATCGATCAGCACGAACGGCACGGCGACGAAGAGGAGCCAGCGACTGCGCCGGTCGGTAGCTGCCCGGCCGCGCAGGAGCACGACGAGCAGCACCGCCGTGATAAGCATCGTGCACACCACCGCGATGCCGTAGGCGTTCGCGAGGTGGTCGGAGCTTCGAAACGCGAGTACCAGGCCAAGCGTCGCGATGCAGAGGATGCCGTTGACCGCCGGCACGTAGATCTGCCCGATCGAGGCTTCGGAGGTCTGCTGGACTTTCATGCGCGGCAGGAAGCCGAGCTGCAGCGCCTGCTGCGTCATCGAGAAGACGCCGGAAATCACCGCCTGCGAGGCGATGATCGTCGCCGCAGTCGCGAGCACCACGAGCGGGATCAGGAGCGCCTGCGGGGCGAGCAGGTAGAACGGGTTCGAGGCCGCGGCGGGGTCGCCCATGAGCAGCGCGCCCTGGCCGAAGTAATTGAGCGTCAGCGCCGGCCACACGAGCCCGTACCAGACGAGCCGGATGGGCTTGCGGCCAAAGTGGCCGAGGTCGGCGTAGAGCGCCTCCCCGCCCGTGACCGCGAGAAACACCGCCGCGAGCACCAGCATCCCGAGCGAGGGGTGGCGCGCGACGAAGCTGATGCCGTAGATGGGGTTCACCGCCGCGAGGACGCCCGGGTGCTCGATGATCTTGGCGAGGCCGAGCGCGCCGATCGTCACGAACCAGACGAGCATGACGGGCCCGAACAGCCGGCCGATCGTGCCCGTACCGCGGCGCTGCACCGCGAACAGGGCGATCAGCACGAGCACCGACAGCCACACGACCGCCTTGCTGAACTCAGGGTCCACGAGCTCGAGGCCCTCTACCGCGCTCAACACCGACACGGCCGGGGTGATCGTGCCATCGCCGTAGAAGAACGCGCAGCCGGCAAGGCCAAGCGCGGCGAGGAGCACCGGGTAGCGCGCCCGCCCCTCGTTCACGACGAGGGCCGTCAGCGCGAGGATCCCGCCCTCGCCGCGGTTGTCGGCCCTGAGCACGAGGCCGACGTACTTGACCGTGACGACGAGCGCGATCGCCCAGAAGATCAGCGACAGGATGCCGAGCACCGTACCCGGGACCTCGGCGACCGTCTTCGCGGCCTCCATGCAGGTCTTGAGCGCATAGAGCGGACTCGTGCCGATGTCGCCGAACACGACGCCGAGTGCGCCGAGGGTGAGGACCTTGAGCGGCTCGCCATGGCGCCGCTGCGCGCCATGGCGCTCGACCGCGGGCGGTGCGTTGACGACGTCGGACACGGCGGCTTCAGCCGTCACCGGGCGGTCGGCCGCCCTTGAATGCGCGCCGGAGGCGCACGTTGATGAACTCGACCGCGAGCGAGAACGCCATCGACACGTACAGGTAGCCCTTCGGGATGTGGAACTCGAACGCTTCGGCGACCAGCGCGACGCCGATCAGGATCAGGAAGGCGAGCGCGAGCACCTTGATGGTCGGGTGCGCCTCGATGAAGCGGGCGACGCTGCCGGCGACGAACATCATGAAGACGACCGCGATCACGATCGCCGTGATCATGATCGGAATCTCCTTCACGAGCCCGACCGCGGTGAATACCGAGTCGAGCGAGAAGACTATGTCGATGACCGCGATCTGGATGATCACGCTCACGAACCCGCTCATCGCGCGGGTCGGGCGCTTGCCGGAGGGGCCCTCGACGCTCGCGTGGATCTCGATGACGCTCTTCCAGAGGAGGAAGAGGCCACCGAGCCCGAGCACGATGTCGCGTCCCGAGAAGTCCTGATCGAAGGCATGCACGAGCGGCGCCGTCAGGCTCGCGAGCCAGGTGATCGAGAGGAGCAGCGCGATGCGGGTCACCATCGCGAGCCCGAGGCCGCTGACGCGCGCGAGCTTCTGGCGCTCGGGTGGCAACCGCGCGACCAGGATCGACAGGAAGATCACGTTGTCGACGCCGAGCACGATCTCGAGAGTCGCGAGCGTCGCGAGCGAGAGCCACGCGGACGGATCGGTCAGGAGCGCGTACATGGGAAGTCGGCCCGGCGTCTACTCAGGGCAGGTCGTCGACCGCCGTGCGCCGCTCCGAGGCCATCAGGTCACGATGCGAGGAGCCGAGGTCGAGCGCGACGCCGCTCGCGATGAACATGGACGAGTAGGTAACCGCGAGGATGCCGACGATGAGCGCGAGGCCAAAGCCCCTGAGCGCCGGTCCGCCGAACAGGTAAAGCGCCACGACCACGATCAGCGTCGCGAACTTCGTGATGATCGTCCGCGACAGCGTCTCGTTGATGGCGCGGTCGAAGACCTCGATGGGCTCGGACTTGCGCATCTGCGGGAAGAGCTCGCGGACCCGGTCGAACACGACGACCGTCTCGTTGATCGAGTAGCCGAGCACGGCGAGCACCGCGGCGAGCACAGACAGATCGAACGACATGCCGGTGATCGCGAACACGCCGACCACGACGAACGGGTCGTGCAGCGTCGCGATCACCGCGCCGACGCCGAACTTCCAGCGGAACTGGAACGCGAGGTAGGCGAGGATCAGCACCATCGTGATCATGAGCGCCTGCACGCCCTTGAACGCGAGTTCCTTGCCGACCTGCGGCCCGACGATCTCGGTGCGGCGGATCTGGACCCCCGGGTCGACGGTCTTCAGCGCCGCTTCGATGCGCTTCGTGACCTCGTTCGCGGGAGTCGAGCCGACCAGCGGCGGCAGCCGCACGAGCACGTCCTTGGACGTGCCGAACACCTGCACCGCGACGTCGTTGAAGCCGGCGCCACCGATTGCCGCATGGGTCTTGTCGAGATCCGCGGCTCCCGTGAAGCTCGCCTCGATGACGACGCCGCCGGTGAAGTCGATCGCGAAGTTGAGGCCGCGGTACGCTTCCACCGCGATGGAGCCGATGATGACGATCACCGAGATCGCGTAGCAGATCTTGCGCGCCGCCATGAAGCGGAACTTCGGAACCGAGTGGAAGAACTCCATGGCCGCTGTACTCCTCGCCCGCTAGATCGGCAGGCGCGCAATGGACGCGCGCCGACCCCAGATGAGGCCGATGATCGTGCGGCTGCCCATCAACGCCGTGAACATCGTCGTGCCAATGCCGACGGACAGGACGACAGCGAAGCCCTTGATGGGGCCCGTGCCGAACAGGAACAGCACGATGCCCGCGAAGGCTGTCGTCACGTTCGCATCGAAGATCGCCGAGAACGCCTTCTCGAAGCCCGCCTTGATCGCGGCGTGCGATGAGTTGCCGTGCCGCAATTCCTCGCGGATACGCTCGTAGATCAGGATGTTCGCATCGACCGCCATGCCGACGGTGAGCATGATGCCGGCGATGCCTGGCAGCGTCAGCGCCGCGCCAAAGAGCGACAGGCACGCGGTCAGCAGCACCACGTTGCAGACGAGCACCAGGTTCGCGACGAGGCCGAAGGCGCTGTAGTAGATCGCCATGAAGAGGAACAGCGCGGCGGAGCCGATCTCAAGCGCCAGCACACCCTTGTCGATGTTGTCCTGGCCGAGGCTCGGGCCAATGAGGCGCTGCTCGACGATGACGACGGGAGCGGCGAGTGCACCGGCCCGCAGGAGCCGTGCGAGTTCCTGGCCCTCGCGCTGCAGGAGCCCGGTGATCTGGAACTGGTTCGAGAAGACGCCGCGGATGGTCGCGACGTTGATGACCTCTTCCTTGGTGACATCGACCGCGACCTTCTCGCCGTTCTGCTCGCGCAGCTGGCGCTCGCGCTCGATGAACACGACCGCCATCGGCCGCCCGAGGTTCTCGCGCGTCGTGCGCAGCATCTCCTCGCCGCCGCGCCCGTCGAGCCTGAGGCTCACCGCCGGCTCGCCCTGCTGGTAGGTCGAGGTCGCATCGGTGAGCTGCTCGCCGGTGACGATGACTTCGCGCTTCAGGAGCACCGGGCGGCCGTTGCGTTCCTTGTAGAGCTTGGTGCCCAGGGGCGCGCGCCCCGTCTGCGCCGCCTCGAGGGCGTTGCCGGTCTGATCGACCAGCCTGAACTCGAGCGTCGCGGTCTTGCCGAGGAGGCGGATGACCTCGCTCGCGTCCTGGATACCGGGCAGCTGCACGGCGATGCGGTTCGCGCCCTGGCGCTGCACGCTCGCCTCGGAGACGCCGAGCGAGTTGACGCGATTGCCAAGCGCCGTGATGTTCTGCTGGATCGCGAAGTCCTGCCGCTGGCGCACCTGCACTTCGCTCAGCGTCGTCGTGATCGTCGCCGCGCCGCTCGCGCTCGAGCCACTGGTCAGCGTCACGTTCGGGTCGACCGCCTGCAGCGCTGTGCGCGCATCCTCGAGCCGCGAGGAATTCTTCAAGGTCACGAGCACGCCACCGGCGGTGCCGTCGACCGACTCGTACTGGATCTTCTTTTCCCTGAGCGCCATGCGGTAGTCGCGCTCGAGCCGCTGCAGCGTCTGCTTGACCGCGCCGTCGACGTCGACCTCGTACACGAGGTAAATACCGCCCCGGAGGTCGAGGCCGAGGCTCATGGGCTTCAAGCCAATCGTCCGCACCCACTCGGGCGCCTTGGAGGCGAAGGTCGTCGCAATCGCGTACTTGCCCTCGGCCGAGGACTCGATCGCATCGCGCGCCTTCAGCTGGCTCGCGACGTCGGCGAACCTGAGCACGACGCGCCCCTGCTGCACGAAGGCCGTCTCGATGGACACCTTCTGCTGGTCGAGCAGGTCACGAAACGGCTGGATCGCCGCCGGCCCGGCGAACAGCTCGCCGTCCTTCAGCGACAGCTGCAGCGCCGGCGCCTCGCCGAACACGTTCGGCAGCGCAAGCACGAGCGCGAGCAGCATCACGCCGGTGAACAGGAGGCTCTTCCAGAGCGGATAACGGTTCATGCGGGCTAACGACTCCGGCTCAGGCCTTGTAGGTGCCCTTTGGCATCAGCTGCGAGACCTGGAAGCGCTGCACCTGCAGTGCCACGCCCTTCGCGACTTCAACCGTCACGAACGTGTCGCCGGCCTCGGTGACGCGCCCGAGGATTCCGCCCGCGGTCACGACCTCATCGCCCACGGCGAGCTTCGCGACCATCTCGCGGTGCTCCTTGGCCTTCTTTGACTGCGGCCGGATCATCATGAAGTACAGGAACACGAACAGGCCAATGGTCAGCGCAAAGGTGACCATCTGCGGCTGCGAGCCACCGGCGGGCGCGCCCGCTGCCTGCGCGGCGGCCGTAGAAATGAAGAAGTCCATGGCGTTATCCCGTGCCCCTGAATGGAAGGGCGAAGCCGGGCATTATGCCACAGGGTCGCTCTGGGCCTTCTGACGGGCGAGGAATTCCGCCCGCCAGGCCGGGAACCTGCCGGATTCGATCGCCGCCCGGATCGAGCACATAAGCGCCTGATAGAAGTACAGATTGTGGATGGTATTGAGCCGGCTGCCGAGGATCTCGCCGGCCCGGTCGAGGTGTCTTAGGTAGGCGCGTGAGTAGTTCCTGCAGGTGTAGCAGGCGCACTCGACGTCGACGGGCGAGACATCCTCGGCGTGGCGCGCGTTTCGGATGTTGAGCACGCCGCCCGAGGTAAAGAGGTGGCCGTTTCGCGCGTGGCGGGTCGGCATCACGCAGTCGAACATGTCGATGCCGCGCGCCACCGCCTCGATGATGTCCTCGGGTCGACCGACGCCCATCAGGTAGCGCGGCCGGTCCCTCGGCAGCAGCGGCAGCGTCTCCTCGAGCACGCGCAGTCGCTCCTCTTCCGGCTCCCCCACTGCAAGTCCACCGACGGCGTAGCCTGGCAACGAGAGCTCCGCGAGGCCGGCCGCGGACGCTTCGCGGAGCGCGCGGTGCATGCCGCCCTGAACGTTGCCTAACAGGACGCCGGGCGCCCGGCCGTCCTCGCCGTAGTACGCCTTCAGGCTTCGTGCCGCCCAGCGAAGGCTCAGCTCCATCGACGCGCGCGCCTCGGACTCGGTCGCCGGGTACGGCGTGCACTCGTCGAACTGCATCGCGATGTCGGAGCCGAGCACGCGCTGGATGCGCATCGACTCCTCCGGCGACAGGAACACCTCGGCGCCGTCGACCGGCGAGCGAAAGCGCACGCCCTCCTCGGTGAGCTTCCTCAGCTTCGCGAGGCTGAACACCTGGAAGCCGCCCGAGTCGGTGAGGATCGGCCGCTCCCAGTGCATGAACCGGTGCAGGCCACCGTGCGCGGCGATCACGTCGAGTCCGGGACGCAGCCACAGGTGAAAGGTGTTGCCGAGCACGATCTCGGCGCCGAGCTCGGTGAGCTCCTCCGGCGTCATCGCCTTCACGGTGCCGTAGGTGCCGACCGGCATGAACACCGGCGTCTCGATGCTGCCGCGGGCGAACTCGAGCCGGCCGCGCCGCGCGCCCGCGTCGGTCGCGAGGAGCTCGAACTTCACGCGCGCCTCGCGGCGCCCGGCGCCGGCGTCAGGAACATCGCATCGCCGTAGCTGAAGAACCGGTAACGGGCCGCGACCGCGTGCGCGTAGGCGCCGAGCACCTGCTCGCGTCCCGCGAAGGCGCAGACGAGCATGAGCAGCGTCGACTCCGACACGTGGAAGTTGGTCACGAGCGCATCGACGACGCGGAACCGGTAGCCGGGCTGGATGAACAGGCGCGTCTCGCCGGCGAAGGGCCTGAGCTCGCCGGCGGCGGCCGCGGTCTCGAGGCTGCGAACGACAGTCGTGCCGATCGCGACGACGCGCCCGCCGGCGCGCTGCGTCGCTTTGATCGCATCGACCGTCCCGGCACTCACCTCGAGCCATTCGGCGTGCATGCGGTGCTCGCTGAGATCGAGGCACCTGACCGGCTGGAAGGTACCGGCGCCGACGTGCAGCGTCACGTCGGCGACCCCGATGCCGCGCGCGCCGAGGGACGCGAAGAACTCCGCATCGAAATGCAGCCCCGCCGTCGGCGCCGCCACCGCTCCGGGCTCGCGCGCATAGACGGTCTGGTAGCGCTCGCGATCGGGTCCCGTCGCCGCGCGTCCGATGTAGGGCGGCAGCGGCACCTCGCCCATCGCCTCGAGGAATGCGCCTACCGGGCGATCGAGCTCGAGCTCCACGAACTCCTCGCGAAGCGCCACGACCACCGCCGTCGCACCGCCCGCGAGCGCGATCGACTGGCCGGGCCGCGCGCCCTTGCTCGAGCGCAGCTGCGCCGTGAAGCACCGCTCCGCCGTCACCCGCTCGATGAGGATCTCGACCGCCCCGCCCGTCGCCTTCGTGCCGCGCAGCCGCGCCGGCAGCACGCGCGTGTCGTTGCGGACGAGGAGGTCCCCGGGCCTTAGGAGCGAGCCTAGGTCCGGGAAGCGCAGATCACGCCACGCACCACTCGCGCCCTCGAGCACGAGCAGCCGGCTGCCGCGCCGCTCGGGCGCGGGCTCGCTCGCGATGAGATCGGCAGGCAGCGCGTACGAGAAGTCCGTGCGCAGCAGAGAGCGTGGCTCGGCTCGGGTCGTCGGCATGGCGCGCGGATGGTAGCAGGCCCTCCCGCGCCGGGCGCCCTCAGGTCGTGTCGTCGCCGTTCGCGGGACTGGCCGGCGGCGCCGGCGGCGCGCCGGGTGCCGCGGCAGGACCCGCCGGTGCCGCGGGCATCGCGGGCGGGGCGGGCGCGGCCGGTGCCCGTGGCGCGCGCGGGGCCTTGGGCGGGTGCGACGGGTGCAGCCGCTCCGGCATCGTGAGGTCGGTCTTCAGCGGCTTGCGGTCCCGCTCGAGCGCGAGCGGCACGTGCTCGAGCGGCTGGTAGGAACGGAGGATCCTGAGCGCGTGCGAGACGCCCTCGGGCTCGCGCCCACCGATCGAGACGATCACGTCGCCGTCTTTCAGCGATTCACCGAACGAGCTTGGCGCGCGCAGCACCAGCACGCCGTGGTCAGTGCCGAAGTACCGGCCGAGTCCCGGCGACATCTCGGCGAGCTCGAGCTCGCCCCAGCCGCTGCCCGACCACGGCATCGCGTGGTCGAACGCCTGCGTCACGCTGTCGCCGAGCTCGGCGAGCCCCTGGCCCATGTCGCCGAGCAGCACCGTCAGGCGCGGATCCATCGAGCGGGGAACGACGACGAGGGTCGCGACCTTGCCCGCGCGCAGTCGCTCGATGCGAGCCTCGGCGCCGGGCCCGAGGCGGTGGATCTCGGCGGCGACATCGGTGCCGGTCTCGACCTTGCGGCCGTTGACGCTGATGATCACGTCGCCCGCCAGGAGCCCCGCTTCCGCCGCCGCGCCGCCCGGGCTAACGCCCGCGATCGGCACGCCGCCGCCCTTCTGCGCGCCGAGCTGCACGCCGAGCACCGGATGCGGATGGTTGCCGACCATGCGCCTTATCGTCTCCTCGTCGGGCACGAGTCCGACGGAGAGCTCGGCGACTTCCTTGGCCGCCCGCTCGAGGCGGGCGCGCGCCTCCTCGAGCTTGCGCTCGAGCGCGCGGTTGTCGAGCGGGCGCGCGGGCTCGGCCGGCGCCGCCGGCGCGGCGGGCGTGGCCGGCGCTGGCGCCGGTGGGGTGAGCGCGGCGGCACTTGCCGAGGCAAGCGCGAGCGCCGTCAGGATCACGGTGATGGGACCTTTCATCGACACTTCTCCACGGCGGTTCATTCGGTCGGCTCGATCGACTACAGGCTCGCGATCACGGCCGAGGCGTAGCGGACCCGCACGAGCGAGTCGAGCAGCACGACCCGCTGGCGCTTGAGCGCCTCGGTCGTCTCGGCCGGCAGTTCCGCGCCCGCGGGCTCGCTCAGGCGCTCATCGACCAGCGCGATCCGGTCCTCGAGCAGCGTCGTCGCGAGTCGCGTGCTGGCGCGGCCGGAGCGTGCCGGCGGCAGGGCCGCGAGCAGTGCCTCGAGGCGCGAGGAGCGCCGGTCGAGCGGGCTCTCGGACGGCCGCGCGATGAGGGGCGTGACGCTCGCAGCCGATTCGGGCGCGACCGCCGTCGGGCTCGTGAGCTTCAGCGCCACCGCGACCGCGGCGAGGCCGACGACGGCGAGCGCGGCCGCGCGACCGCCGTGGCGCGCCGGGCGCGCGCCAAGCCGTGCCTCGATCGCGGACCAGGCATCCGGCGGCGGCTCGAACTCGGCGAGCTGGCAAAGCCCGCGGGCGAGGCCTTGATGATGGGTCGGTTCAGTCATGGCGTCGAACTCCGGACACATTCTTCGGGGAGCGCGCAGGGGGCGGCGCTCGGCGCCTCCGCGCCGAGCGCGAGCCGCAAGCGCGCATGCGCGCGCCCGAGCTGGGATTTCGAGAAGCTCGGGGTCTTGCCGGTCGCGGCCGCGATCTCCTCGTGCGTGTAGCCCTCGACGTCGTGCAGCCACACGACGAGGCGCCCGAGCGGCGTGAGCCCCTCGAGCGCGTGGCCAAGGTCGAGCGCAAGCCCGGGGGTCGCGCGGTTCGCCTCGAGCCGCTCGATGAGATCGCCGACGAAGTCGCGGCTCCTCTGCCACGGCGAGCGCAGGTGCATGAAGCAGCGCCTGACGACGACGCTCCTGAACCAGGCGCCGACGGGCGCGGTGCCCTGGAATTTGGGCAGTCCGCGGATCGCATCGATGAAGGCGTCCTGCAGGAGATCGTCCGCCGCCGGGCCCGGCACGATCCGCCGGATCAGCGTGTAGGCCGGGCGCGAGAACGCCTGGTAGAACGCGGCGAGCGCCGCCCGCTCGCCCGCCTGGGCGCGGGCGATGAGATCCGGGGCGAGGTCGATTTCGGTGAACTTCACAGCCACTCAAGATGCCCGAGCGATGGGAAGCGTCGCGCCCGAAGGGGCGATTGTGCGTGGTAATATGCCGCCCCCGGCCGGTGTGGCGGAATTGGTAGACGCAGACGACTCAAAATCGTCCGCCGCAAGGCGTGGGGGTTCGACTCCCTCCACCGGCACCACGCCACCCGCACAGCCGCCCCGACACCATGAAGTTTTGCAGCAACTGCGGCCAGGCGGTCGAGGTACGGGTCCCCGACGGCGACAACCTGCCAAGGTTCGTGTGCCCCGCCTGCCACGCGATCCACTACGAGAACCCGAAGCTCGTGGTCGGCTGCGTGCCGGAGCACGAGGGCAGGATCCTCCTCTGCAAGCGGGCCATCGAGCCGAGGCTCGGCTACTGGACCGTGCCGGCGGGATTCATGGAGAACGGCGAGACGCTCGAGGCCGCCGCCGCGCGCGAATCGCTCGAGGAGGCGCTCGCCGAGGTCACGATCGGCAGCCTCCTCGCCATCGTCAACGTCGTGCATGCGCACCAGGTCCACGTGATGTACCGCGCCCGGCTGCCGCGCCCCGATTTCGGCGTCGGCGCCGAGAGCCTCGAGGTCGAGCTCGTCCCGATCGAGGACATCCCGTGGCCCGAGATCGCCTTCCCGAGCGTCGAGTTCGCACTCAGGCGCTACCTCGAGGACCGCAGCCTCGGCCTCGAGCGGCTGCACTCGACCGATTTCGACCGGCCGGCGTGGCGGCGCGCGACGCCCCCGTAAGTCGCCTCGTATAGAATGGCCCCCCCGCGGCACGCCGCCGCGCGCCGAGAGCCTGGATCGTGCCAAAGGGCAGGAAAGACGTATGACGTTCGTCGTCACCGAAAGCTGCATCAAGTGCAAGTACATGGACTGCGTGGAAGTGTGTCCGGTGGACTGCTTCCACG
The DNA here is from genome assembly GCA_025356075.1 of Pseudomonadota bacterium. Lineage (GTDB taxonomy): Bacteria > Pseudomonadota > Gammaproteobacteria > Steroidobacterales > Steroidobacteraceae > CAIKZZ01. The sequence goes on along the minus strand of JANXUT010000079.1, from coordinate 35,568 downwards.
AGGGCCCGAACTTCCTCGTCATCGATCCGGATGAGTGCATCGACTGCACGCTGTGCGAACCGGAATGCCCGGTCGAGGCGATCTATTCGGAAGAAGAGATCCCGAAGGGCCAGGAAGAGTTCCTGAAGCTGAACGCCGAGCTCGCCAAGAAATGGCCGGTCATCACCGAGATGGGGCCGCCGCCGGCGGATGCCGACGAGTGGAAAGGCAAGCCCGGCAAGCGGGCGCTGCTCGAGCGCTAGGCAGCGCTCCCGGGGGTCGACCCCCCTCGCGCGCGGCGTGAGCGGCCGAACGCCGCCCGCGCTCGCTCACCAGCCCGGGATGCCACGCGTCCGCGCGAGCGTCAGCCCGCCGGCGGCTTCGGCTCAAGCTCCTTGAGCCGCTGGATCAGCCGCTCCGGAGAATAGTAGCCAGGCAGGTACTCGCCGCCCTCGGTGAAGATGCCAGGCGTGCCGCGTATGCCGAGTTCCTGGCCGAGTTCGTAGGAGCGCGCGATCGGCGTCGGGCAGTCCGACTTGCCGGTCAGCTCGCCTCCCAGCTTCGCGCGGGTCAGCGCCTCGCGACGGTCGGCCGCGCACCAGACGACCTCGGCCTTGTGCCACGCGTCGGTGTTGGGACCCGTGCGGGGGAAGGACAGGTACTTGATACGGATGCCGAGCCGGTTGTACTCGGCGATCTCGCTGTGGAGCTTCCTGCAGTAGGCGCAGTCGACGTCGGTGAACACGGTGACGGTGTAACGCGCGTGCTTGGGCTCAAAGATGATCGCATCGGCGTCGGACACGCCCCGGAGCGCAATCGAGCGCGCCTCGATGCGCCGCTGCTCGCTCAGGTTCTTGCCGGTCGCCGTCACGAACAGGTCGCCCGAGAGGGCGTACTGCCCGTCGCTCGAGACGTAGAGCACCTCGGCGCCACGGGCGACCTCGAAGATGCCTGGCAGCACGCTCGGCTGCACCGAGGCGATATCGACCTCGAGGTGCTTGGCGATCACGCTGCGGGGATCGGCCTTGGGCTGCGCGTCGACCTTTGCCGGCGTATCGGCCTTCGGCGCGGGCGCCGCGGCGAGCGAGGCGAAGCCGAAGGTCGCGACGGCGCCAACCAGCAGCAGCCGGGCGATGGGGCTCGAGGAGCGGGGACTCGCGCTGGGCATTGAAGGAACTCCGGGGCCGGCAGGTCGTACGACCGAGCCGCTGGCGCTTAAGTTCCGCGAGTCTAGCAGAGCGTGCGGGGCGGTCAGCCGCGCGGGTGATGCTGGGCGTGCAGCTCTTTCATGCGCTCGCGCGCGACGTGCGTGTAGATCTGCGTCGTCGAGAGGTCGCTGTGGCCGAGCAGCATCTGCACGACCCGAAGGTCCGCGCCGCGATTCAGCAGATGCGTCGCGAAGGCGTGCCTGAGCGTGTGCGGCGAGAGTTCCTTCTGGACCCCGGCCTTGCGCGCGTAGCGCTTGATGATGTGCCAGAAGGCCTGGCGCGTCATGCGATCGCCGCGCCGTGTCGGGAACAGGTAGTCGGTCTGGCGCTCGAGCAGGATCTCGGTGCGCGGTCCGCGCACGAACTCGGCGAGCCAGCGCACCGATTCATCGCCGAGCGGGATCAGCCGCTCGCGGTCGCCCTTGCCGACGATGCGAATGACGCCCTGGTTGGTGTTGACCTGGGTGTGCTTCAAGTTGACGAGTTCGGATACCCTGAGCCCCGTCGCGTAGAGGACCTCGAGCATCGTGCGGTCGCGGTGGCCGAGCGGGTCGGTGACGGTGGGAGCGGCGAGCAGCGACTCGACCTCGTCCTCGGTCAGCGACTTCGGCAACGAGCGACCGATCTTCGGCATCGCGATCTGCGCGGTCGGGTCGTCGGTCACGGTGCCTTCGCGCAGCAGGAACCGGAAGAAGCGGCGGAAGCTCGACAGCTGCCGGGCGGTCGAGCGGGGACGGGCGCCGGCCTCGACGCGCCAGGCGATGAACGCCACGAGATCCGCGCGCGTCGTGCAGGTCACGACGAGACGACGCTCATCGAGCCAGCGGGTGAGCGCGGTGAGGTCGGCCCGGTAGGCCGCGAGCGTGTTCTGCGACAGCCCGCGTTCCATCCAGACGGCGTCGAGGAACCGGCTGATGGCCGGATCCGCATCGACAACCCCGTCCTTGGCAGGCCGGGCCGTGCTCGGGAGCACTGCAGACTTGGCGACCGAGTTCATCTGTACCTTGGGTTCGCTCTTGGGCCGCGACACTGGGCAACTCCGGTAAGGACCGGCACAATCCGCGCGGCGTCCTCGAGCGCTAATCGTCCGTTGCGTGCCGCCGGGTGGCGGACGTTCCGGATCAGTATCGCCAGCACCCCCCGGGCGGTGCGTGACCTGCCTCACGAATGGGCGCGCGGGTTTACATAAAGAGAATCAGTTCACATTAAGCCCGTCGCCACCCCCCCTAGCCGAGCCGGCGCCGTGAGGTCAGTCTTACGGCTTCCTTACGCCGCCTGGTGCGCTGCCGTCTTTGTCGCGGTCGCGCTGGCGGCTCTCATCGTCGGCCTGCCGGCTCCGCGGGTGACGCTGCGTCGCGGCATCGCGCGCGCCGCCGCGCGGACCTTCTTCTTGTTGTCGGGCATCCGCCTGCACGTGACGGGCCTCGACCGGCTGCCCCCGGGCGCCGCGGTCGTCGTGGCCAATCACACGAGCTACATCGATGGCGTGGTGCTGCAGGCGGCGCTGCCCGCCCACTTCGCCTTCGTCATCAAGAGCGAGATGGGGCGCGTGCCGGTCGCGGGGCTGCTGCTACGGCGCCTCGGCTCGGAGTTCGTCGAGCGCTTCGACCGGCACAAGGGCGGAGTCGATGCGAGGCGCGTCCTGCGCGCCGCGGCCGGCGGCCAGGCGCTCGCGTTCTTCCCCGAAGGCACGTTCACGGACGCTGTCGGCCTCGGCCGCTTTCACTCCGGCGCCTTCGTCACCGCGCACCGAAATTCCCTGCCGGTCGTCCCGGTCGCGATCCGCGGAGCAAGGCGCGTACTGCCGCCCGCCTCGGCACTGCCGCGCCTGGGTCGCATCGAGGTCGAGATCCTCGAGCCCATCGCGCCGCCGGATGCGGCCGAACGCGACGGGGCGGTGAAGCTCAGGCAGGCCGCGCGCGCGGCGATCCTCGCGCGCATCGACGAGCCCGACCTCGAGGCTTGAGCGCGTCCCGGCGCCGGCTACCGTGGCGCGCGCGCCCGGCACGCCGCCATGCGCAGCGCCCCGTCGGCGGAGAGCACGACCGTGCCGCCCCCAAGGACCTTGATCAGCAGCTCGTTCGTGTCGGTCAGCCACGCGGCGGCCGGTGCGCCCGGCAGGCTGCGAAAGCGCACGGCCGACCACGACCCGTCTGCGCTCTCGGTCAGCGCGTAGATCATGCCGTGGTTGAAGGTCATGTGAGCGAGGCCGGTGAGAGCGAGCGTGCGCGTGCCGAGCGAAAAAATGTCAGCGACGTTCTCATTCAGGATCAATTGGCGCGAATGATCATCGCCCAGGAACTGAAGCTCGCCGCCGAACTCGCCCCGATCGCCGCCGGCGAGCCAGCCGCGCGCCGTGCGCAGCGCGACGTGCGGCGCGTGCTCGGCGGCGAGCGAGTTCGCGATCATGGCCTCGACGTTGCGCGCACCGCAGGTCGCCTCGCGCTTCGCCTTCTCCCCCGCCGTCGGGGCGGCCGGCGCTGCTGCGCCCGGCTCGACCGCGCAGGCAAGCGCGGCAAGCCTGGCGGCGTCGGGGCGCCAGTAGAGCTTGCGTCCGGGTGGCTCGGCGATCGTGCCGATCGACGGCTGGTCACAGGCGGGCGCCGTCGCGCCCAGGTATTCGTACGCGAAGAAATCGGTATGGGGCTCGGCGCGGCTCGTGCCGCGCGCAACTGCGGCGAGGCTCTCCAGGGCCGTCGCCGCCGCCTGGCGCACCGGCGGGTACCAGTGCCGCGCGGCGGCCTTTTCGAGCGCCTCGCGTGCCGCAGGGTTGCCAAGTCGCCCGAGCGAGCCGGCCGCCACCCAGTTGAGGCGCACGTCGTCCGGGTTCTCGAGCGCCGCAATCAGCGCGGGAACGGCGGGCTGGTAGTCGATGTAGCCGAGCGCCCGCGCCGCCCCGAGCCGCGTCTCCCAGTCCGGATCCTCGAGGCGGCCGAGGACGGCCGGGCCCGCCGACCGCCCCGCCTCGCCAAGGCGGGCGACCTCGCCGAGCGTGAAGATCGCCGCGAAGCCCGCCGGCCGCAGCTCGAGCTGGCGCGCGAGAATCGGCGCCGCGTTCTCGGCACCGATCCCGATCAGCGCCGCGTCGATGCCCGCCCCGAGATCCGGCCGCTGGCGGCGCAATTCGACGAGCCCGCCCTCGAGATCCCAGCCCGCGCGACCGAGCGCCTCGATCATCGTGAGCGCGCCGAGCGCGGTCGCCTGCGGCACGCCCGGCTCGCGCGCGATGCGCAGCAACCCCCGACCCGCCGCCTGCCGCGAGGGCGCGTCCATGCGTCGCAACACCGCCGCCAGGTTTGACGCAGCCTCCGGCGGGCAGCCGCTTCGGCACTGCGCCGCCGCGAGGATATAGGGCACGGCACGACGCCCGGAGAGCTGGATCGCATACGCTTCCTGGTTCCCGGGCGCGCTTTTCGAGGCGAGGAAGCGCGCCACCGCTTCGCGGGCCGCCTCGGCACTCGGTATCCGGCCGAGCGCCGCCGGCAGCCAGGCGAGGCCCCGGTCGAGTCCCGCGCGGATCTCGGGCAGGTAGGCCGGATCGATGACCTTCGCATCGCGCAGCGCCGCAGCTGCGATCTGCGCGATCCGTTCGTCGGGATCCTTGAGGAGCGGCACGAGCCGCGCCACGGCACCATCGAAGCTGACCAGGTGCTTGATCAGCCTGTCTTCACCGGGTGTCCGGGAATGCGCGTAGTCGCCCGGGAGAATCGCAACCGCGCTCAGCCGAGCGAGGCATGCATCGAGCGTTGCGCAGGTTTCGCCCGCGGCTCGCGCCGGCACCGGCGCGGCGGCGGCCACGAAGGCGATCCAGAGAATGGACGCGCTGCGCATGACTTCCTGTCCGGAGTGTCCCGGACGTGAGCTTACATCGCCGCGCGACCTACATGCTGCGCCGGTAGCGACCGCCGACGGCGTAAAGCGCGCCCGAGATCTCGCCGAGCGAGGCGACCTTGACGGTATCCATGAGCTCGGCGAACACGTTGCCGCCGGCGGCGGCGACTTCCTGGAGCTTCAGGAGCGCCGGCGCCGAGCGGCGCGCGTTTCGCTTGCGCCACGCATCAACCGCGCTCACCTGCAGGTCCTTCTCCTCGTCGGTCGAGCGGATGAGCTCGGCCGCGTGGTTCTCCTCGGTCGCGGCGTTCGCGGCAAGGAATGTATTGACGCCGACAATCGGCAGCGAGCCGTCGTGCTTCTTGTGCTCGTAGTAGAGGCTCTCTTCCTGGATCTTGCCGCGCTGGTACATCGTCTCCATCGCGCCGAGCACGCCGCCGCGTTCGGAGATCGAATCGAACTCGCGAAACACCGCCTCCTCGACCAGGTCGGTGAGCTGCTCGAGCGCGAAGGAGCCCTGCCAGGGGTTCTGCGTCTTGTTGAGGCCGAGCTCGCGGTTGATGATGAGCTGGATCGCGACCGCGCGGCGCACGCTCTCCTCGGTCGGCGTCGTGATCGCCTCGTCGTAGGCGTTCGTGTGCAGGCTGTTGCAGTTGTCGAACAGCGCGTAGACCGCCTGCAGCGTCGTGCGGATGTCGTTGAACTGGATCTCGCGCGCGTGCAGCGAGCGCCCGGACGTCTGCACGTGGTACTTCAGCATCTGGCTGCGCGCATCGGCGCCGTAGCGCTCGCGCATCGCGCGCGCCCAGATGCGCCGCGCGACGCGGCCGATGACCGCGTACTCGGGGTCCATGCCGTTCGAGAAGAAGAACGACAGGTTCGGCGCGAAGTCATCGACGTTCATGCCGCGCGCGAGGTAGTACTCCACGATAGTGAAGCCGTTGGCGAGCGTGAAGGCGAGCTGGCTGATCGGGTTCGCTCCCGCCTCGGCGATGTGATACCCGGAGATCGAGACCGAGTAGAAGTTGCGGACGTTCTCCTCAATGAAGTACGCCTGCACGTCGCCCATCATCCTGAGCGCGAACTCGGTCGAGAAGATGCAGGTGTTTTGCGCCTGGTCCTCCTTGAGGATGTCGGCCTGCACGGTGCCGCGGACCTGCGCAAGCGCTTCCTTGCGGATCCGCTCGTAGGTGGCGGCATCGAGGACGCCCGCCGCGACGAGGTCAAGCCCTGCGATGCCGAGCAGGCCGAGCCCGTAGCCGTTATTGCCGGCGGGCAGCTCGGCACGGTAGACGGGGCGCGTGCCGCCCTCGAAGCGCTCGGCTATCGCGGCCTCGGCCGCGGGCCAGGAGCCCGCTTCCCGCAGATGCCGCTCGATGCGCTGGTCGATGACGGTGTTCAGGAACATCGCGAGGATCATCGGTGCGGGCCCATTGATCGTCATCGACACCGACGTGAGCGGTGCGCAGAGGTCGAAGCCCGAATAGAGCCGCTTCATATCATCGAGCGTCGCTATCGAGACGCCGGAGTTGCCGACGCGCCCGTAGATGTCGGGCCGGTTGTCGGGATCCTCGCCGTAGAGCGTCGTCGAGTCGAAGGCCGTCGAGAGGCGCTTGGCGGGTGAATTCGCGCCGAGGTAGTGGAAGCGCCGGTTGGTGCGCTCCGGCATCCCCTCGCCCGCGAACATGCGGATCGGGTCCTCTTCCTCGCGCCGGTACGGATAGACGCCGCCGGTGTACGGGTAGGAACCCGGCAGGTTCTCGCGCCTCAGCCATGCGAGCAGGTCCGCGGCGCCGCGAAAATGCGGCACGGCGATCTTCGGGATCTGCTGCTGCGACAGGGACTCGGTGTAGTTCGGGCCTTTCAGTTCGCGGCCGCGCACGACGTAGCTGTATTCGGGGTCGGTGGCGTTCCTCGCCCGCGCCGGCCAGCCGCGCAGGAGCTCGAGGCCCTCCGTCCCGATCGCCTCCAGAGCTAGGTTGTAGGCGCGCCGAAGCGTCGCGATCGCAGGATCCGCGGCCGCCGTTGCACTGTCGGCACAACGCTCGAGCGGCGCCGGCAGGTTGGCATCGCCCAGCTCCGCGAGCGCTGCCCGGCAGGCCTCGAGGCGCGAAGCCGCCGCCGCTTCCTTCTCGATGCGCAGCCCAAGCGCCCGCCCGGCGTTGGCGATCTCGGCGAGGTAGCGCACCCGGTCTCCCGGGATCACCGCGGCGCGCTTCGGGAAGCCGGTCGGCGCGAGCGCCGCGACGCTCCACGGCTTCAGCCGACCCCACTGCTCCTCGAGCCGCGCGCAGAGCGCGAGGAAGAGCGAATTGACGCCCGAATCGTTGAACTGGCTCGCGATCGTCGGGAACACCGGCACCGACTCGTCGGCTATCCGCGCGCGCTCGTGGTGGTTGCGCCGCCACTGCTTGCGCACATCGCGCAGCGCATCCTCCGCGCCACGCTTCTCGAACTTGTTGAGCACGATGAAGTCGGCGAAGTCGAGCATGTCGATCTTTTCGAGCTGGCTCGCGGCGCCGTACTCGCCCGTCATCACGTAGAGGGAAAGGTCCGTGAGGTCGACGATCTCGGTGTCGCTTTGGCCGATGCCGGCCGTCTCGATGACGATGAGGTCGAAGCCGGCGAACTTGAGGAGCTGGATGGTGTCCGCGAGCACCGGGCTCGTCGCGAGGTTCTGGCGCCTGGTCGCGAGCGAGCGCATAAACACGCGCTCGTGGTCGAGCGCGTTCATGCGGATGCGGTCGCCGAGGAGCGCGCCGCCCGTGCGCCGCCGGGTGGGGTCCATTGCGACGACCGCGACGCGCCGGTCGGGGAAGAACCTGAGGAAACGCGCCAGGAGCTCATCCGTCAGCGAGGACTTGCCGGCGCCGCCCGTGCCCGTGATGCCGATCACCGGCGGGCGGTTCAGCGTCTTCTGGGCGGCGTGGCGCAAGGCCTCGGCGGCGGCGGATTCCTCGCTCTCGAACACCGAGATCGCCTGCGCGAGTCGCTGCTGGTCGCCCGCCTCGATGGGCCCCGGCGTGAAGAGCGGCCTCGCCCACGCGCGCACGCGCTTCAGCACATCGCCGATCATCCCGTCGAGACCGAGAGTCAGGCCGTCGTTCGGCGTGTAGATCTTCTCGACGCCGTGCTTCTCGAGCATCGCGATCTCATCGGGCGCGATCGTGCCGCCACCACCGACGACGATGCGGATGTGCCCCGCGCCACGCTCGGCGAGCATGTCGACCATGTACTTGAAGTACTCGTTGTGGCCGCCCTGGTAGGAGCTGACGGCGATGCCGTCGGCATCCTCCTGGATCGCGGCGCGCACGATCTCGGCGACGGAGCGATTGTGTCCGAGGTGCACGACCTCGGCGCCCTGCGCTTGCAGGATCCGGCGGATGATGTTGATGGCGGCGTCGTGGCCATCGAAGAGCGAGGCGGCGCTCACGAACCGCAAGCGCCCGCGTTCCTCGCTGCTCGCGACGGTGGCCGGATCGGGTGAGGAACTCATGTCGGTCGCCCTCGCGTCGTCATCCGTGGCGCGGGCCGCGTTTCGAGCGGCGCGAGGCCCCGGAGGGACTTCTTGGGAATAGTAGCAGCGTCGGTCGACGGCACTTAAAACAATCAGTCTAGATTGTTTTTATATTCCAATCGCCATCGATGGAACTGGGGCAAGACCCCGCTTATTAATTGATTCTAAAGGAAAAATAGCCCTTCCGGCTGGACGGCCTCGGCCGACGCCGGTTCTGTGACCGACCCACGTTGCACTGCAAAAAGGGCTGGGCGTACACTTCTCGGACTGTCACCCAGGGGTTCGCCATGAGCGCAGAGTCCATCGTCATCCTCGCCGCCAAGCGCACGCCGATCGGCGCCTTCCAGGGCGTGCTCACCGGCGCCACCGCACCGCAGCTCGGCGCCGCCGCCATCAAGGGCGCACTCGCCGCGGCTGGTCTTGCGCCCGAAGCGGTGCAGGAAGTCGTCATGGGTTGCGTGCTCTCCGCCGGACTCGGCCAGGCGCCCGCGCGGCAGGCGGCGATCGCCGCCGGGATACCCGTCGGCACGCCAACGACGACCGTCAACAAGATGTGCGGCTCGGCGATGAAGGCGGTGATGCTGGCCGCCGATTCCCTCCGCACCGGCGACGTCGACTTCGCGGTCGCCGGTGGCCTCGAGTCGATGAGCAATGCGCCCTATTTCCTCCCCAAGGCACGCGCGGGCTACCGCATGGGCCACGGCGAGATCCTCGACCACATGTTCTACGACGGGCTGCAGAGTCCGTGGGACGGGCAGTTGATGGGCTGCTTCGCCGAGAACACGGCCGAGAAGTACAAGTTCACGCGCGCTGAGCAGGATGCGTTCGCGACCGAATCGGTGCGTCGCAGCCTCGCGGCCGTCGCGGCGGGCGCCTTCATCGGCGAAATCGTTCCGGTCACGATCAAGGGCCGCAAGGGCGAGTCCGTCGTCGACAAGGACGAGACGCCCTTCACCTGCGACGTCGCGAAGATCCCGACGCTGAAGCCCGCGTTTCGCAAGGACGGCACCGTCACGGCCGCGAGTTCCTCCTCGATCTCCGACGGCGCCGCGGCGCTCGTCCTCGCGCGCGCCTCGGCTGCCGCGGCCAAGGGCCTGAAGCCCCTCGCGCGCATCGTCGCCTACGCGAGCCATGCGCAGGCGCCCGAGTGGTTCACGACCGCGCCCGTGGGCGCGATCGAGAAGACGCTCGCGAAGGCGGGCTGGAAGGCGGGCGACGTCGATCTTTACGAGATCAACGAAGCCTTCGCCGCGGTACCGATGGCGGCGATCCACGATCTGAAGCTCGACCCGGCGCGGGTCAACGTCAACGGCGGCGCCTGCGCTCTCGGGCATCCGATCGGTGCGACCGGCGCGCGCCTGCTTGCAACCCTCGTCGCGGCGCTGCAGGCGCGCGGCAAGAAGCGCGGCCTCGCATCGCTTTGCATTGGCGGCGGCGAGGCGACCGCGATTGCGATCGAGCTCATCTAGCCAGACGGCCGCTACGCACTTCCCTTAAGGCCCCGGCACCCCTTCAGAAAACTCGACCACCGGCCGACTAGGGGAAGCGGCACCTGGCTTTTGTTGCAGCGCATGATTCGGTAAGATATTGATCTCCGTAGATATTACGGCCAACCCACGGCGATGCGCACCTCAAAATGCCGCGCCCGACGCACCGGCCGCGAAGGACGAGTGACACGACGATGCAGATCAAGGGCAAGACAGTGGCGATCACCGGCGGCGGCCGCGGCCTCGGACGTGCGATGGCGCTTGAGTTCGCGACGCGCGGCGGCAATCTCGCGCTCATCGACTTGAACCAGGCGGACCTCGAGGAAACCCGCCAGCTTTGCGCCGAGCACGGCGTCAGCGCGCGGGTCTACACCTGCAACGTCACGAACGAGGAGCAGGTGACGCAGACGATGAACGCGATCGTCGCCGACTTCGGCAGCCTCGACGTGCTCATCAACAATGCCGGCATCGTCAAGGACGGCCTGCTGATCAAGGTCAAGGATGGCAAGGTCGTCGGCAAGCTCAGCCTCGACCAGTGGAATGCAGTCATTGGCGTCAACCTGACGGGCGTCTTCCTCTGTGGCCGCGAAGCCGCCGAACGCATGATCGAGCTCGGGCGCGGTGGCGTCATCATCAACATTTCCTCGATCTCGAAGGACGGCAACTTCGGCCAGACCAACTACTCCGCCGCCAAGGCGGGCGTCGCCTCGATGTCGACGGTCTGGGCGAAGGAACTCGGCCGCTACGGCATCCGCATCGGCGCCATCGCGCCCGGGTTCTGCGCGACCGACATCCTCTCGAGCATGACGCCGGAGACTCTCGCCAAGGTCATCGCGCCGGTGCCGCTGCAGCGCCTCGGGCAGCCGGTCGAGATCGCGCGGACCGCCGTCTTCATCGTCGAGAACGACTTCTTCACCGGCCGGACGCTCGCGGTGGACGGGGGCCTTCGGCTCTAGCAACGGGTAGCCAGCGGGCACCCGGGCGCGCGACAATCGCGCCATGCAAACCAACGAACTCAAAGCCGTCGTCACGGGCGGCGCATCCGGACTTGGCCTCGCGGTAGCGCGCCGCGTGATCCAAGGCGGTGGCCGCGTCGCGCTCCTCGACGTCCAGGATGCCGCCGGCGCCGCCGCGGCCGAGGAACTCGGGCAAAGGGCGACCTTCATCCGCTGCGACGTCACCGACGAGAGTGGCGTCAGCGCCGCGGTCGCCTCTGCGCACGCCGCGCTCGGCGGCCTCAACCTCCTCGTCAACTGCGCCGGCGTCGTCGGGGCCGGCAAGCTCCTCGGCAAGGACGGCCCGATGGCGAGCGCGTTCTTCAGCAAGGTCGTCGGCATCAACCTCATCGGCACCTTCAACACCGACAAGGCCGCCGCCGCGCTCATGCAGAACAACGCGCCGAATGCCGAGGGCGAACGCGGCCTCATCGTGCACACGGCCTCGGTCGCCGCCTACGAGGGCCAGATCGGGCAGATCGCCTATTCGGCGACCAAGGCCGCGGTCATCGGCCTCGTACTGCCGATGGCGCGCGAGCTCGCGCGCTTCGGCATCCGCGTAATGGCGATCGCGCCCGGCATCTTCGAGACGCCGATGGTCGCCGGAATGACGCCGGAGCTGCAGAAGTCGCTCGGCGCGCAGGTACCGTTCCCGCCCAGGCTCGGCAAGCCCGCCGAGTTTGCCGACCTCGTGCTCGCGATCGCGGGGAACCCCATGCTGAACGGCGAAACGATCCGCCTCGACGGCGCGATTCGCATGCAGCCCCGCTAGGCCCGCACCGTCATGCAAGCACTCCTGAAGTTCGTCGCCGCGGGCCTCGCCGCAACCTTCGCCGCCATTGCCGGCGCGGGCGCGCCGCTGCCCGCGCAGATCAACGTCGCGGTCGACTACTACCGGCTGCCGAACGGGCTGCGGGTGGTGCTGTCGCCGGATCCCTCGGTGCCGACCAGCACCATCGCGATGTACTACCACATCGGCTTTCGGATCGAGCCGAGGAACCGCACGGGCTTCGCGCACCTCTTCGAGCACCTGATGTTCCAGGAGACGACCAACCTGGCGAAGGGCGAGGCGGACAAGCTCGTCGCGGGCAACGGCGGGGTGTCGAATGGCTCGACGCGCTTTGACTACACCAACTACTTTCAGGTCGTGCCGAGCAACGTGACGGAACCGGTGCTGTGGGTCGAGGCCGAGCGCATGCGCGGTCTCGTCCTGAGCGACACGAGCCTTAAGAACCAGAAGGACGTGGTGAAGAACGAAGTGCGCGTCAATGTCGTCAACCGGCCGTACGGCGCGTTCCCGTGGCTCGACCTGCCCGAGCACGCGAACAGCAACTGGTACAACGCCCACAACTTCTACGGGGAGTTCGCCGACATCGATGCGGCGACGCTCAAGGACGTGCGCTCGTTTTACGACACCTATTATGTGCCCTCGAACGCCGTGCTCGTCGTCGCCGGCGACTTCGACCCGGCCGCCGTGCGCGCCGAGATCGAGCGCTACTTCGGCGGCCTGCCGACCCGGCCCGAACCGGCGCGCCCCGACGTCAGCGAGCCCCGGCAGACGAAGGAGCGCACCGCAACGCGCACCGATCCGCTCGCGCCCCGGCCTGCGCTCGCCTTCGGCTATCACCTGCCAGAGCGCAATACGCCCGAGTGGTACGCGTTCGGCCTCATCGACCAGATCCTGCTGCAGGGCGAGGACAGCCGGCTGTGGCGGCGGCTCGTGCAGGAGCGCGGCTACACCGATTCGGTCGAAGGCGGCATGAACCTGATCGGCAACATGTTCGACTACGAGGGTCCGATGCTGTGGGCGGCCTCGCTCGTGCACGATCCCGGTGCCAGCGAGGCGGCGATCGTGGCCGACATCGACGCCGTGATCGGCCGCCTGCAGCATGAGCTCGTGGGGCCCGCCGAGCTCGAGCGCGCGATCACCAAGATCCGCTCGGCGCTCTACGATGTCGCCGGCAGCTCCACCCGCTTTGGGCTCGTGGATCTGCTCGCCTGCTTCGCGCTATTCGACGACGATCCGTCGAAAGTGAATCGACTCGAGTCCGAGTTTCGGAAGGTGACCCCTGAGCTCTTGCGCGCCACCGCGCGCAAGTACCTCGTGCGTGGCAACCGCACCCGCCTCACGCTGCTGGCCGGCAAGTCCGCGGGAGCCAAGCCATGAAGCGCGCGCTCGCGAGGCTGCTGCTCACCGCGCTCGTCGCGCTCGGCGCCTCGCCGCTCGTGGCGCGCGAGGCGCCACCGTCGGCGGGACCGCCGCGGCCGTTCACGCTGCCGGCCAAGCGCGAGCTCGCGTTGCCGAATGGCATGGCGGTCACGCTCGTGCCTTTCGGCGCGATCCCGAAGGCAACGCTGTTCCTCGTGCTGCGCACCGGCAACATCGCCGATGGTGGCAAGGCAGGGCTTGCCGACCTTGCGACCGAGCTCCTGAAGGAAGGCGCGGGCGAGCGCGACGCGAACTCGCTCGCCGAGTTCGCCGCCGACATGGGTGGCGCGGTCGAGACCGCGACTGGGCCCGACCAGACGACCGTCTCGCTCGATGTACTCGCCGAGCGTGCAAGCGATGCGGTCGGCGTACTCGCCGATATCGTGCGCCGGCCGCGGCTGCCGGCGAGCGAGCTCACGCGCCTCAAGCAAAACCTGTCGCGGCAGGCCGCGATCGCGCGCTCGCAGGCGCAGGGCATCGCCGGGGAGGCATACGCCCGCCTCCTCTGGGGCGATCACCCGTACGGCCACGAACTGCCGACGGAAGCGGAGATCGCCTCGATCGGCATCGATGACGTGCGTGGGTATGTCGCGCGCGAGATCGGCGCCGGCCGCGCGCACCTCTACATCGCCGGCCAGTTCGATGCGGCCGCGGTCGAGCGGGCGCTGCACGCGCGCTTCGATGACTGGGCAACCGGCGCACCGCTCGCGACGCGCGCGGCCACCGGCTCGCGCGCACGCATCGTCGAGCTCATCGACCGGCCGGGCGCCGCGCAGTCGACGATCGTGCTGGGACTCCCCGTGCCGGGGCCGGCCGCGAGCCGCTTCACGGGCCTGTCGGTCGGCAACGCGCTGCTCGGCGGATCGCTCCTGTCGCGGCTCGACCAGAACCTGCGCGAGGACAAGGGCTGGACCTACGGCGCCTCGAGCCGCATCACGCCGTTCGCGGGCGGAATCGCGTCCTTCACGGTCAATACAGACGTCAACGCCCCTGACACGGCGGCCGCGCTCGGCGAGATCTTCCGCGAGCTCGAGCGACTGCGCACGGAGCCGCCACCGGCCGATGAACTCGCCTCGATCCAGAACTACCGCTCGGGCGTGTTCATCATCGGCGCCTCGAGCCGCGGCGGGCTGCTCGCGCAGCTCGCGTTCCTTGAGCTGCAGGGGCTGCCGGACGAGTGGCTGACCAACTACGTCACGCGCATCCACGCGGTCACGCCCGCCGAGGTGCGCGCCGCGGCGGCCGACTACCTCGATCCCGCCTCGATGACGCTCGTGGTCGTCGGCGACATGACCAAACTCAAAGCCGCGATCCTGGCGCTGCCGGCGCTCAAGGGCGCGACGTTCCGCTAGCCGACCCGTGATGAATTCACCGAAGAGCCTGCTGCCATGAGCGAAGCCAACATCGAACGCGACCAGATGGAATACGACGTCGTGATCGTCGGCGGGGGCCCGGCGGGCCTCTCCTGCGCGATCCGCCTGAAGCAGCTGAAGCCCGACCTCAACGTCTGCGTGCTCGAGAAGGGCGCGGCGATCGGCGCCCACTCGCTGTCGGGCTGCGTGATGGAACCTGCGCCCCTTGACAAGCTCCTGCCGGAGTGGCGCGACACGCCGCCCGGCATCTGCGTCCCGGCGAAGCGCGATGAGTTCAGCATCCTGACGGCCAAGCGCGCCTATCGCTTCCTGACGCCGCCGCAGATGCACAACCACGGCAACTTCATCATCTCGCTCGGCATGCTGACGCCCTACATGGCGCAGCGCGCCGAGGCGCTCGGCGTCGACATCTTCGCGGGCTTCGCGGCCTCGAAGGCGCTCATCGATGAGGCGGGCAGCGTCGCGGGCGTTCAGATCGGCGACATGGGGCTCGACAAGAGCGGTGAGCCGGGGCCGAACTTCGCCCCAGGTCCCGAGGTCCGTGCGAAGCTGACCGTGTTCGCCGAAGGCGCGCGCGGCAGCATCACGAAGACGCTCATCGAGCGCTTCAAGCTCGATGCCGACTCCTGCCCGCAGACCTACGGGCTCGGCATCAAGGAACTCTGGCAGCTGCCGGCAGGCCGCGTCGAGCCCGGGCTCATCCAGCACTCGGTCGGCTGGCCGATGGACAGCGGCACCTACGGCGGCAGCTTCCTCTACCACCTCAGCGAGAACCGCGTGTACGTCGGCTACGTCGCGGGCCTCGACTACAAGGATCCGCGCTTCAAGCCGTTCGAGGCGTTCCAGCAGTTCAAGAACCACCCGAGCGTGAAGCCGCTGCTTGAGGGCGGCGAGCTCGTGAGCTACGGCGCGCGCACCATCGCGGCGGGCGGCTGGCAGTCGCTGCCGCAACTCGAGATGCCAGGTGCGCTCCTCGCCGGCGATTCGGGCGGCCTCGTCAACCTGCCAAAAATCAAAGGCGTCCACCAGGCGATCCGCTCCGGCACCCTCGCGGCCGAGCACATCGCCGAGACGAGTGGCAGCAAGGGCTTCGATGCGCGCTGGCGCGCCTCGCCCGGCGGCCAGGAGCTGAAGAAGGTGCGGAATTTCAAGCCGGCCTTCAAGCGTGGCCTCTGGTTCGGCCTCATGAACGGCGGCTTCGAAACAGTCACGGCCGGCCGCGCGCCGTGGACGCTGAAGAACCAGGCCGACTACAAGCAATTGAAGCGCCTCGACGCCTACGTCTCACCCGACCGCCACTGGCAGGCCGAGCGGGAGCTGAAGCCGCGCGACCGGCTCGCGGCGGTCTACTTCGCGAGCACGACGCACGAGGAGAGCCAGCCGGCGCACCTCAAGGTCCGCGACACCAGCATCTGCGCCGACCAGTGCGCGAAGGAGTTCGGCAACCCGTGCCAGAACTTCTGCCCGGCCAGCGTCTACGAGATGGTCGAGGATGGAGAGGGCAAGAAGCGCCTGCAGATCAACGCCGCGAACTGCGTGCACTGCAAGGCCTGCGACATCAAGGATCCGTACGGCATCATCACCTGGACGACGCCGGAAGGCGGCTCGGGTCCCAACTACCCGAACCTGTAGCGCGGAGGCTGCCGCCTCAGCTCTGCCGGCGCGCGGTCACTTCGATCTCGATCTTCATGCGCGGATCCGCGAGTCCGGCGCTGAACATCGTCGCCGCCGGCCGGGCCTCGCCGAAATAGCGGCGCAGCACCGGCCAGCATTCCGGGAACTCGGCGGCGTTCGGCAGGATGTAGTGGACGCGCACGACGTCTTTCACGCTCGCGTTCGCCTGCGTCAGCGCATCGACAATGTTCTTGAGGCACTGCTCGGTCTGCTCGAGGAGGCCCTCCGCGATCGTCATCGTCCGGTAGTTGAATCCAGTCGTTCCCGACACGAAGATCCAGTCGCCATCGACCACCGCGCGCGAGTAGGCAATGTCGCGCTCGAAGGTGGAACCGGAACTGATGAGCTGACGCATCGCAGGCACCTCGCGGGCGGGCCGCGAAGCCTAGCATGCCGGGCCGGAGCGGGTTTCGGCTCCACGACAGCGGCGGCTCGCAGGCCACCGATCGCGGCTCAGTTCCTGGACGCCCCGCAGCGCACTGCAGCGCGGCGCGCGATCCGCGCGGCGTCGCGGTAGAGCTCCGCCAGCGACTCAAATACAAAGCGCGCCGTCCGGCGTCGTTCCGGTTCCGGCGCCGCCGCGAGCCACCGCGGCAGCGAGTCGGCGAGGCCGATCCAGCGGTGCACTTCGCTGTCGAGCTGGCCGACCTCGAACTCACCGCACGCGCTGCCCGCTTCGAGCAGGTTCCTCGCCATCAGCCCGAGCAGGCGGCGATAGCGCCGCACCCGATTGGCGGCGGCCTCCGGGATCGAGTCCACGTCGAGCATCGAGAGCGAACGCCCCCACTCGCTCGCAACGAGATCGGCGAAGCCGCGCGCCATCGCGCCGAGCTGCTCATCGGCCGTGCCGCCGCCGTTGAGCGCCGCTTTCATGGGCTGCGTCGCGCACGCGAAGGCCGCTCGCGCCGACCGCGCTACATCCGCGCGGCACGCATCGAGCGCGTTCACGGGGCCTTCGCCGCGGCGTCGGCCGGCGCTTCGCTGAGCTCAACGAGCGTCGCGCCCTCGGTGACGCGATCGCCCTTCGCAAACAGGAGCCGCGTCACGGTGCCGGCGCGGGGCGCCAGGATCGCGTGCTCCATCTTCATCGCCTCGAGCACCATCAGCGTCGCTCCCGCCGCGACGTGCTCGCCAACCGCGACCGGTACCGCAACGACGGTGCCCGGCAGCCGGGCCACCAGTTCGCCGGCGCTGTCGGCCTCGAGCGCATCGACGTGCCGTGGGTCGACGATGAGGAAATCGAGTCGCTCGGCGTCGCGCCAGAGGCTGAGCCGATCGCCGCTACGAAACACCGCCACCCGGCGCCTTGACGTGCCGCTTGCGATCTCGAGCCCGTCGCCGAGCAGGCGGCACTCGTAGTATTCCTCGTGCCCGAGCGCGCGGACGCGCCAGAGCGCGCCCTCGCGCACGACCTCGGTCGGGTAGTTCTCGTCGCCCGCGCGGATCAGCCACGCCTGCGACGAGGGCAGGTTGAGCCGGAAGGCATCGCGCGCGTCCCACGGCGAGGGCACTGCCGCTGGCGCTTCGTCCACGACGTGCACGATCGCAAGCGCCGCGGCCGCGAGGTCATCGGCCCCTGGCGGCGCCCGCTCGATGAGGCGCGCCGCGTGCGTGACGGCGAAGCCCGTGCTCAAGCGCGCATCGCGGAAGTCCGGCACCTCGAGGGCACGCGCGAGCCAGGCCGCGTTCGTCGCGACCCCGACGATGCGAAGCGCCGCGAGGCCCTGCGCGAGCGCGGCAGAGGCCGCGGCGCGGTCGGGCCCGGAGCCGATGACCTTGCCGAGCAGCGAGTCGTAGTGACTCGGCACCTCATCGCCTTCCTCGAACCCGGCATCGACACGCACGCCGGCGACACCCTCCGGCCAGCGCGCGTGCGTCAGGAGCCCGGCGCTCGGCACGAAGCCGCTGGCCGGGTCCTCGGCGCAGACCCGCGCCTCGATCGCATGCCCGCGCGCAACGAGCGCAGCCTGCTCGAAGGGGAGCGCCTCGCCGGCGGCGATCCTGAGCTGCCACTCGACGAGGTCGAGGCCGAGCACCTCCTCGGTCACGCAGTGCTCGACCTGCAGGCGGGTGTTCATCTCCATGAACCAGAACTCGCCGTTGTAGTAGAGGAACTCGATGGTGCCGGCGTTCACGTAGCCGACCGCCCGCGCAACCGCGAGCCCGGCCGCGTGCAACCGCTCGCGCACGTCGTCCGGGATGCCGGGCGCCGGCGCCTCCTCGATGAGCTTCTGGTGGCGCCGCTGCAGCGAGCAGTCGCGCGTCAAGAGGTGGAGCGAGGTGCCGTGCGAGTCGCAGAGCACCTGCACCTCGACGTGGCGGGACGCCGGCAGGTAGCGCTCGATGAGGAGCGCCGGGTCGGCGAATGCGCTCTCGGCGACCCGGCGCGCGCTCACGAGTGCGTCCTTCAGGGCCGCCTGGTCGGTGACGATCTGCATGCCCTTGCCACCGCCACCGCCGCTCGGCTTGATGATGAGCGGGAATCCCACCTTGAGCGCCTCGGCCTCCAGTTGCTCGAGGCCCTGCGCGGAGCCGTGGTAGCCGGGGAGCACCGGGACACCGGCCTTGCGCATCGCTTCCTTGGCGGCGCTCTTGGAGCCCATGGCCGCCATCGCGGCCGCGGGCGGTCCGACGAAGGCGAAGCCCGCGGCCGCGCACGCCGCCGGGAACTCGGCTCGCTCGGACAGGAAGCCGTAGCCGGGGTGGATCGCATCGGCGCGGGCGGCGCGCGCGACGCCGAGGATCTTCTCGATCGAGAGGTAGCTCTCGCGCGGCGCCGCGGCGCCCAAGTGCCACGCCTCATCGGCGAGCCTGACGTGCCGGGCATGCTGGTCGGCGTCCGAGTAGACGGCGATCGTGTGGATGCCGAGCCGCCGCGCCGTGCGGATGACCCGGCAGGCGATTTCGCCGCGATTGGCGATTAACAGGCGCCTGAACATCAAGTCCTCCACGTCGGCGGGCGCCGCGCGAGCGCCGCGGCGAGGCCTTCCTGCGCTTCGCTGCCGGCGCGCAGCGTTGCGAGTATCTCGGCGGTGCGCCGGCCAAGCGCCGCGCCCGGCGCCGCGGCCGAGACCTCGGCGATGAGGCGCTTCGCCGCGGCGAGCGCCTCGGGACCACCATTTCTGACCTCGAGCGCGAGCGTGAGCGCGGTCGCGCCGAGCAGGTCGGGCGCCGTCACCTCGTGCACGAGGCCGATCGCGCGCGCCTCGCTCGCCGTGACGACCTCCGCCGAGAGAAAGTAGCGCCGCGCGTTCCTGACGCCGATCGCGGCGATCACGAACGGCGAGATCACGGCCGGCACGAGGCCGAGCTGCACCTCGGGCAGGCGGAAGCGCGCCTCGCTCGAGGCGAGCGCGATGTCGCAGGCAGCGACGAGCCCGAAGCCGCCGCCGAACGCCGGGCCCTGCACGCAGGCGATCACCGGCTTCGGCGCATCGCGAATTGCCGCGAGCAGCCGCGCCAGCCGCTCGGCATCGACGATGCTCGCCTCGCGCGGTCCGCGGCCAAGCTCAAGCATCGCGTTGAGGTCGGCGCCGGCGCAGAAGCTCGTGCCACTCGCCGCGAGCAGCAGGACGCGGGTCTCGGCGCGGGCGACGTGGCGCGCGAGCGCCTCAGCAAGCTCGACCACTAGAGCCGCGTCGAGCGCGTTGCGCTGGGCCGGCCGGTTGAGCTTGAGCTCAACGATGCCGGGTGCAAGTTCTGCTTCGAGTACGAGCGGCTCCATCGTCACATCCGGAAGATGCCAAAGCGGGTATCGGCGATGGGCGCGTTCCTGACCATCGCGAGCGCGAGCGACAGCACCCGGCGCGTATCGATCGGATCGATGACGCCGTCGTCCCAGAGCCGCGCGCTCGCGTAGTAGGGATGCCCCTGCGACTCGTACTGCCGGCGGATCGGGTCGACGAACGCTGCCTCATCCTCGGCGCTCCACACCTTGCCGGTCGCCTTCAGCTGGTCGCGACGGATCGTCGCGAGGACGCTTGCGGCCTGCTCGCCGCCCATGACCGAGGTGCGCGCGTTCGGCCACTGCAGCAGGAGGCGCGGCCCGTAGGCGCGGCCGCACATCGCATAGTTGCCGGCGCCGTAGCTGCCGCCGACCACGAGCGTCAGCTTCGGCACCTGTGCCGATGCGACCGCCGTGACCATCTTCGCGCCGTCGCGGGCGATGCCGCCCGCCTCGGCGCGGCGACCGATCATGAAGCCGGTGATGTTCTGCAGGAACAGGAGCGGAATGTGCTCCCGGGCGCAGAGCTCGACGAAGTGCGCGCCCTTGAGCGCGCTTTCCGAGAAGAGGATGCCGTTGTTGGCGAGGATGCCGACCGGATAGCCGCCCAAGTGCGCGAAACCCGTGACGAGCGTGCTGCCGTAGAGCGCCTTGAACTCGTCGAACTCGGAAGCGTCGACGATGCGGGCGATCAGCTCGCGCGCATCGTAGGGCTTCCTCAGGCTCGCCGGCACCACGCCGTAGAGCTCGGTCGGATCGTAGTGGGGCTCGCGCGGCGCCGCGGGCGGGGAGCGGTCGGGCGCGGGCTTCAGGCGCCCGACGATGCGCCTGGCAATCGAGAGCGCGTGGGCGTCGCTCTGGGCGTAGTGGTCGCACACGCCCGATTCCCGGCAGTGCACGTCGGCGCCGCCGAGCGTTTCCGCATCGATCTCCTCACCGGTCGCGGCGCGCACGAGCGGCGGCCCACCGAGGAAGACCTGGCCTTGGTTGCGGACGATGACGTTCTCGTCCGACATCGCCGGCACGTAGGCGCCGCCCGCGGTGCACGAGCCGTGGACGACCGAGATCTGCGCGATTCCCGCCGCCGACAGGTTCGCCTGATTGAAGAAGATTCGCCCGAAGTGATCGCGGTCCGGGAACACCTCGTCCTGGGCGGGGAGGAACGCCCCGCCGCTCTCGACCAGGTAGACGCACGGCAGGCGGTTCTCGCGGGCGATCTCCTGCGCGCGCAGGTGCTTCTTCACGGTCAACGGGTAGTAGGTGCCGCCCTTGACGGTGGGGTCGTTGGCGACGATGACGCACTCGCGACCGGACACCCGGCCGATGCCGGTGACGATGCCGGCGCACGGCACCTCGCCGCCATAGAGGCCGTGGGCGGCGAGCGCGGAGAGTTCGAGGAACGGCGCACCCGGATCGAGCAGGAGATCGATCCGCTCGCGGGCGAGCAAGCGGCCCCGCTCGCGGTGCTTGGCGACGGTTCGGGGCGAACCCCCCGCCGCAGCCGCTCCGACAGTTGCGCGAAGATTCTCGACAATCGACACCATTGTCGACCGGTTAGCCGCGAATTCGCTACTTTTAGGATCAATCTGGCTCGGCAGGCGAATCATCTTGCCCTCAGCCCATCAATTGTCGGACAATCATACTATAGATATTTTGCGGGAGCTTGCGAAAAATGGCTGCATCGAGCGGATGCCACGACGACGATCTCGATACGGGCCTCGACGAGGAGATGAGTTCGCTGCGCCATGCAGTGCATCGCTTCGCGAGCGAACGGATCGCGCCACGCGCCGCGCAGATCGACCGGGAGGACCGTTTCCCCCGCGACCTGTGGCCCGAGCTCGGCGCGCAGGGCCTGCTTGGGATCACCGTGCCCGAGCGTTTCGGCGGCGCGGGCCTCGGCTACCTCGCGCACGTGATCGCGATGGAGGAGATTTCGCGCGCCTCGGGCGCGGTCGGCCTCAGCTATGTCGCTCATTCGAACCTTTGTCTCAACCAGCTGCGCCTGAACGGTAGCGACGCGCAGCTCGAACGCTACCTGCCGAAACTCGTCTCCGGCGAACACGTCGGCGCGCTCGCGATGTCGGAGCCCGAGGCGGGCTCGGACGTCGTCGGCATGCGCCTGCGTGCCGATGAGGCCGGGGGTGAGTATGTACTCAACGGCCGCAAGATGTGGATCACCAACGGCCCCGACGCCGACGTCGTGGTCGTCTATGCCAAGACCGCGCCCGCCGCGGGCTCGCGCGGCATCACGACGTTCATCGTCGAGCGCGGCACGGCCGGCTTCAGCGTCGCCCAGAAGCTCGACAAGCTCGGCATGCGCGGCTCCTCGACCGGCGAGCTCGTCTTCGAGAACTGCCGTATCCCGGCTGAAAACGTGCTCGGCCGCACCAACGGGGGCGTCGGCGTGCTGATGAACGGGCTCGACTACGAGCGCGTCGTCATCGCCGGCGGGCCGCTCGGCCTCATGGCTGCGGCGCTCGACGTCGTGCTGCCGTACGTCCGCCAGCGGCGCCAGTTCGGGCAACCGATCGGCAGCTTCGAGCTCATGCAGGGCAAGATCGCCGACATGTACACGGCGCTCAACTCGAGCCGCGCCTACGTGCACGCGGTCGCGCGCGCCTGCGACGCCGGGCACAAGACGCGCCGCGCCGCGGCGGCGTGCCTCCTGAACGCCTCCGACCGCGCCGTGCAGGTTGCGCTCGAGGCCATCCAGGCGCTCGGTGGCAATGGCTACATCAATGACTATTCGACCGGGCGGCTGCTGCGCGATGCGAAGCTCTATGACATCGGTGCAGGCACCCAGGAGATCCGCCGGATGCTGATCGGCCGCGAGCTCGTCGAGGCCGCATGAGCGTGAATTTCGAGCCGCTGCCGTTCGAGCCCGGCTACCGCCGGGTCGCGAGCGCGATCGCGGCGCGGATTCTCGACCGGACGCTAAGGCACGGCGAGCCGCTGCCCTCGGAGCTCGAGCTCGCGGCGCAGTTCGCGGTCAACCGCTCGACGATCCGCGAGGCGCTGCGGGAGCTCGAGAGCGCCGACCTCGTGGCGCGACGCCGCGGCACCAAGCGCATGGTCGTCGCGCGCCCGGCGACCGACCAGGTGGCGGGGCGGATGCGCCACGCGCTCACCCTCAACGATGTGACCGTGCGCGAAGTGTGGGCCATGCTCGAGGTACTCGAGCCGCCGGCGGCGGAGGCCGCCGCCCGCGACCGCACGCCCGCGGCGCTCGGGAAGATCAAGGTCGCGGTCGATGGCTATCGCACCCGCAACAGCTCCGCGCAGGATGTTGTCGATGGCGTCGGCGGGTTCTTCCGCGCGGTCGCCGAGGCGACCGGCAACCGCGTGCTGCCGCTGATGCAGGAGCCGCTGCTGCAGCTGCTCGAGGCGGCGCTGCGCGTGGTCATCGATGAGGCACCGCCGGCGCGCTCGCGCATCGCGGGGGCCCAGGCCAAGATCCTCGCGGCTATAGAAGCGGGCGATGCGGCGACCGCGCGCCTCTGGATGGTCCGGCACGTGCGGGATTTCCGCCGGGGCTTCGAGCTCTGCCGCATCGACCTCGACACGCCCGTACCACCGCCGTCCCCGCCCTGAGGCGGTGCCGCGGCCGCTGCCCGATATGGACGGCGCTGAGTCCCGCGAGGCATGATCCGCGCTTTCGCAGCACCGCAGCCCGACGACGGCCGGAGTAGCTCACCGATGAAGCTTCTGCACTCGCCCACCTCGCCCTACGTGCGCAAGGTGCGGGTCGTCGCCCTCGAAAAGGGGCTGAGCAGCCGGATCGAGCTCGTTCCAGCAAATCCTTGGCCGGACCCGACGGTGGTCGCCGCGGCCAATCCGCTCGGCCGGGTACCGGTGCTGCTGCTCGAGGATGGCACGCCGATCTACGACAGCCCCGTCATCTGCGAATACCTCGATTCGCTCGTGCCGGCGCGGCCGCTCATCCCCTACGACGGCATCGGGCGATGGCTGGTCCTCAGGCGCCAGGCGCTCGCCGACGGCATCCTGGACGCCGCCGTCGCCATGGTCCTCGAAAGCCGCCGTCCCGCGCCGGAGCAGTCGGCGAGCTCGCAGGCTCGCGCGGAGGCGGCGATCCGCCGCAGCGTCGCCGCGCTCGGGAGCGAACTTGCGCCGGTCGGCGACACGTTCGATCTCGGCCAGATCTCCATCGCGGTCGCGCTCGGCTACCTCGAGTTCAGGTTGGGCCACCTCGAGCTTGGAACCGCCGAGCCTCGGGTCGCCGACTTCTGGGCATCGGCCAGGCTGCGGCCGAGCTTCCTGGCCACCCAGCCCGGGTGACGAAGCTTCGGCGCCCCGCCGCGCAACGGGCCTCGTGACGCTCCCGGAACCCTACCGCCGCGAATTCCTGAGGCTCGGCTACCCGCCCGATGCCGCGCAGTTGGCCGCGATCGGCCGGCTCGAGCAGCTGCGCGCACGGCTGCGCCGCGCCGAGCGGCGCGAACGCCGCTGGCTGTGGCGCCTCAGGGTCGCCTTCGGCCGCGTCGCCGCCAGGCGACCGATTCCCGGCATCTACCTGTGGGGCAGTGTCGGCCGCGGCAAGACGCTGCTGCTCGACCTGTTCTATTCCTCGCTCGAGGTGCCCGCGCGACGCGCGCACTTCCACCGCTTCATGCAGGAGGTGCACGCGCGCCTCGAGCGGCTGCGCGCGGCGGGCGTCGAGAATCCGCTCGAGCAGATCGGCGTCGATATCGCGGCCGAGATCCGCGTGCTGTGCTTCGATGAGCTCTACGTCGCCGACATCGCCGATGCGATGCTGCTCGGGGGCCTGTTCAGCGCGCTCATCGAGCACGGCGTCACGCTCGTGTTCACCTCGAACGCGCCGCCGGCGGAGCTCTACCGCGACGGCCTGCAGCGCAGCCGGTTCCTGCCGGCGATCGCGCTCCTTGAACGGACGACGAGCCTGGTCAAGGTCGATGCCGACTGCGACTACCGGCTCAGGCAGCTGAAGCGGGCGCCCCTCTACCTCAGCACCGCCGACGACGCCGTCGATGCTTTCCTGCTGCAGCGCTTCGAGGCGATCGCCGGCGAAGCCGGCTCCGCGGGCGGCACGATCGAGATCGAGGGTCGCCCGATCCCGGTCAGGCGGCGGGCCGCGGGCGCGGTGTGGTTCGAGTTCGCGGCGCTGTGCGAGGGGCCGCGCAGCACCGCCGACTACATCGAGATCGCGCGCCAGTACCACACCGTCGCGGTCGCCAACCTACCGCTACTCGGCGCCGATGATGACGACGCGACGCGACGGCTGATTGCGCTGGTCGATGAGTTCTATGAACGTGGCGTGAAACTGCTGGTGTCGGCCGCCGCGGCCCCCGAGGCGCTGTATCATGGCGAGCGCTTGGCGTTCGAGTTTCGCCGCACCGCGAGCCGGCTCGTGGAAATGCAGTCACACGAGTACCTGGCCCGCCCGCATGAGGCGTGATGCGGCCGGCGGCTCCGGTTTTGGTTACAATTGCAACCAATGGTGAAGCCCGCGAACCCCGCGACCTCCGTCGAGCCGCCACGCGTTCTCGAACTCGAGAGGTTCCTGCCTTACCGCCTCTCGGTGCTCGCGAACACAATGAGCGGCGCGATCGCGAGTGCCTACGCCGAACGCTTCGAGCTTTCAATTCCCGAGTGGCGCATCGTGGCCGTCCTTGCCCGCGCGCCTGGCCTCTCCTCGGCGCAGGTCGCCGAGCGCACCGCCATGGACAAGGTTGCCGTCAGCCGGGCGGTCGCCGCGCTGGTGCGCAGCCGCCGGATCGAGCGCGGCGTTGAGGAATCGGACCGACGCCGCTCGCAGCTGCGCCTGACCGCGAAGGGCATGGCCGTCTACCACGAAGTCGTGCCCTGGGCGCTCGCCTACGAGGAGGCGGTGCTTCGTGGCCTGTCGGCACGGGCGCGCCAGAACCTCGATCGACTGCTCGATGCACTCCTCCACCGCGCGCGGCAGCTGCGCCCGGCGGCGATCCTCCGCCCCGCGCCGGCACGCGCAAGAAAGAAGACGCCGCGCGATCCCGTACCGAATCGTACTTTGAGGGAATGACCATGCTTGGCAAGGTTCCTGCCAGCCGCCTGCGGCTCATCGAGGAAATCGTTCGCGCCGCGCGCAGCCGCACCAAGGGAGCGGTACACCGGTCGACGGACGCGTTTATCCGCCGCTACTTCCGGGGCGTGGCCGAAGAAGAGATGCGCTCGCGCGGCGCCGCGGCACTCGCGGGCGCGGCTCTGTGCCACCTCGCCGCCGGCGCGACCCGCCGGTCGGGCCAGCCGCTGGTGCGCGTCTTCAACCCGGACGCCGAGCGCGACGGATTCACCTCCGAGCACACCGTCGTCACGATCGTGTGCGAGGACATGCCGTTCCTCGTCGACTCGATCGGTATCGCCGCGAACCAGGAGGGACTGTCGGTCCACCTGATCGTGCACCCGGTCATGGACGCGCTGCGCGACCGGCGCGGCCGCCTGAAGGGCTTCGCGGAGCCCGGCGCCCAGGGCTCCCATCCCGAGTCCTGGCAGATGGTCGAGGTCGACCGCGAGACGGATCCGACGCGCCTGCGCGCGCTCGAGTCGCGGCTCTCGGCGGTGCTCGATGACGTGCGTTCAGCGGTCCTCGACTGGGTCGAGATGCGCCGCCGCGCGCAGGACCTCGCCGCCACGCTCGAGACGGAGCCCCTGCCGCTCGCCTCGACCGAGATCCTCGAGGCGCGGGCACTCCTGGAGTGGATGGCGGACAACCACTTCACGTTCCTCGGCGCGCGTTACTACCGCCTCGAACGCGGCCGCTCGAGCGACCGCCTGGTGCCGGATGCAAAGAGCGGCTTAGGGCTCCTCCGGCCAAACCGCGCCGGCCACCCGGTGCGCGCCTCGCGCCTGAGCGGCGCGGTCCGCACGCACGCGCGCGACCGCGAGTTGCTGGTGATCACAAAGGCCAACACCGTCGCTACGGTGCACCGCGCGACCTACCTCGACTACGTCGGCGTGAAGACCTTCGATGCGCGCGGCGAGGTGAACGGCGAGCATCGCTTCGTCGGCTTGTGGACGTCCACCGCCTACAGCCGCAGCCCGCGCGACATCCCGGTGCTGCGCCACAAGGTGCAGAAGGTCATCGCCCACTTCGGCCTCGCGCCGCAGAGCCACGACGCCAAGGCGGTGCTGCACGTCCTCGAGACGTACCCGCGCGATGAGCTCTTCCAGGCCTCGACCGAGGACCTGATCCCGATCGTGCGCGGCATCGTGAACCTTTACGACCGCCAGCAGGTCCGGCTGTTCGTGCGCCGCGACGGCTTCCATCGCTTCTGGTCGTGCCTCCTGTACGTGCCGCGCGACCGCTACAGCACCGACGTGCGAAGGCACATCGAGGAGATCGTCCGCACCGCCTATGGCGCAAGCGCAATCGAATCAACGGTGCAACTCTCCGAATCCGTGCTCGCGCGGGTGCACCTCGTCGTGCACACGCCGGACGGCAGCAAGGTACCGGACCCGGCGGTCATCGAGCGGCAGATCGCTACCGCCGTGCTCACCTGGCACGACGGGCTGCGGGCGGCGCTGACCGAGCACCACGACGAGGCACTCGCGCTCAAGCTCCTCGCGAACTACGGCAAGTCGATCCCGGTCGCGTACGAGGAAGAGACGCCGCCGGCCGAGGCCGTCACCGACTTCGAGACGCTAGAGGCGCTCTCCGCCGCGCCCGAGCGACTGCATCTTCGGCTCTACCGGGCCACGGGCGCGGCGCGCAATCGCCTCAACCTCAAGCTTTACCAGGCGCGGGAGCCCAAGGCCATCTCGGACGTGATGCCAACGCTCGAGAACCTGGGACTCAGGCTCATCAGCGAGCGCCCCTACCAGCTCACCGGCCCCGACATGTCGCCGCGCTGGATTCAGGATTTCGAGCTCGAAGTGGTCGGCAGCAGCGGCCTCGACCTTGCCGCCGACGGCGGGCGCGTCACCGACGCGATCACCGCCCTCTGGCTCGGCCGCGCCGAGAACGACGGCTTCAACCGCCTGGTGCTCGGCGCGCGCCTCACCTGGCGCGAGACGGTGGTGCTGAGGGCGTACTGCCGCTGGTTGCTGCAGACCGGCATTCCGTTCAGCCAGCCCTACATGGAGAGCGTGCTGAGCGCGAACTCGCGCACCGCCGAGCGGCTCGCGCGGCTCTTCGTGACCCAGTTCGACCCGGCCCTCCCCGCCCGCCAGCGCGACTCGCAGGCGGCGCGCCTGAGGCGCGAGCTCGACAACGATCTCGCCGCGGTCGCGCGACTCGATGAGGACCGCATCCTGCGCGCGTTCCTCGCCGCGATCGACGCGACGCTCAGGACCAACTACTTCCAGTGCCAGCCGGGCGGCGATGCGAAGCCGTACCTGTCGATGAAGATCGATTCGGCGCGCGTGCCGGGCGTCCCCGAACCGCGACCGATGTTCGAGATCTGGATGTACGCGCCGCGCGTCGAGGGCGTGCACCTGCGCAAGGGCCGCGTCGCGCGCGGCGGGCTGCGCTGGTCGGACCGCTACGAGGACTTCCGCACCGAGGTCCTTGGCCTCATGAAGGCCCAGAACGTCAAGAACACCGTCATCGTGCCGGTCGGCGCGAAGGGTGGGTTCGTGTGCCGGCGCTTGCCGGCGGCGCGGGATGCGGCGCAACAGGAAGTCGTCTCCTGCTACCAGGACTTCATCAGGAGCCTCCTCGATCTCACCGACAACATCGTCGACGGCAAGATCGTCCCGCCGCCCGACCTCGTCCGCCGCGACAAGGACGACCCGTACCTCGTCGTTGCCGCCGACAAGGGCACGGCGACCTTCTCCGACATCGCCAATGGGATCTCCGCGGACTACCACTTCTGGCTCGGCGATGCGTTCGCATCGGGCGGCTCGGCCGGCTACGACCACAAGAAGATCGCGATCACCTCGCGCGGCGCGTGGGAATGCGTCAAGCGTCACTTTCGCGAACTCGGCATCGACACCCAGTCGCAGCCATTCACCGTCACCGGCATCGGCGACATGTCGGGCGACGTGTTCGGCAACGGGCTCCTGCGCTCGAACTGCGCCAAGCTCGTCGCGGCATTCAACCACCAGCACATCTTCATCGACCCGACCCCGAACGCGGCGCGCAGCTTCAAGGAGCGGCAGCGGCTCTTCAACCTGGCACGCTCGAGCTGGGCGGACTACGACCAGGGCGTGCTCTCGAGCGGCGGTGGCATCTGGTCGCGCGCCGACAAGTCGATCAAGCTGACCCGTGAGGCCCGCACGCTGCTCGGCATCACCGCCGATGCCGCGCCGCCGAACGAGGTCATCCGCGCGATCCTGCGCTTGCGCGTCGACCTCCTCTGGAACGGCGGCATCGGCACCTACGTGAAGGCGAGTACCGAGGCGCACACCGCGGTCGGCGACCGCGCGAACGACGGCCTCAGGGTCGACGGACGCGAGCTCGGCTGCAAAGTCGTCGGCGAGGGCGGCAATCTCGGGTTCTCGCAGCTCGGCCGGGTCGAGTACGCGCTCGGAGGCGGTCGGATCAACACCGACTTCATCGACAACTCCGGCGGCGTCAACTGCTCCGACCTCGAGGTCAACATCAAGATCCTGCTGCGTGTCGCGGCGGAGCGGCGCGGGCTGCGCCGTGCCGCGCGCGACAAGCTGCTGGTGCGGATGACGGGCGAAGTCTCGGACCTCGTGCTTCGCAACAACTACCTGCAGAGCCAGGCACTCAGCACCATCGAGGGGCACGCCTACGAGCGGGCGAACGAGCACGCGCACGCGATCGGCGTGCTCGAGAAGAGCGGCGACCTCGACCGCGCACTCGAATACCTGCCGGATGACGTCGCGATCAAGGAGCGGGTGCTGACCGGCAAGGGCCTGACGCGGCCGGAGCTTGCGATCCTGCTGTCTTACTCGAAGATCTGGACCTACAACCAGATCATCGAATCGGACCTGCCGGAGGATCCGTACCTCTCGAACGAGCTCGAGCGCTACTTCCCCTCAGCCATGGTGGCGCGCTACGAGGACCTCCTGCCACTCCATCCGCTCAGGCGCGAGATCATCGCAACCGCGACGACCAACAGCCTCGTCAACCGCATGGGTCCGACGTTCGCGCTACGGGTCGCCGAGGACACGCGCGACTCGATGAGTGCCATAACGCGCGCCTATGCGATCGCGCGCGAGAGCACCTCGATGCGCGAGATCTGGGGCGAGATCGAGGCGCTCGACACGCACGTCCCGACCGCCGTGCAGTACGAGATGCACTACGCGACCTCGCGTTCGCTGCGCCACGCGACCTACTGGATCCTCGCCAACCGGGCGGGCAAGCTCGACGTCGAGCGCGCGGTGGCGGAGCTCAGACCCGGGCTCGCCGAGCTCATCGAGTCGGCACCGCGACTCGTTATCGGTCCGCTCGCGAAGCGCATCGAGGCCGACCGGGCCCGCTACCACGAGGCGGGCGTCCCGGCCAAGCTCGCGGCGCGGGTCGCGGGGCTTGCGCTGCTGCAATCGGGACTCTACATCGTGGATCTCGCCGCCCGGCGCAAGACCAAGCTCCTCGAGGTCGCCCGCGCGTTCCTGCACCTCGGCCACGTGCTCGAGCTCGATGGCCTGAGGATGCAGATCGAGGCGCTGCCGGCGTCCGGGCACTGGCAGTCGATCGCCAGAAGCACGATGCGCGACAACCTCTACGCGATGCATCGGACGCTCGTCGAGGCGATCCTCAGGAAGAAGCAACGCGGTGATCCGGCCAGGGCGGTCGATGCGTGGCTCGCGGCCCGCTCCGGCCCCGTCGACCACCTACGGCAGATATTCGCGGACATGGCGAGCGCGACGGTCGTCGACTTCCCGACGCTGTCGGTCGCGCTGCAGGCGCTGACGCGAATCGCGGAGGCCTGAGGCGTGCGCTTCGTTCGAACACCGACCCACCCGTGGAGACGCCCGTGACCGATTCGGCCGAAAACCTCGTGCTCCTGCGGCACGGGCAGAGCACCTGGAACCTCGAGAACCTGTTCACGGGCTGGACGGACGTGGACCTCACCGAGCAGGGTCGCGGCGAGGCAGCTGCGGCCGGCAAGCTGCTCGCGGCGGAGGGCTTCGGGTTCGATGTCGCCTACACCTCGGTGCTGAAGCGCGCGATCCGGACGCTCTGGATCGCCCTCGATGCGATGGACCGGATGTGGATGCCGGTCGAGCGTGCCTGGCAACTGAACGAGCGCCACTACGGCGCCCTGCAGGGCCTCGACAAGGCCGAGACGACCGCCCGCCACGGCGCCGAGCAGGTCAAGATCTGGCGACGCAGCTACGACATCGCGCCACCGCCGCTCGCTCTCGACGATCCCCGCCATCCGCGCTTCGACCCGCGCTACGCGGGCGTCCCGGCCGCCGAGCTGCCCGCGACCGAATCGCTGAAGGACACGCTCGCGCGGGTCGAGCCTTACTGGAACGCGCGCATTGCACCCGCACTCAAGGCCGGCCGGCGCGTGCTGATCGTCGCGCACGGCAACAGCCTGCGGGCGCTCGTGAAGATGCTCGATGGCATGAGCGAGGCGGACGTCGTCGAGTTCAACATTCCGACCGGTGTGCCGATCGCCTACAACCTGGACGCGCGCCTTGGCTCGCGCGGTCGCCGTTTCCTCGGTGACCCGGCCGCGATCGCCGCGGCGGCCGAGGCCGTCAAGCGTCAGTCCGAGCGGAAGTAGCCGGTGCTCCGACGCGCCGTGCCCGTCACCGCGGGCGCGCCCCGTCGCTGCTTCGTCGCTGCGCTCGCGCTCATCGCGACGACGCTGTGGGTGGCGCCCGCGCATGGGCAGAGAATCGCGCTGACCTTCGATGACGGGCCGGACATGGCGAATGCCATCGGCCTCGCGCCCGCCGCCCGCAACGCGGCAATCCTCCGGCAGCTGAACGACGCGCAGCTTCGATCCATCCTGTTCGTGACGAGGACGGATGCCGACCCGAATCGGAACGAGCTGATCCGCCAGTGGGGCCAGGCGGGTCAGCAGATCGGCAACCACACCGCCACTCATCCGAGCCTGAACGAGACGGGCCTCGCCGACTTCGAACGGGACTTCCTCGCCGCCGACCAGGCGCTTCGTGAGATGCCCGGCTTCAGCCGGCGGTTTCGCTTTCCCTACCTGAAGGAAGGCGACACAGCCGCGAAGCGCAACGGGTTTCGGGCGTTCCTGGATGCCAAGTCCTATAAAACCGGCCCCGTCTCGGTCGACGCGAGCGACTGGTACTACAGCGCGCGCCTCGCCGCCCGGCTCAAGCAGCACCCCGGCGCCGACACCCTCGCCTACCGGGACGCCTACCTTCGACACCTGCTCGAACGGGCGCAGTACTACGACGGCCTGTCTCGCACGGCGCTCGGCCGCTCGGTCGCGCACGTGTTGCTGCTGCATCACAACCTGATCAATGCGCTTTTTCTGAAAGACGTCATCGGGATGTTCGAGGCCAAGGGCTGGACCCTGATCGACTCGGAATCGGCGTTCCGGGACCCCGTCTACGCAATGCGTCCCGATACTTTGCCGGCCGGCGAAAGCATCCTCTGGGCACTTGCCAAGCAAAATGGCGTAGCGGGTCTTCGATACCCGGCAGAAGATGACCGTTACGAGAAGGCGATCCTCGACGCGTTGCCGCAGTAGCGTCGGGACCGCGGGCGCAGTTCGCAGGTCGATCGCGCGCGCGAGCCTTGAACGTCGCGGGACCTCAGCCGGCCACCGGAGTCCGTTGCGAGCGGCCGAGGACTCGCTCGAGTCCGTGCAGCACCGTCTGAATCGCCGGCGGCGCCTCGGCCGAAAACGCAGCGGCGAACGCGAGTCCCTCGAGCGCGGCGCGGGTCGCATCGAGCACCGCATCCGTCGTATCGGCGGATGAATCAGTCGTCGCGCCGGATTCCGCGGCCGCAACCAGCGCGGCCCGCGTGAGTCGCCTCCACTCGCGGCGGTAAGCCGCCTCGGCGGGCGCAAGGAGGCCGGCGAGCCGCCGGTCGGTGCGGGCCGCCACGCCGAGCTCGAGCACGACGGCGAAGGAGCGATCGCGCAGCTGCGGCCAAAGCGCCTGCAGCAGTGCACCGGTACCCTCGGACCCCGCCGGCAGCCGCCGACCGAGGCCGCGCGCGAGCGCCTGCACCCGCTGCCCGTATACCGCCTCAATGCTCGCGTGAATCGCGTCGGCCTTGGCAGGAAAGTGGTGCAGCAGCGCGCCCCGCGAGAGTCCCGCTTCGGCGGCGATCGCATGCGTGGTCGTGCGACGGTAGCCGATCTCCCCGAGGCAGCGGATCGTGGCGTCTACGATGAGATCGCGCGTCGCGGCACTTTTCTGCGCCTGCCAGCCCGTGACCTCCCGAGGCCTTGCTGCTTTCACGCGTCGCCTGCCGGGCGCGCGCTACTCGTCGGGCGCGATCGCAACTTTCAGCCCGGCCAACGCTTCGGTGAAAACGACCTGGCAGGACAGGCGCGACGCCGGCTTGAAGCTGCCGAGCTCCTGCAGCAGCTCCTGCTCATCGCCCTGCCGCGCGGGCAGCTTCGCGATCCACGGCTCGTCGACCCAGATGTGGCAGGTCGCGCAGGAGCACATGCCGCCACAGATCGCGGCCACCCCGTAGTCGAGATCGCGCAGCGTCTCCATGACCGAGACGCCAACGCGCCCCTCGACACGATGTTCCTTGCCGTAGCGGTCGACGATGACGAGTTCAGCCATGCTTCTTGTGACTCCCGCAGCGAGGGCTCTCGCGTCCGCGGCATCGCGGCGCCGCCCTCGGTTTCAACCCCATATTATTGCGGCGCAACAGACCGGCTTGCAACCCGCGCCCCACCGGCGCCGGGACGCCGCCGGCGCTAGCGCCGCCGCTCGGCGGGATCGATCGTGAGCCGCGCGAGGAGCAGGGCCCTGCGCTCCTCGCCGAGCGAATCCCAGCCGCCGGCGGCATCCAGCCAGAGCGCGTGCAGGCAATCGAACACCAGGCACATCCGCGTCACGTGCGCGGGCGCGAAGCCCCCGCCGTGCGCATCGAGCAGCGCCTCGCGCTGGTCGAGGTCGAAGTCGTGGTAACCGATGACCGCCGCGAGCTCGAAGATCGGATCACCGACGCCCGCGTATTCCCAGTCGACGAACTTGAGCGGCGCCGTGCCGAGCAGGTTCAGGTGGTGCAGGTCGTTGTGGCAGAGCGCCGAGGGCGGCGCACGGTAGGTCGCGAGCGACCAGCGCAGGCGTGCGCCGATGTCCTCGCGCGAGACGGGCGTCACGCCGGTCGCCGGCAGCTCGAGGTAGTGCGCGAGCACGTCGTGCACGTTGATCCGCCTGACGTTGCGCGGCGACTCGAGCGCGTGCAGCTCCGCGAGGCGCGCGCCGAGCAGCCGGATGCGCTCGGGGGTGCGTGCCTGCGCACGGCTCCACACAGCGCCGTCCAGGTATTCGCTGACCAGGATGCCGCGCGCGGGATCGGCGTGGACGATGCCGGGCGCGAATCCCGCCGCGGCGGCGAAAGAATGCGCCTGCTGCTCGGCCACCCGGTTGATCGCAAAGCGGGCATCGCGGGCGCCGGCGATCCTCACCACCCAGTCGCCGACCGTCGATGTCACGCGGTAGCTTGAATTCTCGAGGCCGCCGGCCAACACGACCCCGCGAAATCCCGCGGCAAGTGCCGCGCGTCCGGCCGCGAAGCCCTTGAGTACCGCCGTGGCGCTTGCCTCGGGCGTGACGATCACGCGGCGATCCCGCTCGCAGGCTCCGTCCCGGTCCGTTTCATGTCCGCATTCCAGCTACGCCAGCCGATGATCACCAGCGCAAGGTACAGGATGTAAGGAATCATGGCTGCATACAGTTCGTGCAGCCAGCAGAGGTAGGCGATCAGCGCATCGACCAGGAACCACCACACCCAGTTGTCGATCTTCTTGCGCGCGGCGAGCCAGGTCGCGAACACGCTCGCCCAGGTCGACAGCGAATCGAGGTAGGGCTCGGACGAGTGGGTCGAGCGCGCGAGCCAGGCGCCATTGAGCGCGCCCACGAGGAGCACCGCCGCGAGGCCGGCGAGCTGCAGCCGCCAGGCGGCGCGGGACACCGCAAGTTCGCTCCCCTGCTCCTTGCCGCGCCACGCCCACCAGCCGTAGACCGCAACCAAAACGTAATACGCCTGCAGTCCCGACTGCATGTAGAGGCCGGCGCGCGCAAACAGGAGCAGGTAGACGGCCGTGCTGATGCCGCCGGCGATCCAACAGGCGCGGTGCTGGCCAATCATGAGCACCACGTAGGCGATGCCGAGGATCGCCGCCACCGCCTCGAGCGGCGTGGTGGCGCCGACGGCGGCGCCGACGGCGGCGAGGAGGCCCGCGAGGGTCACGGGCGCCGCCCCGGCCGAGGCGGTGGGAACGTGCCGCCGCGCGCCCGCCCGGCGAGCACCGCGCACCGGCCGCCCGCGGGCCACCCACCTGCCAGAACCGCGGACTGGTAAACTCTGCGCGTCGTCAGTTCGAGGCTCCGAGGTCCATGCCCAAGCGCACCATCAAGGTGTTCCAGATCGATGTGTTTACGCAAGCGCTGTTCGCGGGCAATCCCGCGGGCGTCGTGCTCGGTGCCGAGGCGCTGACGGAAGCCGAGATGCAGTCCCTCG